>JAYFPE010000042.1:0-9662 GCA_034928145.1 Candidatus Pelethousia sp. | reverse complement strand
ACTAATTAATGAAATATTATAACAGAAACCAAGGTGTGCACCTCGGGCAACTTCTTGCAATGGCCATATTTAGCCATTTATCTCTCCATTAATAGAAAAAGTCCGTCTGAAATTTACGTTTTCAGACGGACTGTGGTGGAGGCGAGGGGAGTTGAACCCCTGTCCGAAAACCTGTCCGCAAGACTTTCTCCGAGCGCAGCTGACGATTTAGGATTCCCCCGGCCCATCCCCCGTCAGCGGGGTAAGGGTTTCGGTAGCTTCATAAGATCCCGCCTGCCGCAAAGCTTAAGCAGGTTGGTTCCCCACCTTAATGACGCCCGTATCCGGCGGCGTGGGAACCACCGGGCGGACGCGCCGCCTAATTAGGCAGCGAGTGCAAAATCAGTTTTGCCAGTTAGATTTAAGTTTCCCATTTTTAACGAAGCACGGGTCTTCGGCTCGCTTATCCGGCTTCCATGATCCCCGTCGAAACCATGTACGCCCCCATGATGGCCGGGCAACGGCCCGGCGCTAGTCTACATTTTTCATGCGGCGCTCCATATCCCGCTGGGCGTCCCGCTCGGCCAGGGTATGGCGCTTGTCGTAAAGTTTTTTGCCCTTGGCCACGGCCAACTCCAGCTTGACCAGCCCATCCTTGAGGTAGAGCTGCAAGGGAATAAGGCTGTAACCATCGGCTTGGGATAGGGCCTGGAGCTTGTGGATCTCCCGCTTGTGCAAGAGCAGGCGGCGGGAGCGGAACGGATCGCGGTTGAAGATATTGCCCTGCTCATAGGGGCTTATGTGCATGCCGATCACATAAGCCTGCCCACCCTTAACCTGCGCATAGGCATCCTTGAGGTTCACCTTGCCGGCGCGAATGCTCTTGACCTCTGTTCCCACCAGCTCGATGCCGCACTCATACGTATCTTCTATAAAGTATTCATGCCGCGCCTTGCGGTTCTGCGCCACGGGCTTAACGCCCTTCTTTACCGGCAATGGTTTTCCCTCTTTTCCGCTTTACTCCTAGCCTATTTTATCATTTTGTTTCGGCTTTTACAACCTTGGACCCATGGCCCCGCCGATTATTTCGCCTCTCGTTCGCCTTCTTGTCACCTTTCTGCCCGCTTTGGGCCGCTGATGCTTCCTTCGGCGCCGCTTTGGCGTTCTCCTTCTGCACGGGTTTCGCAGCCGCCTTGGGGGCTTCCTGCTTCTTCGCAGCCACGCCCTTGCCGCCCCGGCGCGCATTGCCATCCTTGCGGCCGTTACTGTTGTTTCCGTTTTGGCGTGTACTCCGCTCAAGAACAAAATCCACGTTGGCGGTCTCTAGATCCGCGCCCGCAACTTTAATGCGCACCTCGTCCCCCAGGCGGAACGAGCGCCCGGAGGCGCGGCCTACCATACGGTAGTTCTTTTCATCCAGCACATAATAATCATCCTCAATGGAGCCAATACGCACCATCCCCTCTACCGTATTGGGCAATTGCACGAAAAAACCGTATTGGGCCACCCCGGAGATAATGCCCGTCTCCACCGCGCCGATGCGGTCCTTCATGTATTCGCATTTCTTAAGGTCGTCCGCGGCGCGCTCGGCCTCCACGGCCACGCTTTCCCGCTCGGAGCAATGGCGGGCCATTTCCTCGAGTTTGGCCATCCATTCGGCTGCGCGCTTTTCATCCAGCATACCGTGGAGCATCTCCTTAAGCAGCCGATGCACCGTCAAATCCGGATAGCGCCGGATGGGGGAAGTGAAGTGGCAGTAATAATCCGCAGCCAGGCCGAAATGGCCCAGGCTTTCCGGGCTGTATCGGGCCTTGCGCAAGGAGCGCAGGGTCACCCGGTGGATCACCATTTCCTCCTTGGTGCCCTTGCTGGCCAAGAGGACCTTTTGCAAGGTGGCGGGCCGCACGTTACCGAGGTTCTTGATGCCGTAACCCAAGGTGCCCAGGAACGTGTTGAGGTTTTGCAGCTTTTCCTTATCCGGCGTTTCGTGCACGCGGTACATAAAGGGCAGGCCCATGGTGCGGGCATGCTGGGCCACGGTTTCGTTGGCGAGGAGCATAAATTCCTCGATCATGCGGTTGGAAACACCCCGCTCATACAACTGCACATCCGTGGTATGGCCCTTGGCGTCCAACACCAGCTTTGCCTCGTCCAGATCAAAATCGATGCTGCCGCGCTTGAAGCGGCGGGCCTTGAGCTTTTCCATCAGGGCCTGCATGCTTTGCAGCATGGGCCAAATATCGGCGTATTTCCCGCGCAATACCTCATCGCCTGCGAACATGGCGTTCACATCCTCATACGTCATGCGGTGGCGGGTACGGATAACCGTTTCCGCGATGCGGTGATCCACCACCTTGCCGGCCGCATCCAACTCCATGACGCAGGAGAGGGTCAGCTTGTCCGTATTGGGGTTGAGCGAGCAAATGCCATTGCTAATCTCCTTGGGGAACATTGGCAGCACCCGGTCAGGAAAGTAGACGCTGGTGCCGCGTGTGTAAGCTTCCTCATCCAGGGGCGAGCCTTCGGCAATATAATGGCTCACATCCGCAATATGCACGCCCAGGAGACTCCCGCCATCCGGCAGTTCCACCAGCGATACGGCGTCGTCCAGATCCTTGGCGTCCGCGCCGTCGATGGTGATGGTAAGAAGGCCCCGCATATCCTCGCGGCGGGCCGCGGCCGCAGCGGATACGGGCTTGTTGAGGTTGCGGGCCTGACGGGCCGCTGCCTTGCCAAACTCATCCGGCAGTTCCAGGCGGCGGATTACCGAAAGGATATCCGTGCCCTTTTCCTCCTTGCTGCCCAGCACCTCGATCACCCGGCCCATCAGGGGGCGGCGGCCATCCGGATACTGGAGGATCTCGGCTACCACCTTATCGCCCTGCTTGGCCCCATCCACATCGCCAGGGCGAATAAGCACATCCATATAGAGGCGGGTATCATCCGGTACCACATAGCCGCCGCCCGCGCCCTCGTCGTCTTCAAAAGTGCCCACAATCTTTTTTTGCGCCCGGCAGGCGATCAGCACCACCTCGGCCTCCGGGTTGCCGCCGTGGCTCACCCGGTCGGTCTGGCGCACCCACACCTGGTCGCCGTGCATGGCGCCGTGCATGCCGTCCGCAGGCAGGAAAAGATCCCGTCCGCCATCCTGGGGAATAAAGAAGCCGAAGCCCCGGGCATTGCCCTGCACCCGGCCATAGGTTAGGCCGGTGTGCTCCGGCAGGGCCAGCTTGCGCTTACGGGTGAGCATCAGCCGCCCGGTGCCGAGCAGCCGCTCCAGCGCAGCCGCGCCCGCATCCGCCTCCTCCAGTTGTTCAAGCAGCGTCTCCGGGGCCATGGGCTGGCCCTCCCGCCGCAAAATCTCTAAAATAAAGGTTTCCGTTTCTTGGTTCGTCATTTGTTTCCTTTCTCTATATGCCGCATACCGTGCATAAAAAATGGGAGTATGCCTATGCAGCATACTCCCATTGCCAAAATACGATTTAGGCGATGATCATGATCGCGATAGCCAGCACGCCGATGGCGATGGCGGTATACACGGTGATCTTCTGGAGCTTGGCTTCCTTGCTGGCCGCCTGACCGCGCGCTGAGAAGGTCTGGCTATCGCCGCCGAAAGCGCCGCCCAAGCCGCTGGACTTTGTCTGCTGCATAAGCACGACCGCGATCATAACGATCGAGCACAGGACGAGGATGCTGGTAAGAATTATATTCAAAGTTGCCATTCTGTATACTTCCTCCGTATCAAACGTTCCATTGCCGTTTTCACAGCCGCATTAGAGATTGTATCACGCCCAGTACAAAAAAGCCAGCATTATTTTGATTTTTTCGCCATCTGCGGCCCCTTAACCCTCGATGAGGCTCCGGCCCGTCATTTCGGCCGGCACAGGCAGTCCCATCAGGCCCAGGATGGTGGGCGAAAGGTCGCTCAAACGGCCGCCCCGGCGCAGGGTTGCGCCCTTGTTCGCATCATCCACCAGGATCACCGGCACGGGGTTGGTGGTGTGGGCGGTAAAAGGCGAACCGTCTTCGGCGAACATCTGCTCGCAAGTGCCGTGATCCGCGGGGACGATAGCCCGTCCGCCTTGCCCGCGGAGGGCTTCCACCACCTTGCCCAGGCATTCATCCACCGCATGCACAGCCGCGGTAGCCGCTTCCATCATGCCGGTGTGGCCCACCATATCGGGGTTTGCGAAGTTGAGGATCATCACGTCGTATTTGCCGCTCTCCACCCGGCGCACGGCCTCCTCCGCTACCTCGTAGGCGCTCATCTCCGGCTTGAGGTCGTAGGTGGCCACCTTCGGGGAGGGGATCAGGGCGCGGCCCTCGCCCTCGTAGGGCTCCTCCACGCCGCCGTTGAAGAAGAAGGTCACATGGGCGTACTTCTCCGTTTCGGCTATGCGCAGCTGGGTTTTAGCGTTGGCCGCAAGGTATTCGCCCAGGGTGTTTGTCAGGCTCTCGGGATGGAAAGCGACGTGTACCTTATCGCCAAAGGTCGCGTCATACTGGGTGAAGGTGGCATAGTAGAGCGGGAAGAAGCCCTTCTGGCGCTCAAAGCCGTCGAAATCCTCAAAGATGAAGCTGCGGGTGATCTCCCGCGCCCGGTCGGGCCGGAAGTTATAGAAGATGACGCTGTCATGTGGCCGGATGGTACCCACGGGCTCTCCGTTTTCCATCACGACGATGGGCTTGATGAACTCATCCGTCACGCCCGCGTCGTAGCTATCCTGGATGGCGGCAGCCGGGCTTACGGCCTCAACGCCCCGGCCATAGACCAGCGCGGCATAGGCCTGCTCCACCCGCTCGTAGCGGTTATCGCGATCCATGGCATAATAGCGGCCCATTACGGAGGCCACCTTGCCCACGCCGACCTCCACGAGCTTCGCTTGCAGCGCCTCCACAAAGCCCTTGCCGCTGGTGGGGGGCACATCCCGCCCATCCATAAAGCAATGGACGTAGACCTTTTTTAGGCCCGCGCGCTTGGCCAGCTCCACCAGAGCGAAGAGGTGGTTCAAATGGCTGTGCACGCCGCCATCCGAGCAGAGGCCGTAGAGGTGCAGGCCGCTATCGTGCGCCTTGCAGTTCTCTACCGCGCCCAGAAAGGCGGGATTCTGGAAAAAACCGCCCTCTCGGATGGATTTGGTGATGCGGGTTAGCTCCTGATAAACGATTCGGCCCGCGCCGATATTCAGGTGCCCCACCTCGCTGTTGCCCATCTGCCCATCCGGCAGGCCCACATCCTCGCCGGAGGCGGCGATCTCGGTGTGGGGATAGGCCGCCCAAAGGGCGTTAAAGTGCTTTGCGCCGTCGGCTTTGATGGCGTTTCCCGCCGCTTCCTGCCGGCTGCCGAAGCCATCCAGGATGATCAGGGCAGTGAGTTGCTTGCTCATGGATATACCTCTTATTTATCGTAGTTGACGACAGCCGCGAAATCCCCCGCCTTGAGGCTGG
The DNA here is from genome assembly GCA_034928145.1 of Candidatus Pelethousia sp. Classification (GTDB taxonomy): domain Bacteria; phylum Bacillota; class Clostridia; order Christensenellales; family CAG-138; genus Pelethousia. The sequence continues at coordinate 4,235 of JAYFPE010000042.1, read as the reverse complement.
CGCCGCCGATGAGGCCGCCGTCGATCTCGCTCTGAGCCATCAGGCCCTTAACGTTCTTGGGGTTCATGCTGCCGCCGTACTGGATGCGGACCTGCTCCGCAACAGCCTGGCCATACATACCAGCCAACGTCTTGCGGATCACGCCGATGGTTTCGTTCGCCTGCTCGTCCGTGGCGGTTTTGCCCGTGCCGATAGCCCAGATGGGCTCATAGGCGATGACCAGGCCCGCGGCTTGCTCCGCGGTGATGCCGGCAAGGCCCGCCCGCACCTGGCCGCTCACCAGCGCGTCGGTCTCGCCGGCCTCGCGCTGCGCGAGGCTCTCGCCCACGCAGATGATGGGGATGATGCCCGCGGCGAGAGCCGCCTTAGCGCGGCTGTTGACGGTTTCATCCGTTTCGCCGAAATACTGCCGCCGCTCGCTGTGGCCGATGATGACGTACTGCACGCCCGCCTCTTTGAGCATGGCCGCAGAAATCTCGCCCGTGAACGCGCCCTTTTCCGCCCAGTGGATGTTCTGCGCGCCCACGCGGATGTTGGTACCCTTGGTCAGCTCCGCAGCCAGTGCCAAATCAACATAGGGCGGGCAGACGACCACCTCACAAGCGGCGTCCTTAACCAGGGGGATCAGCTCATTTACTAGGGCTTTGGCCTCGGTGGGGGTCATGTTCATTTTCCAGTGGCCTGCGATGATAGGTTTGCGCATATCGATACTCTCCTTTTATTTGTCGTTGAGGGCCGCGACGCCGGGCAATACCTTGCCCTCGAGGAACTCGAGGCTCGCGCCGCCGCCTGTGGAGATATGGCTCATCTTGGAAGCATAGCCCAGCTTCTTCACTGCGGATGCGGAATCGCCGCCGCCGATGATGGTGGTGCCGCTGCTCTTGGCGCAGGCCTCCGCAATAGCGGCCGTGCCCTTGGCAAAGGCGTCGAATTCAAACACGCCCATTGGCCCGTTCCAGATGATGGTCTTGGCGCCAATGATGGCCTCGCTAAAGAGCTTGCGGCTCTCCTCGCCGATATCCAGGCCCTGCCAGCCGTCCGGGATCTCGCTGGATTTGACGGTTTTATATTCCGCATCCGCGCTAAAGGTTGTGGCCACTACCGTATCCACGGGTAAAAGCAGCTGCACGCCCCGGCTCTTGGCCTCGGCCATAAGGTCTTTGGCCAAGCCGATGCTGTCCTTATCCAGCAGGCTGTCCCCCACGCCGTAGCCCATAGCCGCGAAGAAGGTATAGGCCATGCCGCCGCCGATGATCAGGGTATCGCACTTTTGCAAAAGGTTCGTGATCACGCCGATCTTATCCGCTACCTTGGCCCCGCCTAGGATGGCCACGAAGGGCCGCACGGGGTTTTCCAGGGCCTCGCCCATAAAGCCCAGCTCCTTGCCGATGAGGAAGCCTGCCACGGCGGGCAGGTAAGCGGCTACGCCGGCTGTGGAGGCGTGCGCCCGGTGCACCGTGCCGAAGGCGTCGGATACATAGAGCTCCGCCAGCGAGGCCAGCTCCTTGGCAAAGGCGGGGTCGTTCTTCTCTTCTTCTTTGTGGTAGCGCAGGTTCTCCAGAAGCAGGATCTCCCCAGCCTGAAGGGCCTGGGCCTTCTCTTGCGCCTCGGGGCCGATGCAGTCCGAAGCGAAATCGATCCGCGTAGAAGGCAAAAGCTTTTTAAGCGCCGCAGCCACGGGTTTAAGGGAGAATTCGGGTTTGGGCTCGCCCTTGGGCCTACCCAGGTGGGAGCAAAGGATGACCTTGGCCCCGTTCTTGAGCAGATACTCGACCGTGGGCAAAGAGGCGACGATGCGCTTATCATCCGCCACGGTTCCTTCCGGGGTGAGGGGCACGTTGTAGTCCACCCTTACCAGCACCCGCTTGCCGCTTACGTTTACGTCCTCAATGGTCCTTTTTGCCATAGTAAAAAACCTCCCTGCTGAAAATAGTCAAATATACTGCAGGCGCAGCTCCTGGGAGGAACAACGCCTATTCCCCGAGTGTTCTTATTTTATCACGCTTTGGACATATTACAATATCGTGAATTTGAATATCCCGCCCGCCTACTATTATAGACGGTTGGAGGAACCCGTGGTATAATCGGGCTATGAAACGGATCCGCGCGCTTTTGCTTTATATATGCTGTGTTTTGCCGCTCCTTGCCTGCGCTAAGGAGCCACAGGCTGTGGTGATCGATGTGACCGGCGCTTCCGCCGCCCGCCCTGCCGAGGCCGGAGAAACGCAGGCCCCCGAAGCCGGCGAACCCCAGGCCGCCAGCAAGGGCAGCCCCAAGGCCGAAGTTAAAGATACGGTGGCCTATGCTTTCAAAGGCGCGGAAGGCCCTGTGCTCTATGGCGCGCTCGCCTATGAAAACACCGGCAGCGCGCCCCTTACGCTCACCAAGGCTACCTTCGCCTTCGCACTCGAGGGCGCAACCGAAGAGGTGGAATTCACCCCCATCTTTGCCGATCAAACCGTGATCCTGCCCGGCGAAACCGGCTACGCGGCGCTTTGGTATCCCCTCGCGGATATTGAACCCGGCGCGGATGTGCGCCTTTCCGCTTCGCTACAGTGGCAGGCAGCCGAGGCGCGCATCCCCATCGAGGTGCAAAACCTGCGCCTGGCCCATAACTATCCCGGCTTTACCACCATGGCTGGCGTGCTCATTGCCGAGGCGGATTGCTCCTGCAACCTGATCTATACCGCCTTTTACGATGCAAACGAAAATCTCCTGGGCGTATGGTATTTTACCGAAAACGCCCACCTTGTATCGGCCGAACCCAAGGCCTTCACCAGTCATCTGAAGGAATTCCCCCTGGCCGATCTGGCCGAGCGCACGGCACAGATCCGCGCCTTTGGCGTAGGAATGGAATGATCAAAAAAGCGCCTGTGCGGCGCTTTTTAACATCCCCATATTGAAGCAGGCATCAATGCCTGCTACAGGCTGTCGAAAAAGCTCTGGGGGATCGGGGGCCGCAGCACCCGGAGGCTTTAATCGTGAGCGGCGGCGTGTACGCCGCGAGTGAAAAGCCCTGCTTGCCAAGACCTTCTCCGCATGAAACAACGACCGCGAGGTACGAGCAGTTGTTTCATGGAAACTCAAAAAAGTGACATAGCCACTTTTTTGACAGACTGAAGCAGGCATCAATGCCTGCTATTCTTTTGCCATTAATTCATCCGCGTAAACCACGCGCAGCTCGTTTTCATATACGCCGGCGGCCGCGCCCATGGAGAAATGATCCTCCCGCATGGCGGCGAGCACTTCTTGGGTAACGCCCGCGCAGATCACCTCCACGGAATCGTTGCGATCAGCCTCCCGCAGGGCTTCATAGGCGATTAGGGCCAGGGCCGGGGTTTCGGCGTAGATGCTGTCGAGCAAGCCCACAGGCACGGCCGCGAGGGCCCCGGCAGCCCAAGCCTTGGCCTCTCCATCCCCGTCGGCGTAATATACGCCCTTTTTCATCAGCTTGCCTTCCGTGAGCATCTGCCGGTAGAGCGCATCCCCGGGGCTGCCCGCCTTGGTAAAGAGGGCCAGCACCCGCACGGGAGCCTCGTGCGAGGGGTAGGAAAAGAGAGCCTCCCAGGCAAGCTGGGCGTTTTGCGCCGGATCCTCCTCAATGGGGGGGGGCGTGGGCACAGGGGTAGGCGCGGCGGTTGGCCGTGGCGTTGCGGACGGTTCCGCCGTTACAGCCGTTTCGCCGGGTGTACGCAGAAAGGCGGGGATCTCTCCCGCCATGATCTGTTCGCGGAAACCCACCATGCAGATCAGCGTCAGCAGAATCAAAATGAGGATCAGGGCGCTGAGGATGATCTTTTTCATACCGCCCGCCCCTCCTCGGTTTCATAGATGGTGGCCCAGCCCGTTTTGATGAGGCGGCTCTGGATATAGCCCAGCGTACCCCAATAATCCACCAGCGTCCAGCCGCCGTTTAACTCGCTTACAACGGTGATGGTGCTGTCCCTTGCCACCTTATAAAGGCGCTCAGACTTGGTACTCGGCTTCGCGTAGAGATAAACCGTGCCGGAAACGTATTTGCCATCCGGCCTGGATTGCATCACGCCCTCTTCATAGGTGATATAGCAGCGCTTCACATAACCCTCGCGACCGTCGAGGTCGATCTTCACCCAAGGGTCCCCCTCCTGGAGCACACGCACCTTGGTATCCTTTTTCAGCTTGCGGATCAGCTTATCGTTGGTGCCGTTGCCCGTGCGCATCTGGATGTCGTTCACGGCAATCCAGGCCTCGCGGCA
>JAYFPE010000004.1:0-148139 GCA_034928145.1 Candidatus Pelethousia sp. | reverse complement strand
GCGGGGCGCGGCGGCTTTCGGGCGGGTCGGGGCGGCGGCAGGCTAAATCTTTACATCCACTCCCCGTAGCGCTTCAAATAAATCTTCTTCATCGCCTGCACGCACAGGAGATACCCAGTGAGGATAGCCGCCAGCCAAAATAGGAACGTGGCAGGCAGGGGGTGCATATCCAGGCCAATGGCAAAATCCGTAAAGCCGGTGCCTAGCGCAGCGGCAGCCACCAGGACGGTAGAAAAAACCAGCGGCGGGGAGGGCTTGCTTTGCAGGAAGGGCAACTTGGCCGTGCGGATCATATGGATGACCAGCACCTGCGAAACCGTACCATATACGAACCAGCCGCTTTGGAAGAGGGGCGCGAGGGACGTTCTATCCGCGCCCAGGCCCCACCACAAGGCGGCGAAGCAGAGCAAATCGAAAACGGAGCTCAGCGGTCCCATATAGGCCATGAAGGATTGGATGGAGCGGGTCTCCCATTTGCGCGGCTTTTGCATGTATTCCTGATCCACGCTATCAAAGGGGATGCCCAGCTGAGAGAAATCGCACAGCAGGTTTTGCGCCAAGATCTGCACCGGCAGCATGGGCAAAAACGGAAGAAGGATCGAAGATACGAGCACCGAAATCATGTTGCCGAAGTTGCCGCTGGCTGCCATCTTGATATACTTGACGATGTTGCCAAAGGTGCGCCGTCCTTCGAGTACCCCCTCCTCCAGCACCATCAGATCCTTTTTGAGCAGAACGATATCCGCGGTCTCCTTGGCGATATCCACGGCGCTGTCTACGGAAATACCTACGTCCGCCTGGCGCAGCGGCGGCGCGTCGTTGATGCCGTCCCCCATGTAGCCTACCGTATGACCCGCGCTTTGGAAGGTTTTGACTACCCTCTCCTTTTGCGCTGGCGAAAGCTTGGCAAAGAGGTCGCAATCCGCCACAGCTTGCAGCAGCTGTGCATCCTCCATGCGCTCAACATCCCGGCCCGTCAGCAGGCGGGCGGTGTTTACGCCCACCTTATCGCAAACCTTGCGGGCCACGCCCTCGCTATCGCCCGTGAGCACCACCGTGCGCACGCCGTGCTCGCGCAGGGCGGTGATGGCGGTGCGGGCGCTCTCCTTGGGCGGATCCAAAAAGCCCACGAAGCCGATCAGGACCATATCTTTTTCATCGGCCACGCTGAACGCACCGCTGCCCGGCACCGCATTCTTTTGCGCCACGGCCAGCATCCTGAGGCCTTCGGCGTTGTATTTTTCATAGGTCGCCAGGGCCGCGCGCCTGGTCTGTGCATCCATGGGCACAACGCTGCCGTTCATCTCCACAAAGGAGGAGATGGCGATCACCTCTTCCACAGCTCCTTTGGTAATCAGCTGGCGCTTGCCGTTTTCCCCCACAAGAACTACGCTCATGCGGCGGCGGGAAAAATCAAAGGGGATCTCGTCCACCCGGCTGTAAGCGCCGAGGATGCGATCCAGCCCACGCTGCCCGGCCCGGTTGATGATGGCTAGGTCGATGAGGTTTTTCAGGCCCGTTTGGAAATAGCTGTTGAGGTAAGCGTGGCGCAGGATGCGGTCGTCATCCTCACCGTGCAGGTTCATGTATTTTTCCAGGATGATCTTATCCTCGGTGAGGGTGCCTGTCTTATCCGTACAAAGCACATCCATCTCGCCAAAGGCCTGGATCGCGCCCAGCGTGCGCACAATCACCTTGTGCTTGGACATGGAAACGGCTCCCGTGGCCAAGGTGGACGTCATGATCACGGGTAGCATTTCCGGGGTCAGGCCCACCGCGATGCTGATGGAAAAAAGCAGTGCGCTTTGCCACTCGCCCTTGATCAGCCAGTTGAGCGCAAAGACGACGGGTACCATCACCAGCATCATGCGTACCAGGAGCCGGCTGACCGCGTCCACGCCGCGCTCAAAGCTGGTTTTGGCCCGGTCCCCGGAAAGGGATTTCGCCATCGAACCGAAATAGGTCTGGTTGCCGGTGGCCAGCACCAGGGCCGTGGCGCTGCCGCTAACGATGTTGGTGCCCATAAAGCCGATATTACGAAGCTCCGTCAGCACGTCCTCAGGGTCATTGGGCGCACCACTGAATTTCTCCACCGGGTTCGATTCGCCAGTCAGCGCCGCCTGGGCCACGAAGGTATCCTTGGTGGCCAGGAAGCGCACATCCGCCGGGATCATATCCCCGGCGGAAAGCCGGATGATATCGCCGGGGACAACTTCATCCATGCCGATCTCGGCCAAGTGTCCATCCCGCAGCACATCCGCCGTATTGGAGATCATTTTGGATAGCTCCTGTGCGGCCGCGTTGGAGCGTTGGCTCTGCACGAACGCCACCAAGCTGGAGAGGAGCACCAGCGAAAGCGTGATTAAGAGCGTAAGGTAATCCGGCCTGGCCGCGGCCAGCACATCCGTAATGTAGGTGATGGTGGCGATCAACAGCAGGATTGCGTTAAAAGGATTGACAGCGGCCTCCCAAAGCCGATGCCAGACCGTATTCTTTTTGCCCGCGGAGATGATATTGGGACCAAATTCGTTTTGCCTGTTCTCGGCTTCCTCGCCGGTCAGGCCCGCCGCCGTAGCGGATAGCTGCTCAAAAAGCGCATCCTGTGTTTGGAAAGCAGCGGTTCGCAGCGCAGTTCCAATCTCGTCTCTGTTTTGCCGGTTTTTCCTCCTAAGGCTTTTGCCCTTCATATAACGCATTGGAATCATTCCTTTCTGTGATAGGATTCCCCATCCGGCGCATAAGAAAGGCAACAAAAAATGCCGCCCCAGCAGGCGGCGGAAAATGCGGAGGCAAGCTATCCGCGCAGAGTGGAACGCAACGGACGGCCGCCCGCGAAAGCGCCGGCAAGCTGGCTTATGTTTTCAGCTTGGGGATTGAAGCCGCCCAGCAGACTTCGTGGTTTGCCGTCCATTGTTTCACATCCCTTTTTAGAATATTGGGCTTTCCGCCCATATATAGCATAGTCACTCAGTAGGGGAAAGTCATCGGGGCGGCGCAAGGTTTTGCGCCGCCCCGGTTTGTTTTATGATGCGCCCCCGCTCTAGCCGACCTGGGTCGTGAGGAACATAGGCAGGCCCATCTGCTCGATCTGATCCTGCAATTCCTCGATTTCATCCATATGCCGATCTTCATCGTTGAGGATCTGCACAAGGATATCCCGCGTGGCGTAATCTAAAAGTTGGCCGGCCAGCACGATGGCCTCGTTATAGGCGGCAATCGCGCCGGTTTCCGCAACGCGGTCGTTTTCAACCTGCTTGGGAACGTCGCTGCCGATGTGAATACTGTTCAAGTTGGATACGACCGGCGTACCACCCAGGAAAAGGATGCGGCCAATGAGCTTTTCCGCGTGCTTCATTTCATCGATGGCCCGCTTTTCAAAGCCCTTGTGCAGCTTGCCGTAGCCCCAATCCTCGCACATCTCCGCGTGTACGATATATTGGTTGATGGCAGTCAGCTCATCCGCGAGCAAAAAGTTCAGCTTGTCGATCAGTTTGTCATTCCCCTTCATAGTATAAGCTCCTTTCGTGATGCATTCTTATACCATCGCCCTTGATCGGCGCTGGCCTAAATATACTTATATACGTGTTTAACTTATTATACCATAATTCCCCACCGCTGTCTATTATGTTGCAGGCTGGCATTACTCCACGCTCTTGAGCGCCTCCACCATATCAATCCGGTTGAGCGTGCGGTTGGTCAGCAGGTTCACCAGCAAAGCAAAGCTAAAGGTGAGGCCGGCGGAGATAGCATAGCTGACCGGGGCCACGTACACCGCAAAATAGATGGAGGGCATATTCAGCGCGGCAGTGAGGAAGCCGCTGATGAAGCGGCCCAACGGCAGGCCCAGCAGGATACCCGCCAGGGTGAGGATCAGCGTTTCCTTATTTACGTATTGATGCACCTCGCCATCGTAAAAACCCAGCACCTTAATGGTGGAAAGCTCCCGTATCCGTTCGGAGATATTGGTATGGGCCAGGGTGAAGAGCACCACAAAGGCAAGCCCGCCGGCCATCGCGGTGATCAGCAGCACCAGCGCGTTTACCAGCTCAAAGCCAAAGTTCTCTTTTAAGCCCGCCTTGCTCACGGCGGAAATCACGGAATCATTATCGATCAGCCCATCCACATAAGCGGCGGGGTCCGCGCAAACGGGCGACATATGCGCCAGCACGCCGTTGGGCCGGTAATCCTCGAACAGGCTCTCATACAGCGCAGCCGTCATATACACGCTGTTGCCCATATAGTTGCGCACAATCCCCGCTACCTTCACCTCGCGCTGCACCAAATCGAGATTTTGCACGTAAACGCGATCCCCGATTGCAAGGCCATGCAGGTTGGCCGCGTTTTGCGTGACCAGCACGCCGCCATCCGTTAGCGTTGCCACGGTATCCTGCGGCGTTTCCAGGCGGATATAATCCGCAAAGGCGGCGTTTGCCGGCACGGCCATCAGCTGCACCTTTTCCGAGCGGCCCTCCATGTTGATGAGCTTCACGCTCTCGATGCGCAGGTTCACGCAATCGGCGATATTCTCGTCCGCCGCCAACTCTTTGAGCATAGCCGCGTTGTCCTCTTCCTCGAAAACGGCCAGCAGGTCATAGCGGTAGATGTTGTCGTATTGCTTAGGCTCCAGATCGGCAATAGAATCCTTAATGGCAAAGCCGCAGAGGATCAGGGCCGTGCAGCCCATAATGCCGCCCACGGTCATGAACAGGCGCTTTTTATAGCGGAAGAGGTTGCGCACGGTAACCTTGTTGAGGAATTTAAGCCGGTTCCAGATGGCCGGCACGCGTTCAAGCAGCACCCGCGCGCCCGCGCGGGGCGCTTTTGGCCGCATAAGCGCGGCGGGCATTTGCGCCAATTCACTGCGGCAGGCCAGCACCGTGGCCCCTACGATCCCGGCAATGAACAGCAGAACGCCGCCCACGCCATAGGCCAGATCGAACCGCAGGTAATAATGCGGCAGGTGATAAAGCTCCTCCAGCACCAGCACGATAAACTTCGGCATCAGCACAAAGCCAAACAGGTCGCCGAAAGCGCCGCCTAAGAGGCAGGCGATAAAGGCAAACAGGATATAGCGCAGGTATATGGCGGCATCCGCAAAACCCAGCGCCTTGTAGAGGCCGATCAGGCCCCGCTCCTCCTCCACCATGCGGGTCATGGCGGTGAGGCTGATCAGTACGGCCACCAGCAAAAAGATCATCGGGAATACCCGGCCCACGGCTTCGATGGAGGAAAGGTCGCTGCTCAGGCTCGCGTAGCTATCGAGGGATTCCCGATCCTGCACATACCATTCGGTCATGTCGATATCATCCACCTCAGCCCGGGCGTCCGCCAGCTTTTGGTAGGCTTCGAGCTTTTTATCCGCGTATTCCCGCTGTTTGTCAAGCAGCTTCGCGCGGCCATCCTCCAATTCCACCCGGCCGTCTTCGATCTCCTGCCAGCCCTCGGCAATCTCCTTCTTGGCGTCGGCCTCCTTATCGATCAACTCGGCCTCGCCTTCCTCCAGCTCGATCTTACCATCCAGCCATTTCGCCTTGCCCTCTTCCAGCTCGCGGATGCCGTCTTGCAGCTCCAGCCAGCCTTCCTCGATCTTCTTCTCCCCCGCCGCCATCTCGGCGTCGGCCGCATCCAGCTTCGCCAGCGCTTCGGCCTTTTGCGCTTCAAAGGCGCTCTGCTGCGCTTCCGCACCCGCGATGGCGGCTTGCAGCTGCTGCGATTGGCCATCCAGCTCGGCCAGCTCCCCTTGGAGAGCGGCAACGGTCCCGTTTGCGGCGGTCAGGTCCTCCTGCGCCTTTGCCACGGCTTCCATCTGCGCGGCAATCACCGCCGGATCAGGCTCCGGAGCCGCTTCCAACTGGCTGAGCAGCGCCTGCGCCGCCTCCAGCGACGCTTGCGCCGTCGCCATCTGGCCTTCCGCCGCCGTCAAGGCGCCGGCGAGCGCCTCCCTCCCCTGCTCTAGCGCGGCCATCTGCGTTTGCAGCTCGCTGCGCCCCTGTGCAAAGGCCTCCTCGGCCTCGGCAAACCCCGCCTCCGCCTTTTCTCGTTGCTCTTTTAGCTCCGCCTTGCCTTCTTCCAGCTTATCGGCATTCTCCCAAAATTCGGCCAGTCCGTTCTTCAGCTCGCGCTCGCCATCCAGCAGTTCTTGCCTGCCCTCTGCCAGCTCCCGCTTGCCGTCCATGATTTCTTCCCAGGCCTCGGCGATCTTCTTTTTCGCGTCCCGTTCCTCGCGGGTCAATGTGCGTTCGCCGTCGCTTAGCTCTTTCTGCGCGTCGTCGATATCCAGCCATGCATCGGCGAATTTTTCATCCGCCTCGGCGAATTTTTCCTGCATAGAGGCTTCGGCATCCGCGATTTTTACGTTGGCCTCGCCCACCACCGCCTCGTAGCGCGCCCGCGTGCGCTGCGCCTTGATGCGGCTCTCGATATCATCGATCACTCGCTGCACCGTCTGCTTGTAGACCTCGTCAAAGGCATTCAGCGCCCGCGTGCCACAGAGCGTGATATAAACGGCGCTGTAGACATCCACCTCGGCATCCTCCGCACAGATGAAAAAGGTGTAATCTGTGGTCGAGGTTGACCGGAAGGCGTTGGCATGGCCGTCCCCGCGGATATCCTTGGAATCCATCACCGCGCCTGTGATGGTGTAGTCCGTATGGTGGAAGGTGGGCGTTTCGGCCTCTTCCTCGATCTCCACCTCCATATCCAGCTCTATATCCATATCGAGGTCGTCGTCCTCTTCATCCGTCGGTTCGTCCGTCGGTTCGTCCTTTGCGGTCTCCGCTTCCTCGGCGGCCTGTTTTTCTTCCTCCTCCTCATCCAAATCTTCTTCGATGGATAGCGTATCACCCAGGGCCTTGCCGCTGTCGGTTAGGTATTTTTGCGTAACGGCGATCTCTCCCGCCTTGGCGGGCAGGCTGCCCGCAAGCAAATAAGGGATGTTCAGGCGGTTCTCGCTGAGCACGGTCATCTCCACGCTCTTGCGCACGCCGTTCACATCCGTATGTACGGTTTCATAATATGTGCCCTCCGCGGACTCCACACCCGCCACGTGGGCAATGGCCTCCACATCCTCATCCGTCAGCCCCAGGGTGGAGAGGATGCGGATATCGAAAAGGTTCTGCGCGTCAAAAAAAGCGTCCGCAGAGTGATACATATCCTCACAGGCCGCATAAAGGCCACTCAACATGCCAACGCCCAGGGCGGTGATGGCCAGGATGGAGAGGAAGCGCTTCCAGCCCTTGCGGATGGAGCGCCAGATGTCCTTTTGATAAGCCCCACGCATAGCTCTTACCACTCAATCTCGGAAATGGGCGTTGGCCGTGCGTTTTCCACGGTTTTGATCACCTTGCCGCTCTTGAAGTGGATCACCTTATCCGCCATGGGCGCGAGGGCGGAATTGTGGGTAATGAGCAGAACCGTGATCTTTTCCTTGCGGCAGGTATCCTGTAAAAGCTGCAAAATCTGCTTGCCCGTGTTATAATCCAGCGCGCCGGTCGGCTCGTCGCACAGGAGCAGCTTAGGGTTTTTCGCTAAAGCCCGGGCAATGGATACCCGCTGCTGCTCTCCGCCGGAAAGCTGGGCCGGGAAGTTATTCTGGCGCTGCGCAAGGCCCACCTTGCCCAGCGTTTCGGCTGCGCAAAGCGAATCCTTGCAGATCTGCGCGGCCAGCTCCACGTTTTCCAGCGCCGTGAGATTGGGCACCAGGTTATAAAATTGGAACACAAAGCCAATATCGGTGCGGCGGTAGCCCGTAAGCCGCTTGTGGTCGTATTGGGAGATGTTTACGCCATCCACAAACACCTCGCCGGAGGTGGCGGTATCCATGCCGCCCAATATATTCAGCGCCGTGGTTTTGCCCGCGCCGGAAGCGCCCAGGATCACCGCCAGCTCCCCCTTTTCGATGCAAAAGCTCGCGCCGTCCAGCGCGCGGATGCCCGCGCCCTCCCCGGCGTACTCCTTGATGATGTTTTTGAATTCGATATAAGCCACCCGGCTTTGCACCTGCCTGTTCGTTTATTATGGGCCTTGACTTTTTTCCGCTTATTATCTATTATAAAAACATAGTGTTGTTTTCGCAACCGTCAGATGGTTTTAAAACGCTGTATTTGCAACAGAACAGGCTGTTGATGTCGATTTGAAGACAGACGGGCTGCAAGTGGATGCAGGCAACCGGAGGATATGCTATGAAAGAGTTGAAAACCGATCGCAAATCGCGCTATACCCGCATGGTATTGCAGGATAGCCTCATCGATTTGATGAAGGAGAAGCCCATCAGCAAGATCACCATCAAGGAGCTGTGCGAGCGAGCGGATATCAACCGCACCACGTTTTATGCGCAGTATAGCGATCAATACGAGCTTTTGCGCCAAATTGAAGATGAAACCCTTTCCTGGGGCCGGGAAGCTATCGCCAATGTGGTCAGCAAAACGGATAAATCCGAAATGCTTAAGCTCATCGAAGAGATCTGCCAATATGTGGTGGAAAATAGCCGCCATCTACAGGTTTTGCTAAGCGAGCAGGGGGATATCGACTTCCCCAAGCAGCTTTTCACCCTTATCTATCAGCAATGCGGGGCCAGCTTTGCGGCCGGCCACACGGGGGATGACGATACCATCAACTGCTATTTCATTTTCGTGGTCAACGGCAGCGTGGGTTTGATCCAGCATTGGCTCAAAACCGGCCTGCAGCGCTCGGCCAAGGATATGGCCGAGATCATCTACAACATGGCCATCCCACTTAGGCAAAACGCCCTGTGAGTGCTTACTAGAATCAAAGGCCCTGCGGATTTCTGTCCGCAGGGCCTTTGCATACGCTGGTGCTTTTCCCGCTTGCCTACTCGTGATCCACGCCGATCATCACCGAGGTAGCCTTGATGACCGCATAGGCCTCCATGCCCACCTTCAGGCCCAGCTCCTGTACGGCGCCCATGGAGATGGTGGAGGTAATGATGTTTCCTCCGCCGATATCGATGGTGACGATGCAGTTGACCGCGCCCTCCGTAATGCCGGTGATGGTGCCTTTTAATTGGTTCCTTGCGCTAAGTTTCATACCTTTGCCGCCCCTTTCTTTTGTTTTATGGGTTTATCCATTGCAGGAATACCCGCAACCGCTATTCCTTCGCTTGCTTCATCGAAAGGGAGATGCGCTTCTTCTTCATATCCACGGAAAGCACCGCAACCTTAACGATATCGCCCACGGCCACCACCTCCGAGGGGTGGCGGATGAACTTATCCGCGATTTCGGAAATATGCACCAGCCCGTCCTGGTGAACGCCGATATCCACAAAAGCGCCGAAGTCGATCACATTGCGCACCGTGCCGGTGAGCACCATGCCGCTCTGTAGGTCCTTGATATCCATCACATCCGTGCGGAGCATGGGCGGGGGCAGCTCGTCGCGTGGGTCGCGGCCCGGCTTCATCAGCTCCTTCACGATATCCCGCAATGTGGGCAGGCCGGCGCCGCAGGCCGCGGCCGCCTTCTCTTCGCCATAGGCTTTGAAGCGCGCGGGCAGCTCGTTTAGTTTGCCGCCGGCCACATCGGCCAAGGTGTAGCCGCAAAGGGAGAGCAGTTTTTCCGCCGCCGCATAACTTTCCGGGTGTACGCCCGTGTTATCCAGCACGGATCTGCTTTCCGGTATGCGCAAAAAGCCAGCGCATTGCTCAAAAGCCTTGGGCCCCAGCTTGGGCACCTTTAAAAGTTGGCGCCGGGCCGTGAAAACACCGTTTTCCTCCCGATAGGCCACGATATTCCTGGCGCTGGCGCCGTTAAGGCCGGAGACCCGCTGCAAGAGCGAGGGCGAGGCCGTGTTCACATCCACCCCCACGGCGTTTACGCAATCCTCCACCACGCCGCCAAGGGCCTCGTCCAGCCGCTTTTGCGGCATATCGTGCTGGTATTGGCCCACGCCGATGGCCTGGGGATCGATCTTCACCAGCTCCGCCAGCGGGTCCTGCATCCTGCGGGCAATGGATACGGCGCTGCGCAGGTTTACGTCATACTGGGGGAATTCCTCCGCGGCCAGCTTGGAGGCGGAATAGACCGATGCCCCCGCCTCGTTGACGATCATGTAGCAGACACCCGGCGTGCGGGCGATCAGCTCCGCTGTCATCTGTTCCGTTTCCCGCGAGGCCGTGCCGTTGCCGATGGCGATATGCGTTACCCCATGCTTGTTGATGAGCGCTTCCAGCTTATCGATGGCCTCCGCCTTTTGCCGCTCGCTTAGGGTGGGGTAAACCACGGCGGTATCCAGCGCCTTGCCCGTTGCATCCACCACAGCCACCTTGCAGCCGTTGCGGTAGCCCGGATCGAGCCCCATCGTCACATGGCCCTTCACGGGCGGCTGCATGAGTAGGGGCTTTAAATTAAGGGCAAAGTTGTGGATCGCACCCTCGGCCGCCTTCTCCGTGAGCGCGGAGCGGATCTCCCGCTCGAGCGAAGGAAACAGCAGCCGGTCATACCCATCCTCCGCGGCCTGCCGCACAAAATCCGTGGCGCTCGAGCCGTTCCTGGCCACCTCATTCCACACATGCGCCAGGGCCCGCTGGCGCTCAATCTCCAGCGTAACCTTCAGAAAACCCTCCTTCTCACCCCGGTTGAGGGCCAACACCTGGTGCCCCTGCAAGCGGGAAACGGGCTGTTCGAACTGGTAATAGAGGCTGTAAACGGAATCCTCTTCTTTTTCGGCCGCCGAGCGCAGCAGGCCCCGGTTCAGGATGACCTCGCGCAGGCGGCGGCGCACGGCCGCGCTATCCGCCACCATTTCAGCGATAATATCCGAGGCCCCGGCCAGCGCTTCTTCCACGTTTTCGACGCCCTTTTCGGGGTCGATATAGGCGGCGGCCAGCTCCCGGATATCCGGCAGATCTGTGCGTTGCCCAAACAAGGCCAGGGCCAGGGGTTCGAGTCCCTTTTCCTTGGCTATGGTAGCTCGGGTGCGGCGCTTTTGCTTATAGGGGCGGTAAAGATCCTCCACCTCGGCCAGGGTACGCGCGGCGTCGATGGCGGCCGCCAGCTCCTCTGTCAGCTTATCCTGGGCCGCAATGGCCTTTTTAACCTCTGTCCGGCGCGCTTCGAGGTTTCGCAGGTAGCTTAGCCGCTCAGCCAGCTCGCGCAGCGCGGTATCGTCCATGGCGCCGTGCATCTCCTTGCGGTAGCGCGCGATGAAGGGGATGGTGTTCCCTCCGTCGATCAACTCGACTACGTTTTGCACGTGCGCCTCGCTCTTTTGCAGCTCCTTTGCCAGTATCTTGACAATGCTCTCCATGTATTCTTCTCGTATCTCCTTGGCTTATGTGGAATATACCTTATCTTACCATAGAACCGCCTTCGGTAAAAGAACGGGAGAGAACCAAAAAGCCCTTGGGGGTTCGGGGCCGCAGCCCCCGGAGGTTTTATTCACCGCCAGCGACAGGTGCGGTAGCGGCGAAAGGCCTTGCGTAGCAAGGGTTCCCCTGCAGGGTTTGCTGGCCGTGCCCACAGGCACAAGCAAACCCTGTAAGCTCAAAAAAGTGGCCACAGCCACTTTTTTGACACACTAAGGCCCTGCGCTCGAAAGCGCAGGGCCTGGCCTTGGGGTTAGGTATTCTTGCTAAGGATTGAAGGATTACATGCGCTCCTGCACGAAGTCGTCGTTCGCATGGGCGGCCTTGTTCTTGTCCGCGCCGATGGAGAGCAGCAGGTTCAGCAGGATACCGGCAATAGAAGCCGAGGCGATGGCGGGCAGCTTAGCGCCGAAGAAGGGGATCATGCCGCCGTCGTAGCCATAGCTGCCGCCGATGCCGATGATGAAGATCACGGAGATCACGGCCAGGTTGCGCCCGTCAAACATATCCACATTCGAGTTGATCATGATGGCCACGCCTTGGGCCGCGATCACGCCGAAGAGGAAGATGCACGCGCCGTTGATGACGGACGCGGGCACGCTGTTAACCAGGTTGGAAAGCGGCGTGAAGAACGAGATGACCATAGCGATGATGGCGGCGGTGCCCAGCATCCTCACGGAGAAGTTCTTGGTGATGGCCATGGTGGAGATATTCTCGCCATAGTTGGTACCCGCGGGGCCGCCGAAGAGGGAGGAGATGATATCGCCCGCGCCATCGCCGATCAGGTTGAGGCCCAGCTTATCCGCGATGGGATAATGGCCCTTGCCCTTTTGCTTCGAGAGGTTATTGACATAGATATCCAGCTGGAACAGGTGCGCGGCCGATTCCGGAATGGTGGCCAGCGCGATTGGCATGATGGCCGCCACCGATAGCCAGTTGGCCTTAGGCAGCGTAAAATGCGGCACCGCGATGAGTTCGCCTGCAAAGACCTTGGAGAAATCCACCATGCCCAGGCATATGGATACGACGTACCCGACTAGTATACCGAATAAGATTGGCAATTGCGCCGCCACCCCCCTGAGATATACGGAGAAGAGGATGGTGGCCAGCAGCGTCACCAGCGCCACGATGGTCGCGCTGTTGGGCATGAGGCCCGGGATTTCCGGGTCGGTAAACGCCTGCGTAAGGGCCGTGGTCGCAAGCGAGAGGCCGATGATCATGGCGATGGGGCCCGTAATGGTGGGCGGCAGCACCTTTTCGATCTTATCCATGCCGAATCGGTTCACGATCAAGCCGGCCGCGATGGATATGAAGCCGGAGCAGATGATGCCGAATTGTGCCTGGGAGATCAGGGCGTCCGGCGCAAGCTGGCCAAAGCCTACGCCGCCCGTAACGCTCGCGATGGCGGCGATATAGGAGAAGCTCGATCCGTAGTACAGAGGGATCTTGCCCCCGGTAATGAACAGGAAGCCTAACGTTGCAAGACCGCTTGCAAAGATCGTGGTGGAAACGTGGAAGCCAGTGAGCAGAGCTACCGTAACGGTTGCCGGGAACATGACCAGCACCTGCTGGAGTGCGAAAATGATCAGTTTCCCAAAAGTGGGGGTTTCATCCGGCAAATAGCCAATAATGCCCTTTTTATCCGTCTTTTGTTCCATATGATACACCTCTCTCAATTTGTTGCAGTTCGGGATACATGGTTAGTACCTGTGTTCTCGTAAAGCCCACAGTTTGGGATCAAGCGCCTATATGCCCCGCATCGCCTCCTTTCAGGCGCCGCTGCCTGCGGCGGCCGGTTATCCCTTCTTGTGCGCGTTCAGGCGTAGGTAAACGCGGTCTGCCGAAAGCGGCACGTCGAAGAATTCTTCCCCCGTCGCGTTTGCGAGCGCGTTTGCGATCACCGACGTTACAGAGATCAGCGGGTGCTCGCCGCAACCGCGCGCGCCATAAGGCCCGTCAAGCTGCGGGGTCTCCACGCTGAACACTTCCACCTTCTTAGGAACATCCCGGAAGGTGGGAATCTTATAGTCCGTAAAGTTGCGCGTGAGCAAGCGGCCCTGCTCGTCATAGTATACAGCTTCATAGAACGTTGTGCCAATACCCTGCAGCGCGCCGCCGACCACCTGGCCCCGCAGCAGCGCCGCGTTCATTACCTGGCCGATATCCAGGGAGCTGGCCATATGCAGGATATCGATGTCGCCGGTGTTTTTATCCACCTCGATTTCCACCGCGTGCGCGCCATAGGTCCAGTCGAGGGCGGTCTTGCCCTGGCCGGTCTCTGCGTCCAGGTTGGTGAGGCCCTGCGCGATGGACTTGCCGCGGCCAATCAGCGGCCCGCCGATGGCGTTGCCGTTTTCGAAGGTATAGCCCATTGCCATGTTGGAAAGATGCACCCGCTGGTGGGGGTTCTGCTTGACGTAGACGTATTCATCCTTGAGGGCGACCTCATGCTTGGCCGCGCGCAAGATGATGCTACCCAGCTCGAGAATCTGCTCTTTCAGGTCATCGCACGCCTCGCAGACCGCGACGCCGCAGAGCACTGTCATACGGCTGGCCACCGTTTGCCAGTCGTAAGGGCTGAGGTTGGTGTTAATAGTGGGGGAAATGCTTACCTTCTCGATGGGGAAGTCCAACCGCTCGGCCACGATCTGCTTCATCACCGTGTAGGTGCCCTGGCCGTAATCCACGCCGCCCACGCTCAGGCGCATGGTGCCGTCTTCATTCATTTGCAGAAGTGCGGAGGAGGCGCTCCAGGTAGGCATAGCCGGGGATTTTTGCAGCACCGCGGCCGCCTTGGCGCGGAATTTGCCCTGCTTGGCCCACGCCGCCTTTTCTTCCTCCGTGTAGGGCGTATCGAGATCAATAGCCTCCGCTACCTGCTTGAGGCATAGGTCTACTCTGCCGGTATTCTCGGTGACCAGCTCGCCGGTAATGGTTTTGCTCCCCGGCATGAGCAGGTTCTTGAGCCGGAATTCCGTGGGATCCATATTGAGCGCCTTGGCGATAAGGTCCCGCTGGCGCTCGATGCCGAAAAACACCTCCGGATGGCCGAAGCCGCGGTAGGCGGTGCCGAACACGTGATTTGTATAAACGGTTTTGGAATCCACCTTGACGTTCTCGATATCGTACGGACCGCAACCCGTTACGGCGCCCGCCCTGCCGATGTTTACGCCATAGTCCGCGTATGCGCCGGCGTCCCAGAGGTATTCAACCTCTTCGGCAATGATACGGCCTTCTTTGGTTACGCCCGTTTTGATGTGGGCTACTAGGCCCTGCCTGCAGGGCAGTGTGGCGCATTCTTCCTCCCGCTGGGGGATCAGCTTCACCGGCTGGCCGCCCGCCGCCTTGGAGAGCAGGCCCACCAGCGGCTCCATATGGATGCCGCTCTTGCCGCCAAAGCCGCCGCCCACGTAGGGCACATTGACCTCAATATTGGTTTTTGGCAGGTTGAAGGCTACAGAGAACAGATCGCGGATAGAGAAGGGGGACTGGGAACTGGAGAAAATCTTGATCTTGTCTCCAACGCTCCATTGCACGATGGTGCCGTGCGTTTCAAGGGGGATGTGGAATACCTGGGGCTGCTCGTATGTGTTCTCGATAATCAGATCAGCCTTCTTGAAAGCTTCTTCCGTATTACCCTTGCGGATCTTGATGTTGCTGGCCACATTGGTGCCCGCGATGGGGAAGAACACGCCCTTGACGTGGGCATATTCACCCAGCTTTTCATGCACCAGGGGGCTTTCCGGCTTGACCGCCTCCTTCACGTCCAGCACAGGGGTGAGCGGCTCGTATTCGACCTCGATCAGATCCACGGCTTTTTGCGCCGTCTCCGCATCGACTGCCGCCACAGCCGCCACTACCTCGCCATAATAGCGCACCTTATCGGTGGCGATGATGGAGCGGTCCACCATGTAAATGCCCAGCTTGGCCGCGCCCTGCCGCCCGGTAATCACCGCTCGTACGCCGGGCAGGGCCTCTGCCTTGCTGGTATCGATGGAGACGATGTTGGCGTGCGCATAGGGGCTGGTCTTCACCCGCGCCTGGAGCAGGCCGTTCATCTTCAGGTCGCCCACATAAGCGGCGGTTCCCGTTACTTTATCCACGCCGTCGTGGCGCTGGACGCTTTGGCCGATGTATTGATAATTCTTTTCCATCTTATTCACCTGCTATCGCTTGGATTGCCGCAAGAATCGTTTCATAGCCCGTACACCGGCAAAGGTTGCCCTCCATCGCCTCCAATATTTCTTCCTTGGTGGGGTGGGGGTTCTTGTTGAGCAGCGCGCGCGCACTCATGATCATGCCGGGCGTGCAGAAGCCGCACTGAAGGGCATTGTGGTCGAGGAAGCTCTGTTGCAAATCTGAAAGCCGGCCATTCTTGGCCTCGCTCTCGATGGTGTAGATCTCGGCGCCCTCCGCCTCCATGGCCATCACCATGCAGGAATTGACAGGCTCGCCGTTGAAGATCACGGTACATGCGCCGCATTCGCCCGCGCCGCAGCCCTCTTTGGTCCCAGTCAGGCCTAGCTCCTCGCGCAGCAGCGACACCAGCGTGGCGTTCTCGCTGCACATAACATCGTAGCTGACCCCGTTGACGGTTACATGTATGTTGCGCTTCATGCCCGCACCTCCACCTTCTCTCCGGCCGCAAATGCGTCTACCGCAAGGCCGGTAAAATATCTGAGCATGGCCAGCCTGTATTCCTTGGAGCTGCGCACATCCGAGATGGGCTTCGCCTGGGCCATGACTTTTGTAATGATCTCTTCCTTCGCCGCGGGTAACTGCTCTCTGGTAAAGCTGCCGAGGCCCTCTACCAGCACGGGCGTCGGCCCCACGGCTGCGATACCAAAGGATAGGCTGCCATCCTCGCCATAGAAGCCCGCCAGGCCAACCTGCGCCAGATCGTGGCCGCGGATGCGCCGCTTTTTGAGGTATACACCCCGGCCGGGCCTATTGGGCAATGTGATCTTGACCACCATCTCGTCTGCGGCCAGCACATGCCTTTTCACGCCGGTGAAAAACTCGTTTATGGGAATCACACGCTCGCCTGCGGGTGAGCAGGTATGCAGGCGTGCGCCCAGCACCAGGCAGGCGGGTAGCATATCACCGCCGGGCGAGGCGTTGCAGATGTTGCCGGCCAACGTAGCGCGGTTACGCAGCAGGTCGTTGGCTAAGGTAATCGCCGCCTCCTGCAGGAGCTTGTGTTCTTCGCGCAGGAAATCGGCCCGCAGAATCTGATTGCAGGTCACAGCGGCGCCGATCGTCAACCCTTCGGCCGTGTATTCAAACGCGTTCAACTCCGGAATGCGCTTGACGTCCATCAGGTATTGGCAATCCACCGCACGGGCCCGGAGCATGATGATCAAATCCGTACCGCCGGCCAGAAATCGCACATTTTGCTTCTCCCGCAAAAACTCCATCGCTTGCTTGCATGACGTTGGTTGCAAAAATTCAGGCATAGTTAGCCACCTCCCGATATGATAAGGTTCAGAAGTCGAGGAACATAGATAGGTTTATATGTAAAGGAAAACAAAATAATTCGGGCCTTGCAAGTGATGTTCCCTGGCCAGCAAAGCGCGGGAAACGATTTTGCTTCCCAAGATTATAACGCAAGATGTGAGAATAGGAAATACCCTTTCGTTATTCTATTTAAAATATATCGCTCAAAAATTACAAATCCGCCGTTAACGCCTGAAAAGGGCCGGCCGCGCTTGAGGCGAGCGGCTTGCTTTTCGGCGTTGCGGCGGGCGGACCATGTGCCTACACGGCCAGGTAGTGCTTGGCTGTCTCCTCCGTCAACTCACAGGTCCTTCCCCGATCCACAATCTGGCCCTTCTGCATCATCAGGTAGGAATCGGCCAGTTTGCGGGCAAACTTGAGGTTCTGCTCCACTACGATGGTGGTAATGGACATTTCCTCGGAGATGGAGATGAGGATATCCGCGATCTCTGCCACAATATTGGGCTGGATGCCTTCGGTAGGCTCATCCAACAGCATGATTTTAGGAGCGGCCATCAGGCAGCGGGCAATGGCAAGCTGCTGCTGCAGGCCCCCCGAAAGCACGCCGCCCTTTCTTTCCAGGTGCACATTAAGCGAGGGGAAGTAATCCAGCACCTTTTTCATCTGCTGCGCACAGTTGATGCCCTTGTGCCCCAGCATACCCAACTCCAGGTTTTCGCGCACGGTAAGGTTGGAAAGGATCTCCCTGCCCTGTGGCACGTAGCCCATCCCGGCCCGAGACCGTTGGTAGGGGGACATTTTGTTCAAGCATTGCCCCTCGAAGGAGATCGTTCCGCTCTCCAGCGGCAGCACGCCGATCAGGCTTTTGAGCAGGGTGGTCTTGCCTACGCCATTGCGCCCCAAGATGGCGATGCGCGTCTTGGTTCCAGCTTCGAAGGAAACGCCGGTGATGATCTTGCTCTTGCCGTAATTGACCATTACGCCTTCTACATTGAGCATGGTTCGACCTCCTCGCTTTTGAGATATACGCGCGCCACTTCCTGATTTTGTTCCATTTCCTCGTAGGTACCCTCGGCCAGGAGCGTGCCCTGATGCATCACGGTAATGATGTTGCTGATCTGCTTAACGAACTCCATATCGTGCTCTACCACGATGATGGTATGATCCGCCGCGAATTCCTGGATCATGCGGCCGGTCTTGGCCGTTTCCTCGGCCGTCATGCCGGCCGTAGGCTCATCCAGAATGATCAGCTTGGGGTCTTGGGCAATCACCATGCCCATCTCCAGCCATTGCCGCTGGCCATGGGAGAGGAAGCAGGCCATGGTTTGGCGGTTCCCATAGAGGCCCACCAGCTGCAAAATAGCGTTTACCCGCGCCTCGATCTCCTTGGTACGGCGGAAAAACACCGTTTGCTGAATGGAGAAGTAGCCGTAGAGCGCAACCTCAATGTTTTGGTAGGCCGTCATGTTATCAAATACATTCGGCCCCTGGAATTTGCGCCCTATCCGATGCTTAAGAGCGATCTCGCTGGGGCTTTTGCCCGTGATATCGCACCCGTCGAAGACAATCCTGCCCGCTGTAGGCTTGGTCTTGCCGGTAATCATATCCATCAGCGTGGTCTTGCCGGCGCCGTTGGGGCCGATAATCACCCTTAGCTCGTTTTCCTGCACCGCAAGGTTCATGTTGCTCACGGCCTGGAACTTGTTAAAATCCACATACAGGCCTGTGACCTGTAAAATCGGCTCAGCCATCAGCAGACCTCCTTTCGATCCGCTTCTTCGTTTTTACGCTTAGCGTCCGCATGCGCATACTGGGTGGCGATCAGCTTGCCGATAAAGCCATTGGGCAGGAAGAACACGAAGATCAATACCACGATGCCCATGATGAGCATCCAGTAATCGGCGATCTGCTCAGAAAGCAGCGTTTGCGCCCAGTTGATGAGGATCGTTCCCAGGATCGCACCCGTCAGGTTGCCCCTGCCGCCGATGGCCACCCAAACGAGCAGCATCGTGGAGAGGGTAAGACCCACCTCGGTAGGGGAAATGAACCCATTGGTGGGGATATACAATACGCCCGCCAGCCCCGCCAGCACCCCGGAAACGACGTATACGGCGATCTTGAAGCGATTGGGCTTATATCCAAGGAAAGTCAGCCGCGGCTCATTTTCCCGGATGGCCTGCAAAACCGTGCCAAAGCGGGTGCTCGTGAGCCAGATGCAGAAGAAATAGACCAACAGTACCACCGCAAAGAGGATATAATATAGCGCATTGAGCGAGATAGGCCCACTACCCAGCAGCGAACGCTCAAGGCCGCCCATACCATTGCTGCCGTTGGTATATATGTGCTGGTTCGTTACGAACAGCTCGAAGATCTGGGCGAGCGCCAGCGTGATTAGCGAGAAAAATGTTCCGCTAATGCGGCTGGAAAAGATAAAGGTGCCGATAAACCAAGCGATGAGCGCCGGTATCGCCAGCGCTACGATAAAGGCGACGGCAGGGTTTTGCAGCGGCACAAACAACGCCGGGGTCTTCTCGATCCCCACCTGCTGCATATACCAAGGTATGCCCTTGATGAAGGTATAGGAGAGGGCGATCACATAGCCGCCCGTGCCGAAAAGCACGGCGTGCCCCATACTCATCAGCCCCGTATAGCCCCATAGCAGATCCAGGGAGATGGCAAAGATGATATATACCAGCACCTTGGCCATTAATTCCGTGCGGAACGGGGTAAACAACAACGGGAAGATGGCCAGCAAGGCGAAAGCCCCCATGTCGATGTAACGATTTGCCGGTATTGCTTTTAGCTTTTGATGCAGCATAGGCATCTAGCCTCCTTCTCAATGTGCAACGGAGGAAAATTCATCGCCTCTCCTTTGCGAACAGGCCCTCCGGCTTGAAGCGGATCAGGATGATGATAATGAAGAATACCAATATCTTCGCGCCTACGTCGTTCCAGTAGCCGCCGAGCACGGTAATGGATTCGCCGATAATACCGGCGGAGAAAGCCGTGCCGAAAAGAGAATCCAAGCCACCGATGACCACGTTCAAAAACGCATCCGTTAGATACTGCACGCCCATAAACGGGGAAACCGTGCGGATAGGCGCGAGCATGGCGCCCGCCAAACCTGCGAGCGCAGTACCATAGGTGAAGGTAATGGTATCGATGCGCTGCGTATTGATACCCAGGCAGCCGGTCATGGTACGGTTTTCGGTAATGGCGCGGATCTGTTTGCCCAGCGTGGTTTTATTAATGAGCAGCCAGGTGGTAAGCAGGGCGAACGCGGCAACCAGCAGAATAAGCAGGTTGTAATAGGGAACCGTTACGCCGCCAAACTCCAGCGTACCATCCAGCGGGATGTTGACATATTTGAGTTCTGGGCCGCTGAGGAAGCGCACCGTTTGCTGAATGACGAGAGAAAGCGCATAGGTGGCCAGCAGCGTTTCCGAAGCCTTGCCGTAAAGCTTGCGGATCACCAGCCGCTCGATGGCGGCGCCCAGTAAGCCTGTAACGAGAAATGCGCCGATGATAGAAAAGACGTAAGGCAGCCTGAATACCGTACTGGTGTAATAAGTCACATAGGCGCCTACCATGATCAGCTCGCCATGGGCGAGGTTGACCACCTTCATATGGCCCATGATAATGACCAGGCCCAGCGCCGATAATAATAGCAAAGCCGAGGAATTGACGCCATTGGCGATCAGAAGCCCTAGCATATAGGAACCCCCTTCTTTTTTGAGCATAGGTGTCCTGGGCGCCGCAGCAGCCGCGCCCAGGACGGAATTTTAAGCGAGGCCCGGCCTTACGGCTTGGGCTCGATTAACTCGGGGGATTCGTAGACGACTTTGAACGTCCCATCCTCCGCTACCTGGGCGATACGGCCCCGGCACCAGAGATGGTGGCTTGTGGCGTCGATCTTGATGGGGCCCTGGGGCGCGTCAAGCTCTAAGCCCTCGAAAGCCTTGATAATGCTCTCGGGCTTGTAATCGGTCGCTTTTTCCAACGCCTTAGCCAGCAGCTTCACGGAATCATAGCTGGCCTCGCCCACAGCCGTTACGTCGCGGTTGCCGTACTTCTTCTCGTAATTGTCCACGAAGGTCTTGTTGGCTTCGCTCTCGATGGTGTTGAAGTAGTTGAAGCAGGAGTAGTGGCCCACAGCCGCGTCGCCGATGGCGGCTACGGAAGCTTCATCCGTGATGGTGCTGGCGATGGGCATCGTTTTGGGATCAAAGCCGTAGCTCTTATACTGCTTGTAGAAAGCCACGGTGCTATCGCCATTGAGGTTGGCATAAATCACGTCCGGCTTAGCCTCTTTAATCTTGGCGATGACGGAAGCAAAATCGGCATTGCCCGAAGGCACGATCTCGTTGCCTACGATCTCGCCGCCATTGGCCTTTACGACTTCCACCGCCTGGGCGTGGATCAAGGAGACATATACCGTTTCAGAGCCTAAGAAGAAGAACTTTTTGCCTACGTTCTCCATCAGCCAGGGTACGAAGAGGTCGTTTTGCTGGTTGAGGACGGTGCCGGTGTAGATGAGATTGGGGGAGGGATCTTCACCTTCATAGAACGTGGGGTAGACCAATAGGCCGTTGTTCTGCTCCACCACCGGGCGGGCCGCTACGCGGCTTGCGGAGGTATAAAGGCCCACCGTTGCCACGACCTGATCCTGCATGATCAGCTTTTTCATTTTGTCCGCAGCCTTGGCCGGATCGGTAGAATAATCCTCAAATACCGGGACAAGCTGCTTGCCGTTCACGCCGCCCGCGGCGTTCACTTCGTCGATAGCCATCATAGCCGCGTTGTACATGCACTCCTCGGTGATAGCCGTTGCACCCGTCTTCGAGAAAATCAGGCCGATCTTAATTTCCCCGCCTTTGCCGCCCGTGCTGCTTGAGCAGCCCAGGGCCAGCACCGTAATTGCACACAGCATCAGCACCAGCACCATTTTTGCGCTCTTTTTCATGCTTAGGTCTCCTTTTCTATTTTTTTATTCGGTGCGACCACCGATTAACGCCGGCCCATCCTCCGTTCCCGGCGTTTGGGGATAGTTTATGATTCGTCCTGCTTCGCCATGGCCCCGGCCGCGGTTTTTACGGCCTCACTCATGGCCTTGTAGCCGCCGCAGCGGCATAGATGCCCGCCCAGCGCCTCTAAAACATCTTCCTCAGAAGGGTTTGGATGGCGGTCCAGCAGGGCCTTGGAAGCCACCAGCACGCCCGGTATGCAAAAGCCGCATTGCACAGCGCTATGGTCGATAAACGCCTGCTGCACAGGGTGAAGCTTTTCCTCGCCGGCTAAGCCTTCCACCGTCACGATCTCGCTGCCATCGGCCTCCGCGGCCAGGATGATGCAGGAGCGCACCGGCTTGCCGTCCATCAGCACCGTGCAGGCGCCGCATTCGCCGTTTTCACAGCCGGACTTGGTGCCGGTCAGCCCCAAATCTTCGCGGATAAACTGCAAAAGCGTTTGCGCCGGATCCACCTCGGTTTCAATGCGCAGGCCATTAACCTGCATACAGACCCGCACCTTATGCATAGTGCTCACCCCGATTCAACTCCTCAATGGCCATTTTGATTAGCACCGGTATCATCTCTTTTTTGTATTCCGGCGAAGCGCGCATGCTACTGCGGCGCGGATTGATGTCATTGACGATGGCGGCGGCCGCCTTCTCGGCCAGCGCCTCGCTATAAGGGCCGCTGTTGAGGATCGCTTCCGCCTCGTGCGCGCGGGCCACGGTGGGCCAGGCAGCGCCCAACGCGATGCGGAAATTCTTATACCCTTCACAATAGACCCCGGCGCTGATGCCCGAAAGATCCATGCCCTTCACGCGGCTGCGGCGGTAGTATTTGCTCCTGCCGCCCGGCTCGGGCCTTTTGAGCGCCACGCCTTTGAGCACCTCGCCCGGCTTTAGATCAACCTTGCCCGGCCCTAGGAGGAACTGCTCCAAAAGCAGCTCCCGTTCGCCGTCCAGACTCGCCAACAATACCGTTGCGTCATAGAGCAGCAGCCCGGGCACGGAATCCGCCGAAGGGGAGCCGTTGCAGATATTGCCGCCGATGGTAGCGCGATGGCGTATCTCATAGCAGCCGATATGGCCCGCGCCCTCGACCAGGGCATGGTAGGGCTGCACCAACGGGTGCTCCACCACATCTTGCACCGTTTCCGCTGCGCCGATGAAGATGCCGCCTTCCGTGGTGCAAATGCCCCTAAGTTCAGGAATACCCTTGATATCAACCACCGTTGCGGGGTCGATGCGATCCTCTTTTAAAAGTAGCAGGATATCCGTGCCGCCCGCGAGCAGCTTGGTTCCTTCCTGCGCGTTGAGCTTCAGCAGAGCGCTGAGCGTTTGGGGCTTTTCGTATTTGTAAGAGCTTAAGATCATCTGGCGTCACCTCCCTTGCGCAGCACGGTGATCCGATCCGCAGAAGCGGGAAGCGTATGGAACCTGAGGCCCGTAGCGTCGTAAATGGCGTTGAGCAGGGCCGGAGCCGTACCCACGGCGCCGTGCTCGCCGATGCCCTTGGCCCCATATGGGCCCGAATCCTCCGGCGTTTGCACGAAGATCACCTCTGTTTCACAGGGGATATCCTCGATGCCGGGTATCTTGTAATCCACCAGCGTGTTGTTGCGCACGCGGCCCGTTTTTTCATCATAGACCACGGTCTCGCTCAGCACGCTGCCCGCTGCCATCAGCATGGCCCCGCTCACCTGCTCTTTGGCCAGAGTCGGGTTAATGATAGTGCCGGCGTCGATGGCGTTGATAAGGCGCAGCACGGTGACCTCGCCCGTGCGCTGATCCACCGCCACCTCCGCGCCCACGCAGCCCAGCGTCCAATCCGCGGCGGCGTTGCCCTGGCCCGTTTCCGGGTCGTGGTTCTGGATGCCTTCGGGTACGAAGTAGCCCTCGCCCATCACCGGCTTGGTGAGGGCCGAGCCATCCGGATTGCGGATGCCGGTGGCGAATTCGCTCCAGCCGATGGCGCGATCCTGATAGCGCACCGCGCCCGCCTCGGCGACTACTTCTTCGGCGGGCACGCCGAACACCTTGGCCCCTTCCTCCCGTAGCTTGCGCTTGAGATCCTCCGCCGCCAGGATCGCGGCATTGCCGGCGCCCCAGGTAGAATGGCTGGCCACGGTCTGCCAGTCGTAAGGGGAGGTGAGCGTATCCACACTGTATTGGAAACGCACCTTTTCAAAGGGCAGGCCAAGCGCTTCCGCGCCGATCTGCGCCAGCGCCGTATGCAGGCCTTGGCCCATATCCACTGCGCCGGTACACATGCTAACGGTTCCGTCTGAATTCAGCTTGATGAACGCGCCGGAGGGCGTATTGGTAGGCATGCAGGGTGTTTTCATATACGATGCCATACCGCGGCCCACGGTGATATGCGGCCCGAGATCGGGCTTAGGCGCAACAAAGAGCTTCTCGGCAATGATTTCGGTACACCTGACCACATTGCCGTTGGCTTCGTGCATCACCTGGCCGATGCCGTTGGCGTAGCCTGCCCTAAGCAGGTTTTGCAGCCGAATCGCGGCCGGTGTGATGCCCAGCTTTTCCGCCGCCACGTCCATTAAGCTTTCCACGGCAAGGTGTACCTCCGGGTGGCCGTAGCCGCGGGCCGCGCCGATGGGCGGGGTGTTGGTATACACGCCGTACATGTCGAGCTTAAGGTCATCCACCCGGTAAGGGCCTGTGCCTGCCGAAGCCATGCCCGTGAGAATGTTCACCGCATAATCCGCGTTGCCGCCGCTCGCCATGGCGCCTTCGCCCATCATGGCCAGCAGCTTGCCGCCCTTATCAAAGCCCAGCCTGTAACGGCAGCTGGCATTGCGGCCGTGCGTGGTGCCGCAAAACAGCTCCTCGCGGCTCAAGAGCAGCCTTACATAACGCCCGGGCACCAGCCTGGCCACACAGGCCACCAGCGCCTCGATCGTAATATCCGACTTGCCGCCAAAACCGCCGCCCAACAAGGGCGCAACCACGCGGATGCGGTTATAGGGGATCTCCAGCAGCTCCGAAATGGTTGTCTGTACCACAAAGGGGGCCTGGGTGGTGGCGTACATCACCATCGACTCATCCTGGCCGTAGCGGGCCACGGCGCAATGCGTCTCCATTTGCGTGTGCACGATGGAAGGGAAGGTATACTCGCCCTCCACCACGCAATCCGCCTTGGCCATCGCGGCCTCCGCGTTCCCTTTGCGCACCTTGAAATGCTGATATGTATTATGGCCTTCGCGATGCACATAGGGCAGCACGAAGTAATCCATCAGCCCCTCATGCAACACAGGCGAGGAAGGGTCTTTGGCCTCCCAGGCATCCAGCACAAAGGGGAGCTGCTCGTATTCAACTTTAATCTTTTTCAGCGCGCGCAGGGCCTCGCGCTCACTGCGCGCCACCACCGCGGCCACAGGTTCGCCCACGAAACGCACCTTGCTCTTGGCGATCGGGTCCTGGTCGCGCACGGCCACCCCAAAGGGACCGGGCACGTCTTTGCCCGTTACGATCCGCACCACGCCCGGCACAGCCGAAGCCTCCGCCGTATCCACATTCAATATCCTGGCGTGGGCATGGGGGGAGCGCAACACCTTAATATGCAGCAGGTTTGGGAACTGCATATCGGCTGTATATTGGGTAGAACCCGTTACTTTTTCTACGCCATCCACCCGCTTGGGGCTGGCGCCTATGGTCTTAAATGCCATACCTTTTACCTCACAAGGGCGGCGGCCGGCGCGACAGGGCGCCGGCGACGCCTCACCCCTCCCCCTTAGCGGGAAGTCACATCCTTGCCGTCCTTGATTACATACAGCGGCGCTTCATGCTCCCAGATGGCGTGATACACATCCTGCGCTTTGAGCACCACCAGATCGGCGTTGCCGCCCACCTCCAGCACATGGCCCTTGATGCCCAGCACCTTGGCAGCAGAGGTGGTTATCATATCATACAGGGTTTCCATATCCTCAAACGAGGTCATCCACATCAGGTGGGAAGCCAGGAAGGCGATCTCCAGCATGTTGCAGCGGCCATAGGGATAGTAAGCGTCCGCCACGTCATCCTGGCCGAGGGCCACGGGTATACCGGCCGCTACCAGGTCACGCACGCGGGCATGCAGCGGGCCGGTGTGCGGATCGGCCACCAGGCCGATGCCCGCCTTTTTGAGCAGGGAAACTAGTTTGCGGAAATAGTTCTCATCGTAGAGGGCCATGGCACGGCAATGCTGCGCCGTAATGCGGCCCTGCCAGCCTTCCTGAATGGCACGGGTAGCAGCCATCTCCAGCGTTTTCTCATCCGCATCGCCCACGTCGTCCAGCAGCATGGATACATTTTTATTGTATTTCACCGCCAGATCGAACATTTTATCTACATGCGCCTGCTCGTCCGCCTTGGTGAACTCGATCCAGGGGATACCGCCCACCACATCCGCGCCCATTTCCAGCGCCTGCTTCACATAGTCTTCCGCGGCGGGTTCGCGCTCCACCCCATCCTGCGGGAAGGCCACCACCTGCAGCTCTACCCTGCCTTTATATTCCTCTCGGGCTTTTAACAGCGCCTTAATGCCCTCCAATCGGGCCTTGGAATCCACATCCGCAAAAGCCCTGATATGGGTGTTGCCATAATGCAACGCCAGTTCGCACACACGCCGCACATTGGGCAGGATCCAGCTCTCATCGTACGCTGCCTTAAAATCCGCCGCGCGCTCGATAGCAGTCATTGCGCCGCCCATGCCGCCATGATGGTATTCGCCCAGTGCGGCCTGGCCAGCCATCTCTAAGGTATAGACCTTGCACAGGTGCAGGTGGCCGTTAACGAAGGATTCCGTGACCAACCCGCCGCCGGCATCGAGCACCTGGCCCGCCCCGCCTGTGAGCGAGGGTGCGATGGCCGCGATTTTGCCATCCTGTATGCCAATTTGAAGCAATTCCCCCTTGCTTGCACGGGTACGCGCGTTGGTGATCAGCAGATCATATGCCATGTTTCATTCCTCCATTGCTCTCTTTGTGGGGGATCCCAAAACCAATTGCCGAGGGCCGGCAGCAAGTGCTAGCTGTCGGCCCTCGGTACATACTTTTAAACGTCGTCGAACCCGTCAAACGCGACGATACGGCTGATGCAGCTTTCGCCGTCTACCAACTTCCAGGGGAAGCAGCCGATTACAACGCGCTTGTTGCTCAGTTTGTCGATCTCGCCGCCCAGGCACTCCGCATGGATGGCCTCATAGGGCTTGCAGAAGAGCTCAATATGCATGGCCTGATAGTGCTCCGGCCAGGGATAAACCTCGTTGAGCGCCTTGCCGTAGCGCTTCTGGAACACGGCATCACAGGCCTTGGCTTCCATGGGCTCCCAATCGCGGATCTTGGTGTTCATGGGATGGTCCGCGCTGCCGCAGTCCACGCCGATCCACTTGATCTTCTTTTCGCGTACCCAATTGACAAAATCCAGCGAGGGGCCGGGGTGGCGCAGCATATAGCGGCGCTCGTCCGCAGTGGGGGAATCCCAGCCGTACTTATGATAGCCGGTGTTGATAATGAGGATATCGCCCTCTTTTACTTCTACGCGCTTTTCGATATCGGCGGGGGTGTAGATGCCCCAGTCCTCGGCCTGATCGCTCAGATCAACCACAGCGCCAGGGGCGCAGAGCTTGGTGAGCTCTAGGGAAGCGATATCGCGGCCGGCGGTATCAAAGTGCAGCGGGCCGTCCAGGTGTGTACCCACATGGTTGGAGTGCGTCAAGAGCTGGCCGTTTGCGCCGTTGGGGGCAAGCCGCTTGAAGAATTTCATTTGCAGGGGCTCATAAGTGGGCCACGGGGGGGTATTGATGCCGATGGGGATCGAAAGCTCGTACATCTTGATGTCAGACCATTTGCTCATGCGTGTTTCCTCCTTGATTTATGATGATTTTAGGGCGGTCATTCCGTCCAAGCCTTGGCACAGGCAGCCAGCGCCTGTTTGAAGCAATCCTCCGGGGGATGCACCAGACCCGCGCCCACCTGGCCCACGCCGTAGTCCTTATGCGCGATGCCCGTGTTGATAATAGGCCGGATGCCGGTCTGCATCACCTTCAGCAGGTCGATGCCCGTAGCGCTGCCGCGGAAATCCAGCGCTGGGATCTTGTAGATACGGCTCTCGCCCTCGGTAATCTCGTACATCTGCAGCGAATAATTCACCGCATCCGATACCTGGCCGCCTACAAACTGCACGATGGCCGGGGCTGCCGCCATGCAGAAGCCGCCGATGCCCGCCGTTTCCGTAATGCAGGAATCGCCCAGGTCACGGGCCGCATCCTCCTCGGTGAAGCCCGGGAAGTAGAGGCCCTGCACCATTTCCGCCTGCGCCGTGAACCATTGATCCGGCCCGAGGCCGGCGATGCGGATGCCAAAATCCGTGCCGTTGCGGCACATAGTGGCCACGATGGTGCTGTAAGGGATGCCGAAGATGGGATCCATCGTCGCCTTCATGGCCGGCATGGAGAGGTTGAGGAAGGTGTGATCGTTGCTGTTGATGAAGGCGATCGCGTCCGCCTTTTCGCGGATCGGCGCGTCCAGCCCCATAATCGGCCCCACCAATTCGCGGATCAGCAGGGAGGTAGCCGCCTTGTTACGGTTATGCGCCTCGTCGCCCATCTGCAAGCATTGGGCCACCAGCAGCTTGAGGTCGATCTCGCCCTTGCTCTCCAGAGCAGCCTTCAAAATCGGGTAGAGATGGCCCGCCATCCAATGCAGCCTGTCGAAAACCTCCTGGTCGCACGCGCCAAAGCGCAGCACCTTGCCCAGGCCCTCGTTCATGGTGCAATAGGCGCGGTTGCCAAAGGTCTTGTTCTCGATGATCCACACCGGCATAGAGGGCGTTACCACGCCCGCCATGGGGCCGACCGCACTGTGCATATGGCAGGGGTCGAAATGGATCTTGCCCGAGGCGGCCAGCTTTTCGGCCTCCTCCAGGGTTTTAGCCCGGCCTTCGTAAATGAGGCCGCCCATCACCGCACCCCGCTGCGGACCGCACATGCGCCCCCAGGTGACGGGAGGGCCTGCGTGCAGGATGGTATCCTCTGTCATGCCGGGGATCACATCGCGGGCGATGCCCATGCCCACGAGCACGGGCTGCGCGTCGAGGATGCGGCGCAAAGCCTCCGCATTGGCCGCGTTGATCTTTTCCTGCATGGCAGGGGCCTGGAGCTTGCGCAGGTTGCCTGCGGCCAACTTGTCACCGCCGGCGACGGGCTTCCAGCTCACATGTACGATCTTCTTGCCCTGGGAGGCCAGATCCTCCGCAAAGGATTCGATGCCCAGGTTGACCACATGCAGATCTTTTGTAAACAGGTCGTTCAGCTTGCTCATTTTGTTCCCTCCCCGTTGAGATGCGCCAAGATACGCAGCGCGAAACGGGTGGCCTGCGCATTGGAAGGCAGCACCACAGCGCCCGCGTCTTCAAGCTTCTGGCGGGTTCTGCTCAGGCTCTGGGGATCCCCTTCCGTGCCGCAAACAGCGGCGAGGCAGCACAGGTAGCGCCCGGCCGCTTCCGCCTCGGCCCGCGCTGAGCGGATGGCCTCGGCCAGATCCTCCGCCGGGTCCGGATGGCTGCCGTAGCCGATGACGCAATCGGTCATGATGATGGCGCACTCGGGATCGCGCCCGTCGTGAACCACGCGCTCCGCCCGAAGCGACGGGTCGATCATCGGATGGGGGCGACCCACCGTGAATTCGTCATCGCCGAAATCGAGGAAGGTATGCTTGCAACTATCGCCGTTGCGGGGATTCTCGAGCTTATCCTCGGCTCGAAGGGGAATGTTGCTGTAAATATGGCCCAGTTTCTCCAGCATCAGCTTCATAGCCTCGTCACACAGGGTGCCGCCGGTATAGAAGCCGCGGATGTATTGCTGACCGGGCGCGAATTTGCCCGCAATCTCCTTAGCCAGCGCATCAGCCTTTTCTTCGCCCATGCTAAAGCCCAGAAAATCCTCCGGCTGCCTGCCCTGCGAGATGGCCACGGCCTTTTGCGCCGCATCCTCCAGCGAGAGGGCCGGCGTTAAGCCATAGGCGCGCACCTGCTCCGGGTCGCCGCCGATGAAGGAAACTACCACCGGCTTGCCCGCACCCTGGGCGATGCCGAGGATCTCCTCGGCGATCTCCTTGGCCGGGGGCTTGGAGACCAGCACCAGCACCTTGGTAGCCGGATCGTTTATCAGGGCATCCAGGCAAAGCTTCATCATCAGGCCGCCGATCTCTTTTTTAAGATCCCGGCCGCCCGTGCCAAAGAGCTGGGAAATGCCGCCGCCGAACTGGTCGATCAGGGAGGAGACCTCCTGCGCGCCCGTACCGCTGGCGGCCACGATGCCGATGTTGCCGCTGCGCACCACGTTGGCAAAGGCCAGAGGCACCTGGTTGATGATGGCTGTGCCGCAATCCGGCCCCATCACCAAAAGCTCGTGTGCACTAGCATATTCCTTGAGCGCCTTTTCCTCTTCGATGGTAACGTTGTCCGAAAAGAGCATCACGTTGATGTCACGGTCCAGGCAGCTCTGCGCGACGTCCGCCGCATGCTTGCCGGGCACGGAGATTACCGCCATGTTCAGTGCGGAATCGATTTTGAGCGCCCCCTCCAACGTGGGGGGAGAATAGGAAGCCTGCTTGGACTCGGATTTCTTGTTTAGCAATTCATCCACCTTGTCCACGCAGGCTTTGAAGACCGCCTCGTCATCGCATTCGACGGCTACAAAGAAATCGTTGGCTGTTACGGCCTCAAAGCCGGGCACATCCAGGCCGCTGCCATGGGCCAGTTCCCGGTTGAGATCCGTACCCATGCCCACCAGCGCCTGTGAAACGCCGGGCAGCTTTTTTAGATCCTTGGAAATGATCATCAAGGTCACGGAATCATAATACGCGTTCTTGCGAACTTCCAGCTTTACCAATCTGTTCACCTCGTTCCATGCGTTTGCAAAGTTTGCAATGAAAGAACAACACCTGTAAGAATATCAGCGCCGGATGCGGCGCCTATGGAAAGGATGCGCCCCGCGGGCGCCTCTAGTCGCTCCCCGAGCGCGTCTGAAAAAAGAGCATTGAAAAGATCCAGCATGTTTTGGGATGCCAGCCCCTCCCCGCATTGCAGCAGGAAGGCCCCGCTGATCGCGTTCGTTTTCGCGGCAGCCGCACGGCAGGCGGCCCGGCCCATGGCCAGCGCCGCTTCACGCGCCTGCCCGGCTTGCCGGGCTAGTGCGTAAAAGGCGCACACATAACCCAAAAGCATATCATCCGACGAGGGCGTAAGCCCCGGCCCGCAGCCCGCGATCGCCGCGGCCGCCGGCCCCGCCTGTTGCGGCTCCCCTGAAAGGAACGCTGCGTGCAGCGCGCAAAGCCTCGGCCGGATCATCGCGCTGAAAGGATTGTCGGCCCCACCCACTGCCAGGGAGCGCATCCCCTCGGTACTGCCCTGTGCGAAAAGAAGGGCTTTGAGGGCGCTTAGGCGCTCCTGCGTGGGAAGTTGGGTAAGAGCCAGTTGCCAGATATCAAGGTTCGTAGGCCGCGCGGTGGAAAAATCGACAGCGAACCCCGCCTCGTCCACCCGCATCGCGGCGCGGCTGATTGCCGCCCGCATACCCGGCTTTAACCCCAGCGCCGAAAACGGCGCGCTAATTTGCACGGTGCAGGACCAGGGATACAGGCCTTTTTCTGCGGGGAGCAAGGAAACCATGCCCCCCGCAGTGTTGATGTTCACCGCCCGGTCAAACACCGAGTGGATCGATCCCTCCGTCGCGCCTGCCAAGAGCGCGCTTTCCCATGCGGCACATAGCCGCTCCGCCCTTAGCATGCGCCTTTACCGCCCGGCTATTAAGCCTTTTGGAAGACGAACCCGTACACAGGCTCTTCCACGGTTTCCTTGTATTTGATGACCTTGCTGCGGATCACCCCTACGGTGGAAACCAGCTCCATGCCGCTCTCGATCCCATCGTCAAAGCCAATCTGGCCGGTCGCGCGCACGCCGTTTTCAAACTCCACAATGCCAAAGTTAAGCCAGGGCATCATGTAGCCCTCCGGGAGGTTATATACGCGCGTCCAAGTCAGCAGCTTGCACTTGCCCTCCAGAGGCACCTGTTCAAATTCGCGGCTGTCGCAATCCGGGTTTTGGCAAACGATATAACGGGGATGGTGCAGCTTGCCGCATTTTGTGCATTTATAGGCATACATCTGTTCCATTTTATTACCCCCTTACTCTGCCTTCAGTACCGTGGAAACCACGTTGTTGCCGAAACCGCCGAAGTTCACGGCGAGCGCCGTCTTGGCGTCCTTCACCTGGCGTTCCCCCGCCTCGCCGCGCAGCTGCTTTACCAGCTCCACGATCTGCGAGACGCCCGTGCCGCCCAGCGGATGCCCCTTTGCCTTGAGGCCGCCCGAGGTATTGATGGGCATGTCGCCGGTCAGGGCAGTTCTGCCTTCGCGGGCGGCCAGATGGCCGGTGCCGCGCGGGAACAGGCCCGTCTCCTCGGATTCTTCAACCTCGAGGATCTGGAAGGCGTCATGCAGCTCGGCCACGTCGATATCCTCCGGGCCCACACCCGCCATCTTGTAAGCCTTCTGTGCGGAGAGGCGCACGGCCAATAGGTCGCTGGGCTCTTCGCGGTTGGCCACATAATGGGTATCGGTAGCGGAAGCAATACCAGCCACCTTGATGAAGGGCTTATGGCCGAAGCCCAGCTCCTCCTGCTTATCCTTGGCTACCAGCAGCAGGGCCGCCGCGCCGTCGGACACCGGGCACATATCATATTGACGCAGCGGATCGGCAACCAACGGGTTGGTGGCCGCGATGTAGCGCTCGTCCGTAATGCGCTCCAGTTTCACCCGGGAGTGGATATGCGCATTGGGGTTCAGGCAGGCGTTATCATGGTTCTTGACCGATACGATGGACAGATCGCGGCTGGTTACGCCGTATTTATCCATGCACAACCGGGTAAACATGCCCGCGAAGGCGGGCAGGGTCAGCCCGTAGGGATATTCGCCTGTGGGGTGCAGCATGGTCGCCACGAAATCCGTGCCTTCCCAGCCGGTGACTTCGCGCATAGCCTCGCCGCCGATGATCAGCACGCAGTCGCAAAGGCCGGAAGCGATGGCCGCATAGCCAAGCTTGAGCGCGGATGCGCCGGAAGCCGGGCCGTTCTCCACGGTTTCCGCCATGGCAGGGCGGAGGTTAAGCGTATCTACGACCGCAGAGGCCGCACCGCTAAGACGGTTTACCATGCCTGCGCCCATCGTGCCAACAAACACCTGGTCGATCACGTTCTTTCGGCCCGTCTTCGCGCCGGCGTCATCCATTGCCTGCAAAGCTGCGTTGCAGCACATGTCCAAATACGGCACCGATGATTTGCCGAATTTTGTGTGGCCTATGCCAACAATTCCCACCTCTCGCATTTCGATTTGCCCTCCTTTTATTTACACGTTGATCTTGGCAGGCATGCGCAGGACCTTGTTCGCCTCGATCACGTCCTCAAACGCCGGCCGGATGCCAACATTCTTATTTGCCTTATGCTTCTCCCACAGTGCGCGCGTAAGCACGAAGGTGGGTACGCCACCCAGCTCGTGGGGGCACTCGAACCGGGGCTCCAGCTCGTACTCGATCATCCAACGCTTGAAGCCGTTGGGGGATTCGGCCACGATAAAGACTTCGTCCTGATTCATGAAATCGAAATGGTATTCCATCTTGGCGGCAAACAGCTGCGCGCCTACGCGCACGCCGCGCTTGAGCGTCATCGTGTGGTAGGACATGCCGACCTTTTCGTTGACCAAGCGACCGTTGACGATGCCGGCGATCTCGCCATCCACAGCGCCTACGAAGAAGTACTCATCCTGCACGCGATAACGCAGCATGCCAAGGATTTCGGTGTAGATACGAGCGGCTACGATATCGTAGTAATCCTTCGGGTGGTTGAACAGGGGCACGATGGCGTCCATGATCATCACCAGTTCTTCACGCGTAGCCTCGCGCACCAGCATATCTTCGCCGGTGGTCAGCGGTATCACCTTGGGCTCATAGGGTACCATCCCTACGGTAGGCGGCCTCAGTTTACCTTCCATTTCATCGATAATGACGTCGTAGTCTTTTAGCATTCCGATTTCCTCCTCTGTTTGGTTATTGTTTTTTACTGAAAGAGCCAACCGCCGATGCGGCGCCCGCGCCGGCGGCCTGCCCTTTAAAATGATCCATAGGTGGCTGTGATCGGGCGCGTCCGCGCCAACCAAAACGGCAGATCAATCCAGATGCGTATATTCGCCATCCCGATACACCCGCGCATCGATATCCTCCAGGTAGAAGGTGGCCTGTATGCGGCCGTTTTCTTCATTATATAATGTGCGCAAGCTGGGCGAGGTCTTGAACATCTCCGCCTGCACGCCCTCGCGCATATCCAAAACTGCTTTGCCCCGCACCCGCAGGAAGCTGCCGTCCGCTTTGAGCGCGCAAAGCTCGACATGCGGATTGGCCACCGTTTGCCTATAGGAGGGCTTATGCGTGCCCATGCCAAAGTAAAACCTGCCCTCGTATAGCATCTTAAAACCAAAGGGCCGCACGCGGGGTTCGCCGTCTTCTGTGCTGGCAAAGAAAAACGAGCCGCACTCCTTAAAAAATGCAAATACCTTTTCTTCTTGTGTCATATGAATTCTTTCTCCCCTTGAACCGGCCCGTGCCGATGGGTAATGCTCTTTTCCGAGCCGTTTGTTTGCTGTGGACGCCGCTTCCGAGCGAAGCGTTTGCTTGATGATCCAAGATAAGTAACCGGTTACATTTTGTATTTTCAATGTACCGCATTCTCCGGACAATGTCAAGAGTCCGCAGAAAAATTCATCGCACGGTCAGCTTTCAATAGGGGCCTCGGCATAGCAGGGTTTTGTTTTTTTATGCAATCCGCAGGAGAAACCGGCAGGAATTGCTGCATATATTCCCCGATTTATTATTTTTATGCGGTCCTCCTGTAAGCGGTTTCATTTATTAAAACTGTGAACTTTCGTGCGCACCCTTTTGCTTCCGCCCGCGCGCTTGTTTGCGGCCCCGCTGCGTGTTATACTGTAGAAAATGCTTTTCAGCCATACAGATATGGCCACGGGGCGGAGGGTTTTAGTTTGAATATCAGGGAGATCGCAAAAGAAGCCGGCGTTTCGGTGGCTACTATATCTCGTGTGCTGAACCATCCCGAAGTTGTGCAGGCGGATACGCGGGATCGTGTGCTGGAGGTCATGAAGCGCAATAACTATACCCCCAACTGGTTCGCCCGCGGCCTCAACTTGGGTAAAACCAGGACCATTGCTCTCTTTGTGCCCGATATCGAGTCCGAAAAATACCAAATGGTCATGTCCGGCGCGGAGACCGTGGCCCTCAACAAGGGCTACAGCCTGTTCATCTGCGGTACGCGCCACGATGCCAGAGTCGAAGGAGATTACCTCGGCATGGTGCTCCAGCGCAAGGTGGACGGCATCATCCTGGCCGGCCCTAAGCTCTCCGAGCAGCGCTACGCGGAGCTGACCGGCACGTCCCTGCCGTTGGTGCTGGTGGGGGTGCAACAGGGCCGATTGGGCTATGATTCCTGTTGCGTCAACTATAAAGACGGCGTTTATAGCCTGGCTACCCACCTCATTAAAATGGGCTACCGCTCCATCGACCTGCTGCTAAACGATATGCTGCCCGAGGAATCCGCCATGATCTACGACGGCTTCAGCCAGGCCGTGACGGATCTGGGCGAATGCGTGCAGAGCCGCCGTTTCGAGGTAGACCTAGGCTTGCAGGGCGGGTACTTCTTTGCCCAGCGCATGATCCAATCCGGCAACCTGCCAAGGGCCGTTATCACCTATAACGACGAGCAGGCCTTCGGCGTAATCAAATCTGCCCAGGCTTCCGGCATCCGCATACCCGCGGATCTGGCGTTGGCCGCTCTTTCGGATTCCTCGGCAGCCTCCCTTATCACCCCCGCGCTGACTACCCTGGAACTGCCCAATAAGAAGCTGGGCATGGTAGCCGCGCGCATGCTGATCGACCGGATCGACGGCATCTTTTCCGAAGAAGGCGGGCAGGAGATCATCCTGCAGCCCAAACTAAAGGTTCGCCATTCTTGCGGCAATACGAAATTCATCTATGAGATATTCGATTAGCGACCGCACGTAATCTGGGCCGGCCTCCGATCTGCAAAGACCGCCGTAGCTTTGTTGAGGCCGCTCACCGTAGACCCCGCACGATTCCAACCGATAACAACACACAAAAACGCCCAAAACACGCCGCTTCGGCGGAGGCGGCTTATATGTGGGCGGCTAAGGGGGACACGCATGAACATGACCGCTAAATTAGGGGGCCTGGTGCTGAAGAATCCCGTGATGGTCGCCGCGGGGCCCTGGTCCGGCAGCACGGAAGGCGTGCGCAAATGCATTGACGCCGGCGCCGGCGCGGTGGTGACCGAGACCATCGCTATGGAGACCTATCCCATCCTGCACCCGTACCTGCACGCGCAGGGCACGCAACTCTTTAACGTCAAGCTATATTCCCACCAATACCTAGAGCAATGGGAGAATGGCCTAGCCTCGTTGGATAAGGATGGGGCCAAGCTCATCTGTAGCATCTGGGGCGAAACGGCCTCGGAAGTGCGCTATTTGGCCGCCTGCGTGGAGCGCATGGGCGCGGACGCCATCGAGCTAAGCCTTTCCGCGCCGGTAGGCACGCGCTACCGCTCCTACAGCACGTACCCCGAGCGCACAGCTAACATCGTCGAGGCAGCCGTGAAAGCTGCGGACCTGCCCGTGTTTGTTAAACTGCCCTACGAAGCCTGTTTCTTCCCGGAAATGTTGCAAACGATTTACGATGCGGGCGCCAAAGCCGTTACCGCCATCGACTGCCTTAAGGGCCTTAGCGGCGTTGATCTGGAAAACAGACAAACCTTTATGCCCACCTTCGGCGGCTATTCATCCGAAAATATTCGCCCCATCTCCCTGGCGGCGACCGCCATGCTCAAGCAATATACGCCCTTTCAAATTTGCAGC
Source organism: Candidatus Pelethousia sp. (assembly GCA_034928145.1). Lineage (GTDB taxonomy): Bacteria > Bacillota > Clostridia > Christensenellales > CAG-138 > Pelethousia. The sequence continues at coordinate 111,366 of JAYFPE010000004.1, read as the reverse complement.
TGCGGCGGCATTTCCACAGCAAGGCACGCCCTGGAATTTATCATGTTGGGCGCGACCACCATCCAACTCGCCTCCGCCATCCATATCTGGGGTTATGACGTAATCGGCCAGGTACTCCAAGGATTGGAATCCTGGATGGAGCAGCACGACCACGCCGGATTTTCCGAGATCCGGGGGGTGGCCCTCTCCACCCTTCAGCCCTTCGAGGATATCCGCCCCCGGCCCGTGCGGGCCAAGCTCCTTAAGCCCTGCGCCACGGATTGCGATATTTGCCGCCAGGGCTGCATTTACGACGCCATCACCCGTCATGCGGACGGGAGGATCATTCTGGATCAAAAAGCCTGCTCGGGCTGCGGCTACTGCCTGGCCCGCTGCCCGGAGAAAAAGTTCGCCTGGGATTGGATATAATAATGCGCCCCCGGCAAAGCCGGGGGTATTTCATAATACGGGTAAGCCCTTGTTGCAGGCAACGCCTGAAGGCGCGTGCAACGCGCGCCGGCCGAAAAAACCTGTTTTTTGACGCCCGGTTTTATGACCTGCGCCCTTGGATACATAGGACAAGTAGCTGCTTGCGGCATTATATGAACGGATAACGCCCTAGCCTAAAATCTTTTCAATCTGGTTAACGGCCTCTTCCAAAGCTGCTTCTCTTTTTAACATATCCCTCACTTGCTCGCTACGGCTTCGCATATGTTCATCGTAATACACATCTTTTACCGTTTTATATAACTGTCTGCCGCTGCTTGGGAAAGAGCGCACACTTTTTCCGATTCCAAGCTCTATGATGCGTTTAGCATTCGAGATTTGGTCATTGATGAACGGCATAGCGACCATCGGCACGCCGTAACGCATCGCTTCGTTAACGCTGTTCATTCCACAATGGGTTAGAAAAACATCCGTGTGTTGCAATACTTCAACTTGCGGCACAAAAGAATATGCGTAAATATTATCTGGAATCCTGCCAAGCGATTCAGGCCGGATTCTGCCGGTATTGAGGATCACCGACATATCCTTTCCGCCAAAAGCGCGGATGCATTCTTTGCAAAATCCTCTATTGCTGATAATGCTCCCCAAAGAGATATACACGGAATAAACTCCGCTCCCGTTCTTTCAATTTTGGTGCGAAATTCCTCCGCATTAACGTAGAACACCTTATGTCCATTCCGTACCAATGCTTCCGCCAGCGGTAACGTTGGGTTGGTATGCCCCGCATAGGGCACGTTAATCATCAATATAGCCGCCATACTGTTCCTTCCTTAAATAAGGCTATGATACACCCCTTATCGCATATAAAACCATGGGCCGCAATCGATTTGTTCTTGCCCATAAATTCTACCATACTTTGAAAATGCAATCTATCCCGCTGCGTTTGGTTTGATCGGCGGCTTTCTTAGACATATAAAAAGTGGCCCATGGGCCACTTTGGGGAATGACAGGGACTTTGCGGCATCAATCCAGATTCTCCGGTATCTTGATCACCGTAAAGGTCTCAAAGCCGGCGGGGCGCACCTTGCAATCCGCCATGAAATAATCGAACATAATGTGCACGGGCCGGTAGCCCTGCTCGTATGGCTCCTGGCAGATGGTAAAATTGACCACGCCCGCGCGCAGCATTTCCCGCGTGCTGGGCACATCGTCCGTAGCGATCACAAAAGGCCGCTTTTCATATTCCGCTTCCTGCACGGCGCGGCACGCGCCGTAGGCGCCGGCAGCCGTGATATACACGCAGTTCACCTCTTTGTGCTGCGTGAGCATGGCTTTGGTGCGGGCATAACTCACATCATCGTTATCCTGCGATTCGAACAGGCCTACCACCTCATACGGCACGCGCTTTAAATCCAGCTTTTGCAAAAAGCCCTGCATGCGTTCGTTATGGCCCTTCATTTTGAAGGAGCCCATGATGATGAGGATGTGCAGCGGCTCGTTGGTAATTAAAGAAAGCAAGCCGCCGGCCGTGCTGCCGCCCTTGTTGTAATCGCAGCCTACATAGCACAGCCGGTTGGTGTCGGTCAGGTCCGTATTCACCGTAATCACGGGTATGCCCTGCTCCACGACCTGGTTGATATAGCTACGGATCTCCTGCGTATCGATAGCGGCCACGCACAGGGCCGTGCAGCCGGCCTCGACCAGCCGGCGAATGCCGTCGATATGATCTTGCGGGCTGAAGCCCTCGACCTCCTCGAGCAAAACCGAAACGCCGAAATCCTTAAGCTCCTGCTCCGCATCCCGCATGCCGCGCACGACGTCCTCAAAAAACGGGTTGCCGCTGCCGGGCAAAAAGAAGCCGATGGTGATGGGCTGCTTTTTGCCTGCGAGTATCTTGCCCGCCTTGTTGGGCGCAAAGCCCATTTCCGCAGCCGCCCTGCGTACCTGCTCCGCAATCTCCGGCTTGACGCCGGGCCGGCCATGCAGCACCCGGTCTACCGTGCCTCGGGAGACGCCGGTCGCCTCCGCAATTTGTCTGATGGTAACGGCCAATCGCCTAGTCCCCCTTGTGGTTGCAATGCCGATAGGCCATTGAGACTATCGACAAGACATTTTATCATATTTTTATGCGCGATCACAACGAATACTTACCGCAGCGATCCCGTATGGACGGGCGCGGGGTTCCCGTCCCGCGCCCGCCGCTTTTTGCATGCTTGTTATGCGTAAGGGTTCTCGCCCTTATAGAGCATGCCTTTGGGCTGGTTGAAGGCGATATCCTCCACGCCCAGGTAGGTGAACACGTCGAAGAGCACCTTGCCATAATGCCCAAACGCCACGGCCCCGTGATGCGGATATCGCTTGGCGATCAGCACATTGCGGTAAAACCTATCCATCTGCTCGATGGCGAACACGCCGATGCTGCCAAAGCTGCGGCTGGGCACATCCAGCACCTGCCCTTGGGCGATATAGGCTTTGAGCTGGCAATCCGCCGTGCCCTGCAGGCGGTAGAAGGTGACTTCGCCGGGCTTGATGTCGCCCTCCATGGTGCCGCGGGTAATATCGGGCTCGGACAGATCCGGCTCCAGGCCCCGCTTCATGATGAGCTGGTAGCCCATATGCGGGTTTTTGAGCAAGCCGCAGGCGGTATTGCCGCAGTGGAAGCCCATGAAGGTTTCCGCGTGGCGCACGGGATACTTGCCCTCGATATCCTCCTGATAGATTTCGGCCGGCACGGTGTTGTTGATATCCAGCAGGGTGACCGGTTGGCCGGAAACGCACACGCCGATGTATTCGGAAAGCGCGCCGTAAATATCCACCTCGCAGGAAATGGGCACGCCTCGGGCCGTGAAGCGGCTGTTCACATAGCAGGGCACAAAGCCGAACTCCGTTTGGAAGGCAGGCCAGCACTTATTGGCGAAAGCGACATACTGGCGGCTGCCCCTGTGCTCCTCCATCCAATCCAGCAAGGTGAGCTCATACTGGGCCAGGCGCGGCAGCACGCCGGTGAAGCGGTTCTCGCCCACCTCGGCGCGCATATCCTCCATCACGGCGGGGATGCGGGGGTCGTCCTTATGTTTATTGAAGGCCACCAGCAGGTCCAGCTCGGAGTTTTCTTCGATCTCCACGCCCAGGTCGTGCAGGGGCTTGATGGGGCCGTTGCAGGCAATGAACTCCTGTGGCCTGGGGCCAAAGGTAATAATCTTTAGCTCCCGCAGGCCCAGCAATGCCCGTGCCATGGGCATAAATTCTTCGATCATCGCGGCGATCTCTTCGGCTGTGCCCACCGGGTAGGCGGGAATGAAAGCCTTGAGGGAGCGCAGGCCCAGGTTATAGGAGCAGTTGAGCATGCCGCAATAGGCGTCGCCACGGCCGTCGAAGAGGTCGCCGTCACCCTCGGCGGAAGCCAAATACATCACCGGGCCGTCGAAAAAGCGCGCCAATAGCGTTTCGGCGGTTTCCGGGCCGAAGTTGCCCAGCAGCACGACCAAGGCGTTGCAGCCCGCGGCCTTCACATCCGCGGCCGCCGCCTGGGCGTGCCGTTCATTCTCCACGGTGATGGTGCATTCGTATATGCCGCCGTAGGCTTCCTTTACCGCCCTGCGCCGCCGCGCGGAAAGCGAGGCGGGAAAGCAATCCCGGCTTACGGCTATAATGCCAAGCTTGACCTGTGGTATGTTCTGCATATCAGTCTCCTCCTGTTATATGATTGCGCCTTTCGCCAGCTTATGCCAAGGTAATGTTTTCGCCTTCCAGGCCGATGAACGCGCCCTGGCTCGCCTCGTCGCTTTGCGGGTGGGCGATAAGCCACTTGTTGCGCGCCCACAGCAGGCTATCCTCTTGTGTTTGCGGCTGGATCTCGGGCTTTTGCGTGTTGGTGCCCCTAGGCAGGGCAACGGCTACCCGGAAGGCGTCGTTCTCGGGCCCATTGCAGGGCGCGTAGTGCAGCGTGGTCTCATAGAGCAGCACCATGGCGCCGCCGGGCGCCAGGAATGCTTCCACCTCGCCGGTGGAAAGCTTGCCATCCCGCACCTTTTGCAGAGGGGCCACCAGCAGCACGATATCCTCGCACGGGATATTCACCTCGCTGCAGCGGTGGTATTCCAAGCAGTTGAGCTTGCGGTTGCTGCCGTTGCAATAGCCCAACTGCATGGGCATGCCGCCAAATACGTTATCCGCCAGCTGCTTAGCAAGGGGCAGGGCCTCCAGGGCTGCATCGGACGGCACGTAGACCGTATGGTCTAGCGGGCGGGGCGTGCTGTTGCACAGGGCCGCAACCAGCGGCGCGGTATCATAGCCGGCTATGGCTTTTCCATAGGGCTGGAATTCGGGATCATAGATCGTTTTCATCGTTCGTTCCTTCCTCATCATAGAACCGCCAAGGCATGGTAGGATTCCTGCAGGGCCGGGTAGAGGCTGGCGAAGATGCGGTAATAGGGCTCGTATTGCGCGCCGCGCGCCGCATCGGGCAGCTGGGGCTCGTTGGTGCGAATCAGCGCGTCGCAGCCGGCCTGCACGCTGGAATAGATGCCCGCGCCCACGCCGGCCAATATGGCCGCGCCCAAGGCGGCGCTCTCACCCGAGGAGGCGATGGTGCTCACGGGGCAGCCGTAAACATCGGCCAGCATTTGCCGCCAGAAAGCACTGCGGCCGCCGCCACCGCAGGCCAGCATTTCATGCAAGCTGATTCGCATATCGCGCAGCACATCCAGGCATTGCCGCTGGGAATAGGCCACGCCCTCCATCACTGCGCGCAAAAGGTCGTATTTCGTGTGCATGGCGGAAAGGCCGATAAAAGCGCCCCGGGCGTTTTCATCAAGCAGGGGCGAGCGTTCGCCCATCAGATACGGCAGGTACAGCAGCCGATTGGCCCCGATGGGCGAGCGCGCAGCCTGCACGTTCATCAGTTCGTAAGGATCTACGCCCATCCCCGCGGCCGTTTCGATCTCTGCCTGGCAGAGCGTATCGCGGAACCACTTGAGAGAGAGCCCCGCGGCCAGCGTGCAGCTCATCACGGCCCAACTGCCCGGCACGGCGTGGCAGAAGGTATGCACGCGCCCCAGCGGGTCGATGGTAACGCCCTCTGCGTGGGCAAAGACCACGCCGGAGGTACCGATAGTGGTAAAGGCCCTGCCGGCCTTGACCACGCCGTTGCCCACCGCGGCCGCGGCGTTATCCCCGGCGCCGCCCACCACGGGCGTGCCCGGGCAAAGTCCCGTCAGCGCCGCCGCCTCTTGGCTGACCGCGCCGGTTACCTCCGATGATTCGTATACCCTAGCCAGCAGCCCCTCGTCGATAGCAAGAGCGGCCAGCACTTCCTTTGACCAGCAGCGGTTGGGCACATCCAGCAGGTTCATGCCGGATGCGTCTGATACCTCCGTGGCGAATTGGCCCGTGAGTTTATAGCGAATATAATCTTTGGGCAGCAGGATATGGCGGCATTTTTCATAAAGGGCCGGCTCATGCTTGCGCACCCAGAGGATTTTGCCGCCCGTAAATCCCGCCAAAGCGGGGTTGGCCGTGATGGCGATCAGCCTCTCCTTGCCTACCCGCTCCGTCAGCTCGCGGCATTCCTCGCCCGTGCGGCCATCGCACCAGAGGATCGCGGGCCTAAGCACCTCGCCGGTTTCATCCAGCATCACCAGGCCGTGCATTTGCCCGGCCAGGCCCACGCCCTTGACGTCTTTGGGATTCACGCCGCCCTTTTCGAGCGCGGCGCGGATGGTTGCAGCCGCGGCCCGCCACCAATCAGCAGGCGCTTGTTCGGCCCAGCCGTTTTGCGGCTGGTAGAGGGGATATTCCTGCGACGCGGAGGCGACTTCCCGGCCGCTTGCGTCAAAGAGCACCGTTTTCGTGCCCGAGGTGCCGATGTCTACGCCAATCAGATACTGCATTCTGCCCTCCTACGATGCCTTGACGCGCTTTTTGCTCAGCACGTCAAAGACCACGGCCGCCAGCAGCACCAGGCCCTTTACGACCTTTTGCCAGTTGGCGTCCACACCCAGGATGGACATGCCGTTGTTGAGCACGCCCATGAAGATCGCGCCGATTACGGCCCCGCCCACGGTGCCGATGCCGCCATAGGCGGAGGCCCCGCCAATGAAGCAGGCGCCGATGGCATCCATCTCATAGTTGGTGCCGGCGCTGGGTGCGGCCGAGTTGAAGCGGGCCACGGCCACCAGCGCGGCCACGGCGGAAAGGAAGGCCATATTCGCATAGGCGAAGAAGAGCGTGAAGTTGGTATCCACACCCGAAAGCTTGGCTGCCTTTTCATTGCCGCCCAGGGCATAAAGGTGGCGGCCCGGCACGGTGCGGCTGGTGAAGTAGCTATAGGCCAGCACGATCACGGCCATCAGGATCAACACTACGGGGATGCCCTTGTGCTTGCCCAAAAGGTAGCTCACCACCATCACCACAGCACAGATCACCACCACGCGGGCGATCTGCCAAAACAGGTTCTCCACCGCGTAGCCCTTGCGCCGCTTGGAAATGCGCCCCAAGATCTGGGAAAGAATGTACACGCCGGAGGCCGCAGAGCCTATGATCAGCGTTACCGTGAGCACCACGGCCTTATCCTCTACATTGGGCAGGAAGCTGGTGAAATACTTGAGGTATACTTCCGGGAAAGGGGAGATGGTAAGCCCATCGAGCACCAGCAGTGCCAGGCCGCGCCACAGCAGCATGCCGGCCAGCGTTACGATAAAGGGCGGGATGCGCACATAGGCGATCCAAAAGCCCTGCCAGCAGCCGATGGCCAGGCCGGCAAGCAGGCAGATGAGCATGGTAAGGTAGATGTTGACCTTCATGTTCACGATCAGCGTGCCCGCGATAGCCCCGACCAAGGCGACCACGGAGCCTACGGAAAGGTCGATGTTGCCGCCGGTGAGAATGCATAGCAGCATGCCTGTGGCCAGAATCACCACATAGCTATTTTGGCTGATGAGGTTGGAGATGTTGGCCGGGGCGAAGAGGGAGCCCTTGCCCGCGGCTACGATCAGCATCTGAAACAGCACCATGACCACGCCCAGCGCGATCAGCATCGTATTTTTTTTGAGGATATCCTTTGCTTTGCTCAGCATGGTGGTTACGCTCCTTTATTCTGCAGGATGTGACTCATGATGGTTTCCTGGTTCGCCTCGCCTTTGTCGAGCTCCGCGACCATCTTGCCTTCGTCCATCACGAAAACGCGGTCGCACATGCCGAGGATCTCCGGCAGCTCGGAGCTGATCATCACCACGGAATTACCTTCATCCACCAGTTGGTTGATGATGCAGTAGATCTCATATTTCGCACCCACGTCTATGCCGCGGGTGGGTTCATCCAGTATCAAAATCTCAGGGTCCGCGAACATCCACTTCGAGAGCAGCACCTTTTGCTGGTTGCCGCCGGAAAGGTTGCCCACATGCTGCTCCACGGTAGGGCATTTGGTGCGCAGCTTCTCCTTGTAGTGCTCGGCCGCGGCTATCTCCTTATCCGGATCGATCACCTGGTGACGGCTCACCTTCTCAAGGCGCGAAAGGGTGGTGTTTTCCCGGATCGGGGTGCCGAGGATCAGGCCGTTGCCCTTGCGATCCTCCGTTACATAGGCCAGCTTGTTGTGGATGGCCTGTTTGACGGAGTTCATCTGCACGGGCTTTTCATCGATATAGATCTCGCCGCTGATATTCGTACCGTAACTTTTGCCGAAGATGCTCATCGCCAGCTCCGTGCGGCCGGCCCCCATCAGCCCGCAGAGGCCCACGACCTCGCCCTTGCGCACGCTGAAGGATACGTTGTCGCATACCCTGCGCTCCTGATAGAGCGGGTGGTGAACAGTCCAATTGCGCACCTCCATGCGCACCGGGCCGATGTGGCTCTCCCGCGCGGGGAAGCGGTGGGCTAAGTCCCGGCCAACCATTCCTTTGATGATGCGTTCCTCGCTGGTATCATCCACGCCCTTGATAAGGGTTTCGATCGTAGCGCCATCGCGCAATATGGTGATCTTATCCGCCACGTAGGCGATCTCGTTGAGCTTATGGGAGATAATGATGGACGTCATCCCCTCGCTCTTGAATTTGAGCAGCAGCTCCAGCAGCTTTTTGCTGTCGCTCTCGTTGAGGGAGGCGGTGGGCTCGTCGAGGATCAGCAGCCTCACCTTTTTGGAGAGCGCCTTAGCAATCTCGACCAACTGCTGCTTGCCCACGCTAATATCCTTGACCAGCGTACGGCTGTTTTCGTGCAATCCTACCACGGCCAGCAATTCATCCGCCCGGGTGAAGGTCTCATCCCAATCGATGCGCGCCGCGCTGCCGCGCTCGTTGCCCAGGAACATATTCTCACCGATGGTGAGATAAGGCACCAGCGCCAGCTCCTGATGGATCACCACGATGCCCTGGCTTTCGCTATCCTTGATCTCATGGAATTTGCACTCGCTGCCCTCGTAGAAGATCTCGCCCTCGTAGCTTCCATAGGGATAAATGCCCGACAGGACGTTCATCAGGGTGCTTTTCCCGGCGCCGTTCTCGCCCACCAAGGCATGGATCTCGCCTTCCTCCACCTCGAGGTTTACGTTATCCAGCGCGACCACGCCCGGAAAGCGTTTGGTGATGGCCTTCATCTGCAATAAAACTTCTGCCAAAGAGATCCCTCCATTTGCTCTAGATATAGATTCAAACAGGACGCAGGCGGGCGGCTTCCACCGTCCGCCTGCGGGGGCGTTTACCCGATTGCCGGCCGGATACCGGCATTGTGCGTACCTAGGTTAGGATGCAAGATCCGCCTCGGTATAGTAGCCGCTCTCGATCAACAGCTCTTTGTAATTGCTGGCATCGGCGAACACGGGGTCGCAGAGGAAGGAGGGGATGATGCCCGTGCCGTTGTCGTAGGTCTCGGTGTCGTTGATCTCGGGCTTATTGCCGCTGAGGATGGCGTTCACCATGCTCACGACCTGGCTCGCCAACGTACGGGTATCCTTGAAGATAGACATGCTCTGCGTGCCTGCGAGGATGTTCTTCATGGCGGGCTTATCGCAATCCTGGCCTGTGAGGATGGGGAAGTTCTCGGCAGTGTAGCCGGCCGCCACCAACGCGTTGGTAATGCCGTTGGCCACGGAGTCGTTGGAGGAAAGGACGGCATCCAGCTTGGTGCCCTCGGGGCCATAGCCCATGGAGGTGATCAGGTTCTCCATCCGCTTCTGGGATTCTTCGGTGGACCAGTTGGCCGTGGCGCACTGGGCCTTTTCAGTCTGGCCGGATTTGACGACCAGCTTGCCGCTGTCGATGTAGGGCTGGAGGATGCTCATGGCGCCGCCGAAGAAGAAGTTAACGTTGTTGTCATCCGGGGAGCCGGTGAACAGCTCGATGTTGAAGGGGCCGGCCGCGTTGTCGAGATCCAGCTTATCCTTAATATATGTGCCTTGAATGGTGCCGACCTTGAAGTTATCGAAGGTGGCGTAGTAGGATACGGCGTCGCTGTTCATGATGAGGCGGTCATAGGCGATGACGGGGATGTTGTTGGACTTGGCCTCCTTGAGCACCTCGGTGAGTGCGGAGCCGTCAATGGCGGCGATGACCAGAACCTTGCAGCCGCCGGTGATCATGTTTTCGATCTGGCTGACCTGGGTGGGGATGTCGTTATCGCCTGCGTACTGCAGATCGACTTCATAGCCGGCAGCCTCGAGTTGGAGCTTCATGTTGGAGCCATCCTGATTCCAGCGCTGGAGGCTTTGGGTGGGCATGGATACGCCTACTTTTACCGTTTCAGCAGCCGCGGGCGCTTCAGCAGCGGGGGCCGGAGCAGCCGCAGGGGCCTCAGCAGCGGGGGCTTCCTGCACAGCAGGCTGCGCCGCACAAGCGACCATCGCCAGCATCATCACGATCGCCAGCATAGTAGTAAACAGTTTTTTCATCGTTTTCCACTCCATTCATTATATTTCCTGTGCATGCGCTGCACAAGTTTAGAATCAGCTTTTTGTGAGAATCGTTCGTGCCCGGGCACGTAATTTGCTTAAAAAAAGAGAAATCCGTTAACCAAGCGCGCGGTTGTGCATAAACCTATGCAAAAGGACCCGCAACCCGCTCCATTCGTAAAAAACCGATTCGCTTGTGTACAGATTCCTGCGATCCTTCCATTTCGCGCAATGAACTGCTTGATATTTTTAAAACAATACAATTAAGGGATTTCCGACTGCATCAGATATTGGATGCTTATCAACAGATGCTTTCACCCAGAGTCCGTGCCCGGGCACATTTTATGTGCTAAGCATACTCTTTCTATTTTCGGTTGTCAATAGCTATTTTCCATTTTTCTAGCACTTTGTTCTGTGTCCCCGGGCGAGAGGTGTGCGCGGGGTGGCTTCCTTCTCGTTGATTCATAAAAATTGTACTGGTAGTCGCGTTTATAAATACGCCGCAGGGACGAACTACATTCGCACGCAAGAACGAAGTATTGCCTGTGGATCATGGTTTCTACATAATCCCCATAGGCCGGGATGCCCTCCCCCACCGCCCGCATTGAACGAGGGCGGCGCTACATCATATATTCGCGTTTCCTCTCCCGCCGTTCGCGATTCGGTCTCCCGGCAGTGTCCTGTGTCCCATCGCCCGGATGCTCCCGCATCCACGTCACCCCTCCTATTTCTTTTTGCGTCATCATGCGGAAAGGCCCAAGGGCCTCCCCCTTTGCCGCCAAAAAGGCGAACCGGCACCTGCTCAAGAAAACAAACGGCCTTCTCCCCTAACAATCATCACAAACGGCTGGCCCCGGTCCCGCCATCCGCGTAGGACCGCCGTTCGCGTAGGACCGCCGTCCACCGCAGGACCGCCCGTGTAAAACCCCGCGGAGGGTGGCGACGGCATAAAACTAGGCCGGGATCTGGAACCGAAGCTTTTTCGTTCCATATCCCGGCCCCGACGATTTGCGGTGACGCGCTAGATCTCCTTGAGGTTGAATTGGCGGATCAGCTCCGCCAGCATGTTGGATTGGCCGGACAGTTGCTCGCTCGCAGCCGCGCTTTCCTCGGCTGTGGCCGCGTTGGTTTGCACCACATCTGAAACCTGCGCCAGGCCTTGGTCGATCTGGCCGATCGCCTGCGCCTGGCCCTGGGAGGCCTGCGCGATCTTATCCATTAGGAATACAGCTTCGGCGGCGCTACCGGTGGCCTCGCGCAGGGATTGCGCGGTGGCGTTGGCGATTGCGGAGCCGCTTTCCACGGCCTCGATGGTTTCACCGATCAGCAGGGTGGTATTCTTGGCCGCCTCTGCGGATTTGGCCGCCAGCGTACGCACTTCATCCGCCACAACGGCGAAGCCCTTGCCGGATTGGCCTGCACGGGCGGCTTCCACGGCCGCGTTGAGCGCGAGGATGTTCGTTTGGAAGGCAATATCCTCAATGATCTTATTGACCTTGCGGATTTCCGCCGATTTGAGCGTGATGTTGTGCATAGCCTCGATCATGCCCTGCATCTGGCCGGCGCTCGATTGCAACTCCTGCCCCGCCTGCTCCGCCCGGTCATGCGCGGATTTGGCGTTTTCCGCGTTTTGCTTGACCTGCTGCGCGATCTCCGCAATGGAAGCGAACAGTTCCTCCAAGGAGCTAGCCTGCTCGGTGGCGCCTTGGGAGAGGGCCTGCGCGCTCTGCGCGATCTGCCCGGCCCCGCCGTCCACCTGGGCCGCGGATTGACCAATCTGCAACAGGGTGGCGTTAAGGTTGCGCAGCAGCGCCTCCATGTGATCCTTAATCTTTTTAAACTGCCCGGCATATTCCCGCCGCAGCTCCGCCTGCAAATCCCCCTGCGAGACCCGTTGCAGAACGTCGGAGATCTCGTCTATATAGCCCTGGTAGTTTACCAGCTGGTCGATCGTCAGGTTGAAAGCCTTGGCCAGCCTGCCGATCTCGTCTTTAGATTTTACCGAGAGAGACACGTCGAACTGCCCCTGAGCAATCTTCTGCGCCACACCCGTGACCGTCTGGATGGGCCTGGCGATGCTGCCGCTGATAAAATACGTAAAAAGGATGGCCAGGGCCAACACGCCCGCGGAAAGCAGGAACACGGAGCGGATGGTAGAGGCCATGCCTGTGCTCAGAACGTTATTGACCTCCTCCATGGGCACGCCTACGAAATAAATACCGATGGCCTGATTGTTTGCATCATAGATAGGGGTATAGGCTGCCATATATTGCGCGCCCATGATGGCGGCCTCGCCATAATAGCTGTTGCCTCCCGAGATTGCCGCATAGGCCGGCCCGCTCGTATCCAGCTCCGTGCCGATGATCCGCTGGTCCTGCGCATCCTTGACGCTGGTGATGGCGCGCACAAAATTGCTGCCATCGCGGGCAAACACGGTCGCCACCACGCCCATGTTTTCACTAAGCCGGTCGAGATATTCATATTGCCCGTCGATGGCCTGGCCATCCTCGCCGCGCAATATGCCCTCCTCTTTCATCGTTAATGAACCAAACTGCTCGGTAAGATAAACCTTGAGCATGTTGTTGGCGCCGCTCAATTGATTCTCATATTGTACCTGGGTGATCTCATTATTAACCTGGTAACTCTTGAGCAGTCCAATGAAGACGACCGCCGCCAGCGAAACGAAAAGCAGGATCGAGATGCTAAGAATCAGTTTGGTCCTAATGCTCTTCATAAAAAATCATTACCCCCGAGTTTTCTTTGTACCTTATATCGGGATTCCCCGAGAAAAGTTAAGGAATTATAGAGTATTGTGGTGTTTTCCGGCTATTTCAGTTTATTTTAGTCGAATTTTGATAAAGAATATGATTGATATAAAGAGTTGCTTCGAGCGGATCGTTTGAGGACCGAGGCGACATGAGATCCATTGTGAAGGCAATTCCATTTTCACAAACGCCATTATCCCGCAAAGCGAACAGATTGTATAAAATCGAATTCATCAAAAGTTCATAGAACAAGCGCCTGAAAACGGCCTTTGTGGGGGGTGGCGCCGTTGACCTTTGCCAGTGAAAAAAGGTAATATAAATAAGACAGTTGTAGAAACGCCCCGAATACGAAAGAATGGGAGGCATATCATGCGCAAAGTAAGGACCGTGCTTATGCTGAGCCTTGCGCTGATCATCGTATGCGCCGCCGTGCCCGCGCGCGCGGCGGTGTTCTGCTCGGATGTGCGCGTGCGCATCTCAATTGGCAAGCAAAAGGAGTTTTCATTCACGCCCGTGGGCAAATTCACCGTGGAAGGGCAAAAAGACCTGGAAGTGGGAACCGATGAGCTTACCGTGAAAACGGTGGGGGGGCGCGTGTCCCTCACGGTGGGCGGCAAAACCATAACCGCAGCCTCCATTACGCTTTTGAGCGGCGATTATGGCGGGAAAGCGGATTACATCCGCCTCAAACACGCCTCCTACGGCACCTGCACCTATTTAGGCAACATGACCTTCGATGTGTATGAGGGCTCGATACGCGCCATCAACACGCTGCCCATCGAACACTATCTCTACGGCGTGGTGCCGCACGAGATGAGCAACCTTTTCCCCATCGATGCGCTCAAGGCGCAGGCAGTGTGCGCGCGCGGCTACGCCGCTGCGCGGGCTTCCAAATACCTCACGCGCGCCTATGATCTTTTGGACACCTCGGAGGATCAGGTATACCGCGGTTACAGCAGCAAAAACGCCCGCGCCATCGCCGCGGTGGACGCTACGGCCGGGCAGGTGCTCACCAACGCGGGGGATATTATCGAATCATTCTACTCCGCCTCCAATGGCGGGCAAACCGAGCGAACGGGCAATGTTTGGTCCAATGATTATCCTTACTACATCAACGCTGATGACCCGTATGACCTTTTGAACGCCTCGAGCATCGAGGAGCGGTCCTTCATCCCGGCGAAGTTTAGCGGCGAAACCCGCAAGCTTATGGATGCGGGCGTGCTTCTTGCGCTCGAAAGCGCGGCTTACAGCGCGGCGGGGCGGGCTGTGATCTTGCTCGAAACGGTGGCGGTCACGCCGAAGAACCCAACATACGACGCGCCGAGCCGCTGCTATACCGAGGCGGATGTGACGCTCGTGGTGGGGTATGAAGAAAGCGGCACGCAAAAGAGCGGGCAGGTGACGGTAACGCTTGCGCTCGAGGATCTGCGCTTTGGCAGCTTCCAACGCCAAACCGGCAGCCTCACCGCAAAAAAGACGCGGCTGCGGATGCGCGGCGCGGAGGCGGGCGTTTGCCGCAGCGGCGGCGTGGAATACGCGGGCTTCTTCCTCACGGAGCGGCGCTACGGCCACGGTGTGGGCCTTTCGCAGCGCGGCGCGCAGGAGCGCGCGCGTGCGGGCCAGCCGTATGCGGATATCCTTTCTTTCTATTATGCGAACACCGAGCTCATCGCCATCGGCGATTACGACACCGCGCCCAAGGTGGAAAGCGACGCCTATAAGGTGCGCGCCTGGGGCGTAAGCGGCGTTTCGGCCGGCACCTCGGGCGAAGCGTTTTTGAAAAAGCTTTCCTCCGAGGGCAGCCTGAGCCTCGTCAGCGCCAAGGGGAACCCTGTGGATGGGGATGTATGCACAGGCCAATTCGTGCGCATTACCTACGGCGAGGGAAAGAAGTTCTTTGACCTGCCCGTTGTGATCTTCGGCGATCTCGACGGCGATGGCAAAATAGGCGACGCGGACGTAGGGGCGCTTGGCGGCCACCTCGCGCACGGCACGCTCCTTACGGGCGCGCGCTTGCGTGCGGCGGATGTCGATCGCAACGGTGCGGTGGACGCAAACGACATGCTCCTACTCATTCGCTTTATCAACGGCGATGCAAAGATAGCTTAAGGGGGTATTGAGGTATGAAAGGCTTTTTGGCATATAAAAGGGCGGCCGCGTTCCTTCTCGTGGCGCTTCTGCTTCTCGCGCCGGCATCCGCACTCGCCGATGTGCGCCTAAGCGCCGCAGCGGACAAAACGAGCGTACAGGCGGGTGATACGGTGGAGATCACCGTGACCGTGAGCGGTAAGGGGATGTCCGTCGCGGAGGGCATTTTCACCTACGACCCGGCGCTTCTCGCTTACGCCGAAAGCGCGGGCGGCGCTTCCGACGGCTTTTTGAGCATGGCTTCCGCCCAAAAAGGCGGAACCGACGCGCTAACGGCACGTGTAACATTCACGGCCGTGGCGGCAGGTACGGCGGAGGTCAAATTCAATCTGGAAAAGGTGCTGGGCTATGACGGCAAGGAAGAAGGCGCCGCGAGCGCGAGCGTGAATATAACGGTCGCCGCAGCGCCCGCAACGCCTACACCGCCACCCATCGACTACGCGAAAGAGGGCGTTCCGGCGCAAAATGTGGAGGGCGCGGCGGAGAGCCTATATATCTGGCGCACGCTCGAAAACGTGACGCTGCCCGCGAACTATGAGGAGACGGAATATACCTACCACGATCAAACGGTGGCCGCAGCCATCGTAGCCGATAGCGACGCGCCCACGCTCTTCTACTTATCCAACGCTTCGGGCGACGTAGGCGGCTATTATATCTTTAACGCGCAAGCGGATACGCTCTACCCCTATAAAACGGTATCCTCCGTTTCAAAAACGTATATCCTCCTGCAACCCGACGGCAGCGTGCCGCTTCCCGACGGCTTTGCGGAAACTACGCTGACCATAGACGAAAAGGATTATACCGCGTGGAAGGCGCAGGATGCGCAGGGCGATATCTACCTTCTATACGCGCGCAATGCCAATGGCGAGGTGGGGTATTATGCTTATAACCCATCCGATCAATCCCTCCAGCGCTATGCGGTGATGCCCGCGCGGCCCGTGCAGCCCACGCTGCCGCCCGAGGAGTCTGTAGAAACGCCCGCGCCCGCGCCGCAGCAGTCCGTAGAGCCCGCGGAGTCGGGTGTAATCAGCGTGAACGCAACGCTGTTTTACGCCATATGCGGCGCAGGCGCGCTGCTCCTTATCCTGCTTATCGTACTCCTTGCAGTCCGCGCGGCGGAGGAGAAGCGCCGTAAAGAGCGGGCCGCGAAGCGCAGGGCGCAGCGCGAACGCGCGCGCCGGCAGGAGTTTGAACAATAATCGGCATGATACGGAAGCGCAATGGCGGATCCACTCCCCCATCGCATCATATCGTTGCGTTTCATTTGCTATAATACGTTTACGGATAAGGCACGGCTTCCAGTCGTGTCTTTTTCAAATCTGCTTGACTAGAATAGGATTGTATGGTAGATTAAGAATGTTCTAAAGTGATTGATAGACCTCGTATTTGTGTAAATCGATGTTTATGGTTTACAGAAATACGAGGTTTCTCTATTCTTTCGGATGTAATATTTATCTAGGAGGTACCACCATGCATAGCGGTACGGTAAAATGGTTCAACACGGAAAAGGGCTTTGGCTTTATCTCCAATGACGCGGGCGGAGAGGATGTATTCGTACATTTTTCCGCCATTGTTTCCGATAGCGGTTATAGAACCCTGCAAGAGGGCCAGGCTGTTACGTTCGATATCGAGGCGGATCCGAAAAACAGCAGCAAATTCCGCGCGGTAAACGTACGGACTGCCTAAATTGATGTTAAGAGAATCCGCCCATCTGGAAACAGGCGGGCGGATTCTTTACGCGCAAACACAGGAGATTATATGAACGAAAAAGCAACCTTTGATCAGTACGGACTCTCTCCCAGCATGCAACGGGCAATTTGCGCGATGGGGTTTGAGCAGGCAACGCCGATACAGGCAAAGGCGATCGAGCCTTTCCTTGCGGGCCGCGACCTTATTGTGCAGGCCCCTACAGGCACCGGGAAAACCTGCGCGTTTGGCATCCCGGTGTGCGAATTTATAGATACCAATAATAAAAATGCGCAGGTTCTCATATTAAGCCCTACCCGCGAGCTGGCGATACAAACATCCGGCGTTGTAAAAAGCCTGACAAAATACAAAGAGAATGTACGCCTTGCTACGCTCTATGGCGGTGAAAATATACAAAAGCAGCTCGCGGCGCTTCGCCGCAACCCGCAGATCATCATTGCCACGCCGGGCAGGCTGCTGGATCATATACAGCGCCGCACGGCAAAGCTCGACGGCATTCAAATCGTTGTTCTGGATGAAGCCGACAGGATGCTGGATATGGGCTTCAAGCAGGATTTGAACCGAATCTTGAAGGCTGTTCCGCAGCAGCGGCAAACGGTTCTGTTCTCCGCTACGCTGCCTAAAGAGATCATGGAGATCGCACGAAGCTATCAGCGCGATGCACAGCACATCGCCATTAAAGAGGATACGCTAACGGTAAAGACGGTGGAGCAATTTTATACGACCGTGGCGAATGGGGCTAAAAAGCATACGCTGCTATCCCTGTTGGAGCGTAACGGCGATACGCTTTCCTTGGTCTTTGTCAATATGAAGCACAGGGCCGATAAGCTTTGTAAGGATCTTAAGCGCCAGGGGATACGCGCCGAGGCTTTGCATGGCGATGTTAAACAGCAAAAGCGCGAGCGTATCATGGCCGCGTTCCGCGCGGGTGAGATCGATGTTCTCGTGGCAACGGATGTGGCGGCGCGCGGCATCGACGTGAGCAATATCGACATCGTGATCAACTATGATCTGCCAAACGGCAGCGACTGTTACGTTCATAGAATTGGCCGCACAGGCCGCGCCAACCGGTGTGGAACGGCGTATACCTTCATCTGCCCGGACGAGATAAGCATGCTCGGCACCATCATGCGTGAGACGAAAGCGGTGATAACACAGGCGGAACCCTCCCTGACTGCCGCCTGCTAGGCTCCGAGCAGGCCTTCCAAGGGCAAGGGCTTTTAATACGCCCGTCTCTCAATCAGAACGCAAAAGGCGTGTCGCAACGGTTTCCCCGTGACGGCACGCCTTTTTATCGGCGCTTAGCTGCTGGTCTTACGCCTTGCCGCTCCGCCTCCAGCGCGCCATAGTCGATGCAGCGGCCGGAGCGACGGTCGAACCGGGCGCTATCATTTCCCCGCAGCCGAGCTCGGCTGCGATGCCGGCCTTGTGGAGGGTGCTGCCGCAAGGTCAAGATCCCCGATATTACTCGTGTAAGACTATAATATTTTACTTATGATGTTTCAAGGGCTATAATGTCTTTAATATGGGCAGTGTTGCGCCTAAGGAAGAAGGTGGGAGATTATTGTCTCGTTGGAGTTTATTTAAAGGCAAAAATATAAAGAAGTTTCGAAAACATTTCGCGCTGTTTATCACTTTTTTAAAAGCCAGCACCTTTACATTTGCAGGCGGCCTTGCTGTTGTTCCGGCAATCGAACGGGATGCGGTTGAAAAATATCAGCTTCTAACCAAGGACGAATTTATGGAATATGCCACGCTCTCGCAAACCATGCCCGGCGTAATCGCGCTCAATTGCGCGGCGCTTGTTGGGCGCCGCGCGGCGGGCCTTTTCGGAATGCTTGCGGCGGGATTTGGGGCAATCCTCCCGGCGTTTTCCCTGATGGTCGTGGCTACCGTTCTGGCAAATATGATCCCGCAGCAAGGCCCGCTTCTGGGCGCTATGCGCGGGATTCGGGCAGCATCCGCCGCCTTGGTGCTTTCGGCCGCCTTTTCCTTGGGCAAATATAATTTGAAAAGCGGCTTCGCCATCATCCTGATGATCGCGGCTTTTCTTCTCGTCATTGCCGGGAACATAGGCGCGCCGCTTGTTGTTGTGCTTTCCGGCGTTACAGGCTGCATCTATCAGCGCATCAAGCGGCATCGGGATAGGAGGCGTAGCGATGCTGCTTGAGTGTTTTAAGCTGTTTTATACCTTTGTCAAGCTCGGCTTTTTGAGCTTTGGGGGTGGGTACGCCATGCTTTCCATGATCCTATCGGAAGCACAGAACTTTTCTGTCAGCCCTGCCCAGTTTGCAGACCTGAATGCATTGGATATGGTGGTTCCCGGCGCCATCGCCATCAACGCGGCCACCTATGTTGGATATCTGCATCAAGGCCTGCCGGGGGCGATTGCGGCTACGGCCGGCGTATCTTTGCCATCCTTTATTCTCACCGTTATCATTATGCGTTTCTTCGCGCGCTTTAAAGACAATGTTTGGCTAACGGACACGCTATCCGGCATTAAGCCCGCTGCCGTGGGGTTGATTGCGGCCGCCGCAATCACGATCGCCGCCAACGTCCTTTTGCTGCCATGCAAGAGTATAGGGGATTTGCGAATCGATCCGGTTGGGAGTTTATCCTTGGCTTGTATCATTATTTTTTTATTGACTGCGGTTCTAAATATACGCTTTAAAGTCAATCCGATTTTATTAACAGTGCTTGCGGGCGTTGCCGGCGCTTTGGTCATGGCATAATCCGTTTATATTTTTAATATAAAAGCGGGGCGCATAAGCGTCCCGCCGTGCGTACAAAAGCGGCTGCCGCCATCTTTTTCCCTAAAAGGTTATGCCGTCATGATACCCAATAGCGTAGCCACATTTTGCCGTTTCATGGTCAGCACCTGGGCTAGCATGGCGGTGGCTACCTGCATCTTGATCTGGTGGTTGACGAGATTTGTCATTTCCTGGGCAATATCTACATCGCGGATGCGGCTTTCCGCCTCGGCAAGGTTGGCGACCATGGTTGCGAGATTCTCTTGTTTGTATTCCAGGCGGTTCTGGTAGGCGCCCGCCCGGGCGCGTTGGGTACTCAGGCCGTTGATGGCGCTCTGCACGATGCCGATGGCCTTGCTCCCCCCCTCCTGGGTCAGCAGGGAGCTGGAGGAAAGGCCGCTCAAATCCAGCCCTTCGAGGTACATGGTCATGGTTTGCCCTTCTTTGGAGCCAACCTGGATGACGATGCCGCCCTTTTGAGTGCCGATGGTTCCGTCTAGCAAATTGATGCCGTTGAAGTTTGTATCCTTCTGGATATCCTGCAATTCGGCCGCAAGCTGCCGGTATTCCTCTTCCATAGCCAAGCGCTGCTCCCCCGTATAGGTGCCCGTAGCGGCCTGGTTGGCAAGGGTTCCCATACGCTGGAGGATGCTGTGCATGGAGGACATCGCGCCGTCCGCGGTTTGTATGAGGCTGGCCGCATCCTGCACGTTGCGGGAGGCCTGGTTCATGCCGTTGATATCCGCCCGCATCTTTTCGGAGATAGCCAAGCCGGCGGGATCGTCCGCCGCGCTTTTTTCGCCGCTGACGATGCGCTGCACGGATTTTGCATACTCATTGTAGCTCTGCTGGTACTGCCGGTTGATAAAGCTCTCAAGGCTGGTATCGTTGATGCGCATGCTCCCCCCTCCTTTCGCGCAGGCGTTAGCCGTTGTCGTTTCAGTCCTGCTTCCCCTCTTTGGGAAGATCCGCTCCGGGCGCCTCCATGGCCTGGGCGGCGTCTTTAAAGATGGCCGCCAGATTCATGCCGGAGGAAGCGGCGAGGCGGTTGGTGTCCCGGGTCTGATCCACCGTTTCCCCGCGCAATATTTTCACAGTGCGGGGCGCATCGATGCCCAGGCGGACTTTATCGCCGTTTACGCCCAGCACGGTGATGCGTATCTCGCCCCCCAGCAGCAAGCTTTCCTCAAGTTTTCTGGTCAATACTAACATCTGCCTGCTCCTTCTTCTCCGGCTTGCGCGCTTCCTGCTCCCGATAATAGGCGGCTAAGGCTTCAAAGGCCGGGTAGCGGATGGCGTTGGCCTGGGAATATTCCATAACGATTTGCCGGCCCTGCTTGGTGCGCAGGTTGATGAGCACCGGGGCTGAAAGGTTTACGGTGGCTTCGCGGATCTTCTCGGGCAGCACCATGGCGTTAACGATGAGGATCTCCTCCACGCTGGGCGTGCCGATGCTGTGAAGCTCGGCATCATCCACATCCAGCTCATAATCGGGCTTGATGAGGAAGGGATTGATGATGGGCAACGATACCGTGGGATCATCCACGGCTTGGAGCCATTGGATGGGCTCCGTGGCCTCGCATAAAATAATCGCGTACCGTTTGAGCTGTTCAAAGCCGAGCAGCCCCTCGCCGAAACTGATGATATGATCCGGATTGATGGTTACGCGCCCGAACCGATGGGTTTCGATAATCATGGGTGACTTTCCTCTCCCTAAATTTTTTCATCCAGCCGCTTGCCGTAGCCCTGTTGCTCCAGCATGCGGGCCTCGTTCTCGCCCACACGAATGGTTTCGCCGTTGATCAGGCGTATCTCCACCGTATGCGGGGTAACGGTGATCTCCGGGCGCAGGCTCCCTTCCCAATGCATTTCCATGATGGGCGGATCCCACTCGATCTCAAGCTTGCCCTCTTCCCACTCCACATCGGGCATGGAGCGGGGCATATTGGCCACATCTACCACCGGTATATCCTGATGCAAAACCGAATCCAGCGCTACGGTAGCCACCAGTTCCGGTCCGCCGGATACAGCGTTTTGCAGGTTGCTCATCTGCTCGTTCTCGCCGGATATATTGGTGATGTTCTCGAGGGCCTTCTGGCGGTATACTTGCTGCATGTGGCGGCGCTGCGCCGAAGGGGTTTTAAGGCCGGATTCGTTGCGTACCCTTTCCCAATTGACCTTCATTTTGGGGCGCGTGCGTCGCACGTGCATCCTGGCGGGCTCCCGTTCGACCTTGAGGCGCAGGGGCTCGTTATGGATCTCAACCTTAGCGTTGGTCGTTTTGATATCCAAATATGGCCTGGAGCCCGAAACCTGCAAACGAACCCCCCCTTCCAGATAAATTCTGTGCTTAGGCGTTTATCTTAAAAAGTCCAGCAGCGTTGGCATAATGATCCGCGCGCCCGCGGAAAGGCTCTGTTTATATACAGCGTCCGCCATTTTCCAATCCATAATGGTCTCCGCGGAATCGATATCCTCGATCTGGGAGCGGATCTCATTATAGTTGATCACATCTTCGGCATAGCGCTCGTCCAGAATATCGATCTGGGTAGTCATTGCCCCGGTCTTCACCAGGCAGGAGGTGATCCGCTCGTGGGCGCCGTCCAGCTTGCCCAGGTAACCGCTCAGCTGGCCCGCCACATCCTCGGTGGAGGAATCCGAGTTCATCAGGCCGATGATCTCGTTCATGATTTTGAAAAAGTTGTTATCGCCCACGCCCACCACGTCGATGGCCGTTATGGAGATATCCATCTGCAGGCTATAGCCCACCTCCAGCGAGATGTTCTGGCCCTGCTCCTTCTCGATAGCGGCCTTGTTGGCCGCGTCCGTAATATTGGAAAGATCCAGCCCGTTGTAGAGGATGATATCGGTATCCTTACCATCCGCATCCTTGGCAAAGGTGAGGGGTTGGTTAGATGTATTATAGCCGGCAAAGATATACTGATCGCCCACAACGGTATTAAGAGCGTCCTTCACCGTATCCCTTAGCTCGCTCATCAGCACGGCGATGTTCTGCCTGTCTCCATCGTTTTTAATGCCCGTAGAGGCTGCGTTGACGACCTCGCTTTTAATGGCGGACAGCTTGCTGCTCAGCTCCTGCAGGGTGCTCTCGCATTGCTCCGACCAATTGCGCGCGGTGACCAGGTTGCGCTGATATTGCTCGTAACTGGCCAGGCGCTGCCGGGCCGTGAGGGATTTGTATACGCCCACCGGGTCATCCGAAAGGCGAACGATCTTGCGGCCGCTGGAAAGCTGGCCGGTATATTTGTCCATCTTGGCCTGGTTGGTCTGCAAGTTGGACAGGAAGCTGGTCACGATCATGCCGTTGGTAATGCGCATGCTGGTTTCCTCCTTGGTTATCTTATCTGCCGACTGTGCCCATTTTATTGATGAGGGTGTCTAGCTCCTCATCGATGGCCGTCATGATGCGGGCATTGGCGTTGTAAGCATGGGTAAAGCGAATCATATTGGTCATTTCCTCGTCGATGGATACGGAGGATTCCGATGCCCGCTGCGCCACGATGGAGGCGATGCGGGTCTGTTGGGCGCTTTCCATGGTTTGGATTTTTTCCTGCTGGGTGCCCACGTTGGTCACCAGCAGCTTAAGCTGGGCGGAATAGTTATCGGGGTTGCCAACCGCATCTTTTTTGGAAAAGAGGGCGGCTATCTTTTTGAGGTTTTCGGCGTTGCCGCGCTGCATGTTTTGCGTCACCACCAGGTTGCCGCTGGCATCAACGCCTTCGACAGGCAGCTTCTCGCCGGATGCGGCGATGAGGTAGACGTTTTTCTGGATATCGCTCGATACGGCGAAACTGCCGGCGTTAATCTTGCTGTAATCCCCCTTATCCACCTCGAAGAAGTTGATCCCTGTGGTGGATTCATAATATATCGTGCCATCCGGCAATATGCGCGGAGTCAGCCCCGCCGTTGCACCCAGGGCATCCGCCTCTGTAAAGGGCAGGGTATAGCCCTGCGCATGCACCTCGTTGATCTCCTCTGCGATCTTGCGGGCCAATTCGTTGAGCTGGTTGGCCACATAGGGGATACCGTAGGTTTCCTCCGTGGTTCCATCCCGAAGGTCTAAATAAGCCTTTAAGGCGCCGCTCTGGATCAGCGCGGCGTCGTCCGGGTTCTTGCTGGGCTTGCCCATTCCATCCGCCCAGACCACCGAATACTGCTTGCGGATGATATCCGCGTTGGCTACCACATCCATCTGGTTATCCGCACCCTGCGGGTCCACGGCGAGCTTGTTGGATTCTACGCCGTTTACCAGCGCGCGACCGCCGATGGTTACGGTAAGGTAACCTTGGCTGTTCTCATAATATTCGATATCCACCAGGCCGCTGAGTTCATCGAGCAAGAGGTTGCGGGAATCACGCAGGTCATTGGCCTTGGCGCCGGTGAGCTCGTAGCCGTGGATCTGGCGGTTGAGGTTAGCGATGGATTGGGCGATGTCGTTGATCCGCCCCACGGTAACGGCGACGGAGTTGTTGAGGTTGTCGTGCTGATCCTCCAGCTTGCCGTAAACATACCGGAAGGTCTCCGTGAGCTGCATGGCCTTGGTCATTAAATTGGTGCGCGCTTCCAGGCTGGAAGGCTCTTCGACCAGAGAATCCAAGGCCGTCTTGAAGCTTGTTAGGGCGGTATCGATGCTGGAGGAGGTGGAGGTGGTTTCCAAAACGGAGTTGTAAAGCTGCTCCACCATGTAGAATTCGTTCATCCTGGTGTTCCAATAGCCGGTGGCGCTGGCCTCCTCGCGGTATTTGGCATCCGTGAAAAGGTTGCGCACCTGATCCACCGTCAAGGCTTCCACGCCGCGGCCGGTGGTGGATTTTGCATCCAGGGCGTATTGCACATTCATGGAAACAGGCGCGAGGGAGGCTGTATTCAGGCGCTGGCGGGTATAGCCCACGGTATCCACATTGGCGATGTTATGCCCCGTTACATTTAGCTCGTTCTGGGAAGTATAGAGTCCGGAGCGGGCAATCTCCAGCCCATAAAAGGTCGATCTCATGCGCGCACCTCGTGTTTTCTGGTCAAAAAGGGGTAAACGGTCTTATATTGGCTTTATATCTCGCTATCTAAAAGGCGGTAGCCGCTTTCGGCTTTCTCCGCCGGAGCGCCGGAGGCGCCGTAGGTATCGCCCAGGCTTGTTTCCCGGGCCGTACTATCCAGCACAAAGGCGGCAAAGCTCAGGTTCATCTGTAGCAATTGCCTGTTCATATCGTTTTGCATCCGTAACTGCCGCAGCACCTCCGTCAGCTCCCCGGCCGCCGCAAGCAGGGCTTCCCGCTCGGGCTGCGCGGCCTGTTCCGCTAAGGCGGATACGGTGAGAACTTCGGGGTCTATCCCCTTTCCCTCCGCAATCTTCGCCACGGCTTCCATCCGCAGCCGCTCCACCTGCGCCGCCTGATCCATCAGAGCCTCCTCGCGCTCGGTGAGACTGCGTAGGGCCTCTAGGTCGTTATTGGTTTGCAGGACGGGTTCCTTTTCCCGGGCTAGCTGCAAAAGCTGACCATAAACAGCCAGCAAGGCAACCAACTGCTCACCCACCGCCTGATACAATGAAAGAACCTCCCTCATGAAAGAAGCTTATCGCAGATATCCTTGATCTCGACCTGGTAGCTGCCCGCGCGCATTTGCTCCATGATTTGGTTGATCTTGACCTCCTGCCCTGGCGTTGCCCCCTGCATGCTCCTACGCGCCGCGCCAAAGGCTTCGGAAAAAAGCAGCGCCTCCGGGGAAAGCTCTACGCTATCCGCGGCGTCCTGGGCTTCAGGCAGCTTGCGCGCGGCCCCCGTTTTAATTTGGTTATATTGCCCGATGACGGGGTTTACGGATCCGATTTTCATGGTAATCACTCCTTTTTTGTTTGAACGCCCTGTACTAAAACGGGGGATGAAGCGCTTGGCTTTAATGGTCCCTGCCTCGAAAACGCTCCTCCTGGTAGGTATACATCCTGCTGCCCGCAGCATCGTCCTGATTTTGTTCCTGTTTGCGCATTTTGGCCATACGT
The DNA here is from genome assembly GCA_034928145.1 of Candidatus Pelethousia sp. Lineage (GTDB taxonomy): Bacteria > Bacillota > Clostridia > Christensenellales > CAG-138 > Pelethousia. Next base: position 85,671 of record JAYFPE010000004.1, on the reverse strand, counting down.
TCCCGCAAGGGCTTAACGATGCGCTCTTCCACCTTGCTGGTGCAGGTTTCGCACAAGCGGCCGGTGTTAATGGGCGCGCCGCATTGCTCGCAACGCAACAGGCCGCTCAAGTTGGCCATTTGCAGCCGGCCGTCCCGCAAGTAATAGAGAATCACCCGCTCAGCCGCGCCGGTCGATTCCATCACTTCCTCGATGGTGGCGTTGGGGTTGTCGTAAAGGTAATCACGTACAGGCTTATATTGCTCATCCAACTCCTGCACACATTGTGGGCAGAAATTATGACCGTAGCTCTGGAAGGGCCTGCCGCACCATTTGCATTTGATCAGTTGCATGCTTTACCCTCCTGTTGGGCCGGCTTAGCGCCGAATCTGGTTGGCCTCGGAATCCATCTGGTCCGCCGTGGTCAGCGCGCGGGAGGTGAGGGAGAATACGCGCTGTGTGCGGATCATGCGCACCATCTCGCTGGCTAGGTCCACATTGGAGGATTCGAGGTAGCCCTGGCGCACCGTGGCCGTGGATTCGATGGCCTCGCCGGAGCTATCCGTGGGCTCGAAGCGGTTACCCGAGTTAGCCATCAATCCCTGGCGGTTGACGAAGGTGAAGATGCCCAGCTGCCCTAATTCCTCGCCTGTGGCCGTATTCCGCATGGTACCGTCCGCCTGGATGGAGAGGTCGTCCGTAGAGGTATCTTTAATATTGATGGGTTGGCCATTTTTATCGAGCACATAGCGCCCATCCCCGGTAACCAGGAAGTTGCCGCCATCCTCCACCGAGAGGGCGAAGGTGCCGTCGCGGGTGTAGGCGGTTTCGCCATCAATATCCTGCAAGGCGAAGAAGCCGTCTCCGCTGAGCATCAGGTCGAGCGCGCCGCCCGTCATCTGGGGCGTACCCTGGGTAAAATCGCGGGTGGTCGCGCCCAAGAGGACGCCTGTGCCCTTTTGCAGGTTCAGCCCATCCTGGGGCTGCACGGGGCGCGCCATGGTTTGATAGAGGGCGTCTTTAAAGTCCGCCCGCACCGCCTTATAGGCCGTAGTGCTCAGATTCGCCATATTGTTGGCGATAATGTCCAGGCGCTGTTGCTGGGCGATGAGGCCGCCGCGCGCCGTATAGGTAGATTGGATCATGCTGCTTCCTTTCCTCGTTCACGCTTGGGCGGTTAGAACTTGGCGATGTCGTTCACGGCCCGATCCAACGTTTCGTCGATCATGCGGGCAGAGCGCTGGTTGGTTTCGTAAGCCCGGCTGGTGATGATCATATCCACCATCTCCCTGGCGATGTTGACATTGCTGGTTTCGATGTAGCCCTGCATCACTTGAGAATCCTCGGCTTCCCCGCCGCCGGCTCCGCCGTAGTCGTAGAAGTAGTTGTTTCCCGCCTTGCGCAGGTTCTCGGGGTTATCGAAATCGACCAGGCGCAACGCGCCCACCTGCTCGCCCGTATCCAGGTCGACGATGTGGCCCATGTTGTTTACAAAGAAGCGGTCGCTCGTTAGCTGGATGCCTCCGCCCTCGCCCAAAACGGCGTTGCCATTGGCGTCGAGCAGGTTGCCCTCCGAGTCGAGCGTAAAGTTGCCCGCCCGGGTATAGCGCTCGCCATCCGGGGTATCCACCGCGAAGAAGGCTCTGCCTACGATGCATAGATCCGTGGAAAGGCCGGTCTGCTCCGGCGTACCCTGCTCAAAAGAGGTGAATACCTCGTCGATATGGGTGCCCGTGCCCAGTGGGCCTACCACCTTGGTTTGGTTGAGCACGGAAGGGTCGTTCATGCGGCTGATGAGCATATCCTCAAAGGAGCGGGAAAGCAGGGTATCCTGCTTATATCCCAAGGTATCCGCATTGGCGATATTGTTGGTCGTTACGTCCATTTTGCTGCGCTGCACCAGCATGCCGGTGCCAGCTAAGTATAATCCACGCACCATACGCGTTTTTCCTCCTGCCATTGCCATTCTGCCCGAGGCATTCTTAAACCTCAATTATTATATCGCAGTTTTCCGCCTTAGACTTTAGCCCTTCGCATTGAAAATTTGCAAGAAAAGCCCCGAAAACCTCATGCCGGCGGGCCTTCCTCCAGTTCCTCCCTGAGATATCCCCTGCGCCATTGGTCAAAAAGCAGCGTGGCCTCCGTAAAGGAGCATCCCAGCTCCCGCGAAACCTGGGCCACACTCATGCCGCTTTGCAACAGCGACAGCGCCCGCTGCCTGGGCTGCTCCAGCTCAGTCGCGTCTTCCGCCCCGAAGCGCTCCGGATCAAAGTTCTCTAGCCCGGGGCGCTCCACCCCGGAACGGTCCACTCCGGGACTACCCACCCCGGGACTATCCACTCCGGGGCTATCCACCCCGGAGCTGTCCGGTACGGGGCCCTCCCGCTGAGCCGGCTGCGGCGGAACGAGCTCGGCCTGCCGAACCGCTAAAGCGGGTTCAGCGGCCTGCGGCCCGGGCGCGCGCTCCAGCCGGGCGATACGTCCTTGCAGGCCGGATAAGCCGCCCTGGATCTCCAGCAAGCGCTGCTGAACGGATACCAGTGAGTCCTGGGAACGGCGCTGGGCCGCGCCCCATTCCGTTTCCAGCACAGCTGCCTGCGCCTGTAGGGCCTCCAGCGTATCCTCCAGATCCAACTGCATGGCCATGAGCTTTTGTTCTTTTTCTTCCAGCAGCTTTTGGTAGCGGCCTTTCGTGTCACGCAGGCTCCGCAGGATTAGCGCAGCCAACAACAACGCCAGAAAGAAAACATAGGTTACCAAGGCGAAGACCGGCCAATTCACTCCGCTAACAAACTCCTTCTTGTGGAATTTCAATCTTATATCTCGATGTCCAGCAGCCGGGGTTCCGTACGCGGCCCGATTCCAGGCAGCTCCGGCTCCCGGGCGGCCGCCTCGGCCTGTCCGGGCATGGCCTTATCCTGCCTGCGCCGCTGTTCCTGCCGCTCGTGGCCCTGCTCCTGATCCACATTGACGCGGGCATGCTCCGCTTTTTCCAGATGGGAAACGGTTTTGGCCTCCTGCTGTGCGTTGAGCTTGTTCATGCGATCCGCAAACTCGTTGGCCAGTTCGTCCCTATGCAGCGTGGCGCTCACGTCTTTGGAATATTCCGTAACCCGCTGCGTCATGACCTGCGCATCTATGCCCTTGATCATGCAAGCTCATCTCCTTCTTTTTCTTGTACGCACCAACTCCGGCCGGAAGCGGCAGTTTGTAAATTCGATATTCCCCTCTACCCGCCGGAAAGTGGCATAATCCACGGATTGCGTCAGCCTGTTCTTGGCTAGGCCGATGGTGATGCATATGCCGGGGTAGGCTGTTTGCATAGCGTGCACCTCCCCGTTCTTTTTCCCATCCATACTCTCTTTGAGTTCTTCCAGCTCCGCTTCGTAATCCAGCATCAGTTTTTTATATTGGAGGAGCTTGCGCACATTCTCCATGCGCGCCTCCTGCTCCCGCTGCCCCTTGGGCGGGGCGTCCGGGTTCTCCTGTAAAATGACCTGCAGGCGCTCTACCACCTTTTTGAGGGAAAACGTCATCTTCTCCAGCTCCGCCAGGCGCACCCGGCTCTTTGGAGAAAGGCCCACCTGCAAGTCCGTAGCACGGCCGCTGGAATTGCCCAAAAACCGGGCGGCGATATACGTGGCCGCACAAACGTTGCCGCCGATGATGCTCCCCCGGCCATCCACAACCTCCACCGGGCCCAGGCAACTGACGTTGCTGTGCAGAAGGCTTTCCGCGGATACGATGGTACCCGCCTGCAGGGTGGCGTATTCCGCAAAGCGCACATAGATGCCTTCCTGCGCCTGCAGCATGCCCTTGCCGCCCCCTTGAATGCCGCCGCGGATGAAGATATCGCCCCCAGCCTCCAGGGCCGAGCCTTCCACGATGCCTTTGACCTCAATGCTGCCCGAGGCTTTGATGGTGAAGCCGCTGATCACGTTGCCGTCCACCACCACGTCGCCGTCGAAATCGATGTTGCCCACGCTCAGATCCACATCTCCCGGGATGTGGTACACGTTGCTCACGATCAAATGGCCATTTATCTCATCCACTCGGCCCGCCAGGGCCGCACGCAGCTCGAGTCCATCTTTGGTGATGTAGGTATTCTTGCCCTGTGGCAGGAGGTAGTTCTTCCCCGGTGCCGCCGGAGTCTCCCGCCCCAGCACCGTGCGCCCGGGCTTGCCCTCCTTGGGAGGTATCCGGGTCACCAGCAACTGATCCTGCTTGACCTGGTCGAACAGGTCAAGGTTTTTATAATCGACCTGCTCGTCCTCCTTCACGTCGCGAAGCTTATAGGTGGTAATGCCGTCCCGCCGTTCGATGTGCCAATCCAGCCTTCCATCCTCCCCGGGAATCGCAGCCAGGCCACGGGCAATCACGAAGGGCTCGTCATAAACGGGCGCAGCCAAAAAAGCGCGAAAGCCCTCCCGATCCAGCCCGTAGGTAATCTGGCTGCGCCGGGCCAGTTCCTCGAGCACTTGCTCCGCGGATAGCCGCTTGCCCTTGCCCGGCTCCGGGGCCGAAAGCGTGACGTAGGCTTCCATCATGTCTGCGGATAAGGTCAGGGCGTAGGCTTCGTCATAAACGCTCTCCTCCTGCTGCGGCGCGATCCAAAGGTGCTCTACGCCTGCGCCGTTGAGGGCAGGCAGCACCTTTTCCATATCCAGCAGCTTAACCTTCTTGCGGGAAAGATAGCGGACCAGCCGCTCCTGTTCCGATACGCGCAATGGCCGCCCGCCGGCGATGCTCAAAAATACGCCCTCCGGCTCATAGGCCAGGAGAAAATCGGCTTCCGTCAGTTCCCGTTCGTCCCCTTCATTCTGATCTGCCTGTTGCGGCGTTTCCTCAGGCTCTAGCGGCGCGGAAATATCGATCGCCTCTTTGGCCGCGGCCTCTTCCGGGGCCGCCTGCTCGTGCCCGACGCCTTTGTTCGATCGGAATAGCTTCATGACCTGCCACCTCCGTTCCATATGGTTCTATCTGAAATGCATTGAACTTTATTTGCGAGAATTGCCGTTCTGGTTTATATATTCTTCGTATATGCGCCTTGCTTTAATCGCCTTGCTGAATATAGCCTTCCAGCTCTGTTCGTATCTTGAGCAGGGCACGGGAATGGATCTGGGAGACCCGCGCCGGTGTGACCTGCATCAATTGGGCAATATCCTTGAGCATCAGTTCTTCGTAATAGTAGAGGGTGATAACCTGCCTTTCGTTGGGGGAAAGGCGGGTGATAGCCGCCATCAGCGTTTTTTTGAACTCCTGCTTTTCGAGCTGGCGCTGGGGCCCTTCCTCTTCGTTTTCGGGCAGCAGGTTCTCTACGGAGGCGCCGCCGCCCGCGCCGTTGTTCAAAATAGCCTCAAAGTGGACCATGTTGAACATATAGGCTTTTTCAAGAGCGGCTCGCACCTGCTGCACATCCAGCCCCAGGGCCTCGGCCACCTTCTCCTCGCCCACGTCATCCTGCTCGTAGCCCAGCGTTTCGTAGGCCTGGCCGATTTGCTTGATGCGGCTCCTAAGGCTTGCCGACGCCCAATCCTGCTTTCGCATGTTGTCGATGATTTCGCCCCGAATGCGCTTGGCCGCGTAAGCGTCAAAACGGACGCCGCGCTCAGGGATGAATTTGTCCACAGCGTCGATCAAGCCCAGCACCCCATAGCCAATCAGATCGTCGTAGTTGGTATGGGCGCTGTAGAGGGGCATCAGGCGGCCGGCTATGCCACGCACCAAAAAGAGATAGTGCATAACCAGCTTATTTTTATTTTCCACGGAGCGGTCCTGCTGGAATTGGCGCCAAAGTTCCTGCGCCTGCTCGTGGGCCAGGTTTAAGCGCTCCTCCATATGCTCTCCTCCTTCTTGATCATATCACAGCCGCTTGCAGCCGCCTAGCCTGCTCCTCCAGCAGGAACTCGCGCAGCAGGGGCTGCAGCTGTGGGTCGATCAGCATGAAATGGGCCCGGTAGCCCGCGCCGCCATCCAGATCTTCGCAGCGGGCCAGCACGGCCCGCATGACCAGCGGCTTCTCATCCAGTACGAAGGTACAATCCGCAAAGGCGCCCAGCGGCAGCGGCTTGTGCACCATCATGCTGGCTTCTGTTTCGGATAGGGCAAATAAAAACGCCTGGTCCTCCAACAATACCTCCTCGGTCAGGTAGGGATCGTATACCTTAAGAGGGCACCACTCATGCATGGCCATCTTGTTGAGGCCGGACCAGATATACATGGAACCGCCGGGGATCAGGCGGAAAAGATCCCGCCGCCCCAAGCCGCGGCCCCGACCCTCCTCATAGCGCAGCACCGCGAAGAGGATTCGCTGATCGGGCAGCATCTGCACGAGGCAGGCCGTTTGGTGGTGAAAGGGCACTTCCCAGCTTTCCTCCAGCGCGCCCAACAACAGATGCTCGGCCCGCCGCTCCAGGATTTCCTTGCTCAAGCGCTTGCCGTTCACGAAGAGGGATACCAGGGCGCCTACGGATAATTCGGTTTTTTCCGGGAGGGCCCGGTTCTGATTGTTACTTTCCATATCGCATCGCTATCTTTTCAAAAAATCCAGGCAACCCGCCGGAGGAGCGCGGGGCCTCCACATCGGCATATTGGCCGGCGATGCGTAGCATATCCTTGGCGGCAGGGCTATTGGGATAGCTGAGCATCAGGGGCATCTGCTTGTTGATGGAATTTACCACGTTTTTATCAAAGGCCACCTGGCCCAGGAAATACATTTCAAACCCTAGATATTTGCTGACGATATTTTTGAAGTAGCGGGACATGGTCATGGCCTCGAGCGGCGTATCCGCGCGGTTCATCACAAAGGATACGGCCAGCTTCTCCTGCCGGGCCGCCAGCGTTTTGAGCAGCACGAAGGCGTCCGTGATGGCGGTGGGCTCCGGCGTGACTACCAGCAGGCATTCATCCGCGCTGGCAATCATGCGCAGCATGGTTTCATTCACGCCCGCGCCGCAGTCGATCAGGATATAGTCCAGATCCGCGCCCAACTCGGCCATCTGCTTTTGCAGGCTTTTGAGCATATCCCGCCGGATGCGCATTACCGCTTCCTCGCCGCTGCCGCCGGAAACATACCAAATGCCGCCGTGGCCCTTGCATACGGCCTCCGAAAGGGGCACCAAGCCCTGGAGCACCTCGCCGATGTTGTGCTTTGGGTGCGCGTCCAGCATAACATCCACATTGGAGAGGCCAAAATCCGCGTCCACAATCATGGCGGATTTGCCCAACCCGGCTAAGGCGATGGCCAAATTGATGCAAAAGCTGGTTTTCCCCGTGCCGCCTTTACCGCTGGCCACAGCGGCCACGGTGGGACCCTTTTTCTCTTTTGCTTTGGCTAATTTGCGCAGGCTTTCCGCTTGGTCCATATCCGTTACCTCAGCAGGCTCGCAATGATCTCGTCTACCCGCGCCCGGCAAATATCCTCGGGCACGTTCTGTCCGGTCGTAATATAGGAAAGGGGCTGGCCGCTGGCCTGGCAGAGGTTCACCGCCGCGCCATAGCTGCCGCTTTCGTCGAGCTTGGTCACCACCACCCGGTAAGGGCCGATGTTCTCGTATTCCTTCACGATCTGCCTGCACACCCGGCCGGAGGTGGCGCTGGATACCGTGAGGTAGGTCTCCTGGATATCGCCCAATGTGGAGAGCCGGCCCAGCTCCGCCTGGTAGGCCTTATCCTGCGGGGCCTTGCCGCTGGTATCGATAAAGACGAAATCCAGCTCCGAAAAGGCGGCCACGGCCTCCACAATCTCCCGCGAGTCGTAAATGGTGGTTACGGGCACGTCGAGGATGTTGGCGTAAGTGCCCAGTTGATCCTGCGCGCCCACGCGGAAAACATCCGCGTTGATGATGCCCACCTTGGCCCCCCGCTCGAAGATGCAGGAGGAAACCAGCTTGACCAGCGTTGTGGTTTTGCCCACGCCGGTGGGGCCGATAAGCATGATGCAGCGGGGCTTGTTTTTAGACGCCCGGATGTAGCGGGGCTTGCCCAGCATCTGCTCCAAAGCGCCGGAGATGGCTTGGTAATCGTTCTCACCCTGCTCCATGCGCAAGCGGGCCGCAGCCTCCAGCGCGGTGAGCGCGGTTTGATCCACATCCTGCTCCTCCAGGCGCGCCAGCAGGGCTGTGAGGTTCAGCTCGCTGCCCGGCCTGGCCTTGGCCGCAGCGGTTTGCGCCTCCTGCCGCTCGCCCTGGCCGCCCAGCTTCTGGCGGATATCCAATATCATCTTCTCCAGCGTGGCCAGGCGCACCAGCGTTTCCGCCTCGCCCTGGGCGGGGGTGGCTTGCGCCGAGGACGCTGGCGTTGTCTGCGGATACTTGCGGGGCCTGCCCCGCCCCCGCTTGACAGGCGCGGCCGGCGCCTCCGCCTGTGCGGGAGCCGGCGCGGGAGCAGTATGCGCGGCAGGGGCCTGCGCGGCAGGGGCCTGCACGGCAGGGACCTGCGCGGCGGGGGTCTGCATGGCGGCTTCGACCGCGGCAGGGGCCTGCACGAACATCACGGGGTCAGGCGCGCTCGCGGACGCGAAACCGTGCAAGGGCGCGCGATCGCTTACGGAAAGCGTGGCGGAGGCAGGCGCAGGGATTACCTGCGCGGCTGCAGGCTGCCCAAAGGCAATAGGCGCTGCGGGCGCGTGGCTTACAAGGGCGGAGGGCAGCGGCGCCGCGTTTACGGATGCCTGGGTCACCAGGGCGGAGGGCACGGGCGCCGCGTTAGCGGGCCGCACCGGGGCCTTGGGCTGCTGCGCGCCCGTGGCGTAGGCCCCCAGCTTGGACGCAGGCGTAACGGCTGCGGGCTGCTCCTGCGCCTGGGCTGCGGAAAGAATGCGGAGCATATCATCATCTTCATCGTCGACCAGGCCGCGAACGGTCTTTTGCATCAGCTGCGCAAAGCGCTCCGGCTGTACGGGCGGCGGTGCAGATTCCTGCGGCGCGGCCTTTTCCGCCGTGCGCTCGATGATGGCCTTTTCCAGCGGCGCTTTGGCGGCCGCATCGTTTGCGGGCGGGGTGAGGCGCTGGGAGAGGGCTTCCCGGGCGCTTATTTCCCGGCGTTTATTGAGCGGCTCGTTCTTATCGCAACTGACCACCACTTCATATACGCTTTTGCGCAACAAGCCCAGCGGGCCATATTTTTGCTTAATTTTGCGGCTTTTTATAATGATCGCGTCCGCGCCCAGTTCCCGCTTGATCTGTTCCATCGCGGCTGGCATATCCTCGGCATAGTACTTTTTGGTTTCCATACTAGAGGGTCACCATCCCTTCGGAAATGATTTCGGTATCCTGGCCGATCTCGCTGTAAGAAAGCACCACAAAATCCGGCGCGATCTGCTCTGTCAGCTTTTTGAAATAGCGCCGCGCGGCCGGCGAGGTAACGACGATGGGCGTAAGGCCCATGCCCGTCACCTTTTCCGTGGCGTTGCGCAGGCTTAGGAAGATGCCCTGCATCTCTTTTTGGTTGAGGGCCAGATAGGAGCCCGTTTCGCTCTTGCGCACCCGCTCGAGCAAAAGCTGCTCCACGGCCGCGTCCACCGTGATCACATGGCCCTTATCATCCGGGATAAAGCGTTTGGAGATGGCCCGGCCAAGGGCTTGGCGCACGAATTCCACCAGCGTTTCCGTATCGCGCGTGATGGGGCCGTAGTCGGCCAGCGCCTCGAGGATGGTGCCCAAATCCCGCACGGAGATGTTCTCTTTGAGCAGGGCGGCCAGCACCTTTTGCAGCTCGCCCAGGGAAAAAAGCTTGGGCACGACCTCCTCGACCAGGGCCGGCTGCTGGCCCTTGAGGTTATCTACCAATACCTGCACCTGCTGCCTGGTGAGCAGCTCCGCGCTGTGGCGCTTGATCACGTCCGTCATGTGGGTGGCGATCACCGAGGGCAAGTCGATGGTGGTGTAGCCAAAAAGCTCAGCCTTTTCGCGGTTGGCTTCCGTTACCCAAAGGGCCGGCAGGCCGAAGGTGGGCTCCACGGTTTCGATGCCCTCGACCTTGCCCAGCACCTCGCCTGTGGAGAGGGCCAGAAAATGATCCAGCATTACCTTGCCGCGAGAAACCTCCACGCCCTTGATCTTGATCACATACTCGCTGGTGCCCAGCTGGATATTGTCCCGCAGGCGGATGACCGGCACGATGATGCCTAAATCCATTACGCATTGGCGGCGAATCATCACCACCCGCTCCAACAGATCCCCGCCCTGGGAAGCATCCACCAGCGGCAGCAGGCCGTAGCCCAGCTCCATGCTGATCAGGTCTACCTGCAAAAGGGAGGTGGCCTTTTCGGGCTTTCGCATCTCCTGCGCCGCGGCCTCGTGTACATCCACGGCCTCAGGCTCCGCTTGCTCCTCTTTCTTTTTTTGCGCCTGTAAAAGGAAGTAGGCCAGCGCGCCCAGGCCAGCGGCCAGGAAGAGGATGGGAATCGTGGGCATGCCGGGAATAAGGGCAAAGCCCAGCAGCATGCAGGCCAGAATAATGAAGATATAGGGCTGGCTGCCGAATTGCTTGGCAAGATCCCGCCCCAGGTTGTTATCCGACGTGGCCCTGGTAACGATAATGCCCATGGCCGTGGAAACCATCAGCGCCGGGATCTGGGAGCAAAGGCCGTCGCCCACACTGGCGATGAGGTAAGTGTCGATCACCTCAGCCGTGGTCATGCCCGAATCGCCCATCAGGCCGATGATCAGGCCGCCCACTATATTGACCAGCGTGATGAGGATGCCGACCACCGCGTCGCCCTTGACGAATTTGCTCGAGCCGTCCATAGCGCCGTAAAAATCCGCTTCGCGCTGGATCTTGAGGCGGCGATCCTTGGCGCCCTGCTCGTCGATTAGGCCGGAGTTGAGATCCGCGTCGATGGCCATTTGCTTGCCCGGCATGGCGTCCAACGTGAAACGGGCGGCTACCTCGGCCACGCGCTCCGCGCCCCTGGTGATGACCACGAACTGCACGATCACGATGATGAAAAAAGTGATAACGCCCACCACCAGGTTATCGCCGATGACGAACTGGGCAAAGGTGCGGATCACGCGGCCCGCATCGCCATTGTTGCCCAAGATCAGGGTGGTAGTCGAAATGTTCAGCGAAAGGCGGAACAGCGTTAGGATCAGCAGCATGGTGGGGAAGCTGGCGAATTGCAGCGGCTCCGTGATATACACCGTCATCAGCAATACCAGCAGGGAAACGGCGATATTGACCACCAGCAGCACATCCATCAGGGCCGTGGGTATGGGCAGGATGATGATGAGCACGATACTTAGCAGCACGACCGCGATAATAACGTCCTGTGGCTTTAGCTTCGTCATATTGTCCCTTCCCCTACCTTCCCTTTTTCAGTTTGTACACATAGGCCAGTATCTCCGCTACGGCCTGGTACAGCTCGAAGGGAACCTCGCTGCCGATCTCGCACATTTTATACAGCCCTTGGGCCACGCTTTTATTCTCAACCAGCTCCACCCCGTTCTCCTTGGCAATCTCCTTGATGCGGCGCGCCAGATAATCCTGGCCCTTGGCCGTAACGATAGGGGCGGAAGCTTTGGCGGTTTCTTCATATTTGAGGGCTACGGCGTAATGGGTGGGGTTGGTAATCACCACATCCGCCTCGGGTACGGCCTGCATCATGCGCATCGCCGCCATCTGCCGCTGCTTTTGCTTGATGCGGCCCTTCACCTGCGGGTCGCCCTCCTGCTGCTTGTACTCGAGCTTGAGCTCATATTTGGTCATGCGCAGGTCTTTTTCGTAGCGCCACCACTGGTAAAAATAGTCCACGCCCGCCATCACCAAAAGGGCCAAACCTACGCTCAGGCCAAGATCGGTTATCAGCAGCAAGATCAACCCGGCCGCCAGGGCCGGATCCTGCCAGGCGGCTTCCCCAAAACGCTCCATGGCTGCCATGTATCTGCCATAGGCCACATAGCTGATGATGATGATCTTAACGATGGACTTGAGCAGCTCGTAAAGCGTGCGCACGGAAAAAATGCGCTGCAGCCCTTTTAAAGGGTTGAGCCTGTCCATCTTGGGCTCTAGTGCCTTGCTGGAAAACAGAAAGCCCACCTGCAAAAGGTTTGCGCCCGCGGCCCCGATAAAGGCCACGCCCAGGAAAGGCAGCATGATCCACGCCAGCTCGATTGAACCCCGAACCAGCAGACGGGGAACCTCCCCGGCCTCCAGGGCATCCCCCATAAAAAGCTGCCCCGAAAGCGCCGCCCGAAGGAAACTGGCCATCCGCTCCCACATGCCCGGCCCCAGCATGCGCAGCGCCCCAAAGAGCAGCAGCATCATCAACGCCGTGACCAGCTCGTTGCTTTTGCGTACCTGGCCCCGCTCCCGCGCGTCCTTGCGCTTTTTGGGCGTTGCCTTTTCCGTGCGTTCGCCGCCGCTTCCCTCCTGCGCCATGGCTTACGCGCCGATCAGGGCCGAGAAGGCCCGCTCCATGCCGCTGAACATGCTTTCGAACACGCCGCCGGCCAAAGAGGAATAGATGGGCAGCACCATGGAAATCACTAGCAACCCCAGGATGATCTTGAGCGGCATGCCGATCACGAACACGTTCATCTGCGGCACCGTGCGCACCAGCATGCCCATGGCCGCCTCGCCCAACAGGCCCGATATCACCACCGGCAGGGCCATGCGCAGCCCCAGCACAAAGGCCTCGCAAAACAGCTCCGCGATCACCCAGGCAATGCCGGGGGAAACCGTTACAGCGCCCACGGGGATGTGCAGGAAGGTGATCCGCAAAAGCGCGATCAGCCGCTCAAAGCCGCCCACGCTGATGAAAACCAACATCATCATGGTATTGAGCAGATTGCCCAGCATGGGGATGCTGGCGTTGGACTGCTGGTCGAACACATTGGCCATGCCAAAACCCATCTGCATATCGATCAGCTGGCCTGCAGAAAAGGATACGCTGAAAAACAGCGTCAGCAGGTAGCCCATGATGAGGCCCACGAGGGTCTCCTTGGCGCACAGCAGAGCGAAAATGGGCACGCTGCCATAGGCTAGGGGCGCGGGCGTTGGCAGCACCGTAAAAAAGAAATACGCAAGGGCCAGGCTGTAGCTGATCTTCACCGCGGCCGGGATATTCGCCCTGCCGAAAATGGGGGAAGAGAGCGTCATGCCGGCCACCCGGATAAAAAGCAGCAGCGCGTAATCCAACCCGCCTGCGGCCAGCCGCGAAAGCGTCTCCATAGGGCTAGTAGATCATCTGGCCGATGTAGCCGTACAGCCGGGTGACCAGGCCGCTGGTTTCGGACAGGATATACCCCGCGCATACCAAAATGGCCAGGAACACGCCGATGATCTTGGGCACAAAGGCCAGCGTTTGCTCGCTGATCTGGGTCGCGGCCTGGAAGATGGATACGACCACGCCAATCAGCAGCGCCGCGGCCATCATGGGCATGGAGCATTTGAGCACCACCATGATAGCATCCTGCAAAACCGTTATGACCATTGATTGGGACATAGGCCGCCTCCTTTTCGCCTTCCGCTCCAGCGCCGCTTTCAAGCGGATATTACAGGAAGCCGGAAACCAGGGTCTGCATGGTGAGCGTCCAGCCATCCACCACCACGAACAGCAATACCTTGAAGGGCAGCGAGATGGTAATGGGCGGGAGCATCATCATGCCCATGGCCATCAGCGTGCTGGCCACGATCATATCGATCACGATAAAGGGGATATAGATGAAGAAGCCGATCTCAAAGGAGCGCTTGAGTTCGCTCGTGAGGAAGGCCGGGATCAGCGTGCGCATGCGCACCTCCAAGGCTTCTTCCTCCGTGGCGGGCGGCTCCTCGCCCGCAAAGGAGCAGAACATATTCAGATCCGCCGTGCGGGTTTGGCGCAGCATGAAAGCGCGCACGGGCACGGCCCCCCGATCCACCGCTTCCTCCAGCGTAATCTGCTCCGTGATATAGGGGATATAGGCTTCGGTTTTGACCTCATCCACCACCGGGCCCATGATAAACAGCGTTAAAAACAGCGCCAGCCCCACCAATACCTGGTTTGGGGGCATCTGCTGCAAGCCCAGGGCGTTTCGCGTAAAGGAGAGCACCATCACCACCCGCACGAAGCTGGTGAGCATGATGAGCAAAGAGGGCGCGAGGGATAGCACCGTGAGCAGCGCCACGATCTGCATGCTCTGCGAGCGGCTGCCCAGCATGCTGATGAGCGTGCCTAGCATGCCCGGCGTCTCTTCTGCCTCCGCTTCGGCTTCGGCCGCCGCCCCATCCATCGGCTCCAGCGGCTCCAAGGGCTCGGCCGTCTCCGCGGCCTCGGCGGCTTCCCGCTCGGCCAGGGCCGCCTGCAATTCCGCCTCGGATACGCAGCCCGTCATCACAAACACGACCGCAGCCAGCATCGCCAAAAGCAGCAGGCAGGCGATGCGCCTGCACCGGGCGCGGCGCGCGGCAGGGCCGTGGAATTTGGCGCTTATGGCAGGCAGGGCGGCGGGGCGGTCATTCTTTTGGCGCATGGTCACCCTCCTCCCGCTTTTTCCAGGCCGTAAAAACATCGCGGAAGGGCACCGACGCGCGTTGCGGCTCCGCCTCCTCCGCCGGCGGCGCGTCGCTCGTTTCCAGCAGGGCGAAGGCGTTCTCGCTCACGCCCAAAAGATAGCGCTTGCTATCCGCCTCGATCAGCAGGATACTCTTTTCCCGGTCGATCGAAAGCCGATCCACCAGGCGAATATGCCGCCCCAGCGCCAGCCTGCCGCCCTTGGCGGGGAGGAAGGAGGCGCCGCGCTGCATAGTACGCGCGAAAAAGCGTGTAACAAAATATGCGCCCGCGAATATCAGCGCCAAATAGAGCAACAGCAGCAGAATCTGGCCGATCTGCGGCCCTTGCTCCAGGGCCTGGGCGGGCGCGGGCGTGGAAATGGGCATATGCTAAACCTGCATGCGCATGACTTCGGTATAGGCATCCACCAGCCGGTCGCGGATCTGCACCGTGAGGCTCAGGGCCAGCTCAGCTTTGCGCGCGGCGATGGGCGCGTCATGCAGGTCGTTAAGTTCGCCTATGAGCAGCGCGTCCGTATAAGCCTGGTTATCGGCGGAGGTCAGTTCCGCCTGGTCGATGGCTTGGGTGAGAAAATCTTTGAATTGGATGGAATCGTCGGATACGTTGGCCGTGCCCGCGGCGCGCCCATTCAGAACATTATTGACCGCATCCAGCGCGGAAACGGGATTAAGAGAATCGATCGCCATTGCCTAACCTCCCTTAGATTTCTAGGGCCTTGAGCGCCATGGATTTGATGGCGTTGGTGGCGGTGATGTTGGCTTCGTAGGAGCGGGTGGCAGCCATCATATCCACCATTTCCACAACCAGGTCGACATTGGGCATCTGCACGTAGCCCTCTTCGTTCGCATCCGGGTGATCGGGGTCGTAATCCAGCTTGAAGGGGGATTCGTCCTCCCGGATTTCGGTAACCCGTACGCCGTTGCCGTTGCTCGTGGCCTTGGCCCGCTCCAGCATGCCGGCAAAGGTTTGATCCTCCCGCTGCTGCATCACCACATAGCGCCGCCTGTAGGGCTCGCCTTCCGCCGTGCGGGTGGTGTTGATGTTCGCGAGGTTTTCGGCGATCACGTCCATACGCACGCGCTGGGCTGTAAGGGCCGAGGCGCTGATATCCATGCTTTTAAGGAACGACATGCTTACCTACCTCCCGTAATGGCTGTGCTCAACTGGTTGAACTCGCTGGATACCTTATTTTGCAGGGTATAATAATACAGCGTGTTGGTAGCTAGATCCGCCATCTCTTTTTCGATATCGACGTTATTATCGTCCATGCGCATGGTGGTGCTTTCATCCACCCGCACTTCGATGCGCGGTTCCGTTTCCATAGAGCCCGCAAAATGTTTTTCCCGCGTGCGCTTCATGGCAAAGGAACCGCCCGCGTCCTGCTCCAGGGCCGCGCGGTAGTAATCCTCGAAGGCTACGGATGCGCGGTTATAGCCCGGGGTATCGTTGTTGGTGATGTTGCCCGCGATCACCTCGCTGCGCTTCCAGGAAGCATCCATGCCCGCGTTGAGCTTATCTACCTGCGTGAACATCTTCTCGATCATAAAGCGCTCCTCCCTGCCGATTAAGGGCCCACCACAAAACCTGGGGTAACGAATGGATATTCCTTACTATATTTTATAACCCCGCCCTACCTAAGTCAACAAAATAAACCCTATTGTGACAGATTCCTCCAGTCCGTACGCCGGGGCGGTCCGCTTTTGTGCCAAAAGGTGATAAATATGGGAAATTTACTGCCGATATGTTATACTAATATATATTTAGCAAGCATAATTATGAGGAGGCAGCCCCTATGGCTCAGCGCGCAAAGGCACAGACCGGTTCCGGCAAACGGGGCCGATCCTCCAAAAAGCCGTCCGCAGGCGGCGAACGCCCCAGGAAGCGTCCCCAGGGCGAAAACCTGATCTTCGCCCTGGATATCGGCACCCGCACCGTGATCGGCATCGTAGGGGAACGCGTGGGTGCGGACGGTTTTCGCGTGAAGGATTACGAGCTGATGGAACACCCCGGCCGCGCCATGGTTGACGGCCAGGTGGAGGATATCGCCCAAGTGGGGCGGCTGATCCTCGAGGTGCAGCGCCGATTGGAAGCGCGCCTGCGCACATCCCTTAGCCGGGTATCCATCGCAGCCGCAGGCCGCATGCTGCGCACGGCGCGCTCGAGCGTGCGCCGGGAATTGGCGGCGCCCCATTCCATCGTGGAGCGGGATATGGTGCTGGGTCTCGAGGGCGAGGCCATTGAGCTGGCGCAGGAGCAGCTCCGCCAGGAAGGCGGCCAGCCCCAGGGCGGCAGCTATTACTGCGTGGGCTATAGCATCGTGGAATATACAATGGACGGCCAGCCCGTTTCCCAGCTGGCCGGGCACACCTGCTCCGAGGTCGGTGTGGAGCTGATTGCCGCCTTCCTGCCCTACAGCGTGATCGAGGGGCTTTACGCGGCCGTGGATATGAGCCGGCTGGAGGTTCAAAGCCTCACGCTTGAGCCCATCGCCGCCATCAATGTGCTCATCCCCAGAGAGCTGCGGCTCCTGAACCTGGCCCTGGTGGATGTGGGCGCGGGCACCTCGGATATCGCTATCTGCCGGGATGGGCGCGTGGCTTCTTACGATATGGCCACCATCGCCGGGGATGAGCTTACCGAAGCCATCATCCGCGAATATTTGGTTGATTTCCCCGAGGCCGAGCGCCTCAAGAAGAATCTCTCAAGCGGCGCGGAGATATTGCACTATGAAAATGTGCTGGGCCTGTCCGGCGAGGCGAAGGTTCAGGATATTCACGGCATCCTCAAGCCTGCGGTGGAGTTGCTGGCCCGTACCGTGGCGGATAAAATCCTCGCGTGTAACGGCGGCCCGCCCTCTGCGGTGTTCCTTATCGGCGGGGGCAGCCAGGTGCCCGGGCTGGGCCAGGCCCTGGCCGCCTGCTTGCAGATCGCCCCGGAGAATGTGGCCGTGGGCCCCCGCCGCAGCCTTAAGGGGATGGATATCGCAGCCTTTCCCGCGCTTACAGGCCCCGAATTCGTTACGCCCCTGGGCATCGCCCTCACGGCCATCACCCAGGAGTGCTTCCAGTTTTTCGGCGTATCCGTGAACGGCCGCCGCCTCAAGCTTTTGAATGCCAGCCACACCCGCCTGATGGAAGTGCTGCTGATGGCCGGCTACAAATCCTCCCAACTCGTTGCCCGCTCGGGCCGCAGCCTGCTCTTCACCCTCAACGGCGCGCCGCATACCGTTCGCGGCGGTCTGCCCGAGCATGCCGTGGTCACTATCAACGGCGCGCCCGCCAGCATCGAATCCGATGTGCGGCCCGGGGACGCGATCCTTATCACCCCGGCGCGCAGCGGTGAACCCGCCACGGCCATCGCGGCGGATTTCCTGCCTGCAGAGGGTTTGGCAACCGTGCTGGTCAACGGCGAGATCGCGGATCCGGCCCGGCCCATCGTTCAGGGCGATAAGGTTGACGTGCGGCCCCTCCCCGCCATCCCCGCGGCCCAGCCCGCGCCGCAAGAAACGCCCGCCGCGCGGGAGGAGGCCGAACTGGCCGAGAACGAAGCGGCGCAAATCGCCGAAAATAAGGCGGGGCCGGCCGCGCTGGAGATCACCCTCAATGGGCGGCCCCTCTCCCTGCCGCTTAGCGCGGGGCAGCAGAGTTATTTCATCATGAACCTGTTGGAAAAGGCTGGGGTGGATCCCGCCAACCCCCAGGGCCAGCTCATCATGGAATGCAACGGCGCGGCCGTGGGCTTCCTGCATCCGCTCCAGGCTGGCGCGGAGGTGCGCATTGGCTGGCAATAAGCGCGGGGCTTATTTAGGCTAATTTCTACGAAAGGGTACTGTTCTGTTTTTATGAAAGAAGCGTTACTTTGGGCTGCCGGCGGCACGGGCTTCACCTTTGGTATGACCGCGCTGGGTTCCGCCATGGTGTTTTTCTTCCGCAAGCGCATAAACGAAAGCGTACAGCGCATCTTTTTGGGCTTTGCCGCCGGGGTTATGATCGCGGCCTCCGTTTGGAGCTTGCTGATCCCCGCCATCGAAGAAGCCGAAGCCGCGGGCGGCATCGGCTGGGTGCCCGCCGCGGGCGGTTTCGTGCTGGGCGCGGCCTTTCTGATGTTGCTCGATACCCTCCTGCCCCACCTGCACGCGGAGGCGGCCGCGCCCGAGGGCATGTCCTCCTCCTGGAAGCGCACCACCCTGCTGGTGCTGGCCGTTACGCTGCATAATATCCCCGAAGGAATGGCCGTGGGCCTCTCCTTTGCGCGGGCCGCCCAGCACGGCGGCGACGCGAGCTTTTACGCCGGGGCCTTCGCCCTGGCCCTGGGCATAGGCATTCAGAATTTCCCCGAGGGCGCGGCCATCTCCCTGCCTCTTAGGCAGGAGGGCTTTTCGCCCACGCGGGCCTTCCTTTATGGCAGTGCTTCCGGCGTGGTGGAGCCGATCTTCGGCATTTTGGTGGTGCTCTTTGCGGGCGGCATCCAGGCCCTCATGCCTTGGCTCCTTTCCTTTGCAGCCGGCGCCATGCTCTATGTGGTGGTGGAAGAATTGATCCCTGCTGCCCACCTGGGCAGCCACTCCAACAGCGGCACGCTGGGCGTGCTGGCCGGCTTCCTGGTGATGATGGTGCTGGATGTGGCGCTGGGCTAAGCGCCGCGAAACTACGTTCTTCAAAAAGTGGCAAAATGCCACTTTTTTTGCTATGCGGCTAGTTTTTAACACATTGTAAATTATCCCAAACTTAGTGCGTGGGTGGCTTTTCTATGTTAAAATCAGGGATATGGGAAGGAGAAGCCCGATGCGAGCGCAGGCTGATTTTTGGCTGGCTATAGCCCAGGGATCTATCATCGGCGCCGCCGGCCTCGTACCCGGGGCCAGCGGCGGCGTGCTGGCCGTCGCCATGGGCGTTTACCGCCCCATCGTGGATGCGGTGCTGGCCTTGCTGAAGGATTTCAAAAAAAACTTCCGCTTCCTGCTGCCTTATGGCATCGGCGTAGTCTTTGGCATCCTGGTCACGGCGCGGGGCCTCGAGTGGTTGTTGGAGCGCTATAAACCCGCGCTGATGTATACCCTCATGGGAATGGTGGTGGGCGGTGTGCCCCGCCTTGTGCGGGACGCCAATGCCCAAGGCTTCCACAAGCGCTACCTCGCGGGCACCCTGCTGGGCCTGCTTCTGGCCATGCTCCTCGCCTCGCTGGACGAAGCGGTCACCGGGGGCGGGGCCTGGCCCTTCACCCCGCTCACCATGGCCATGGCGGGCGCGATCCTGGCCGTGGGCATCGTGATCCCGGGCGTGAGCACCTCCTTTGTGCTTATGTATATGGGCCTGTACGCACCGTTGCTCAAAGCGCTCAACCGCCTGGATATCCCCGTGCTCTTTTTCATGGGCCTGGGGCTGGCCGCAGCCGGGGTGCTGCTGCTTCTCTTTGTACGGCGTATGTTCAACCGTCACCAAAGCTATGCCTACTACTGCGTGCTGGGCTTTTTGCTGGGCACCCTGGCCTTGATTTTCCCGGGGCTGTATCCCTTCCCCTATATGGCTTGGTATATCCTGCTCTTTGCCGCCGGCGTGGCCGCTACCCGCCTGATGGAGCGCCTCCCCAGCCGCAAATAGCTTCCCCATAGATCGATCTTTACAAAGGAGGGTCCCACACACCATGAAAAAACGCTTGCTTGCCCTGATCCTGTGCCTCTGCTCCCTACTGGTCTCCCTGCCCGCCGTGGCCCATGCCGCCGTGCTGCCCGGGATGAACAGCAAGGTCGATTATGATAATGTCGACCCGGCGCTCTACACCATCGACATAGACTTGGTAAACCAGGTGATCACCGTATACCAGACAGGCACGGGCAGCATCGTGCTGCAAAGCCTGTGCACCACAGGCGACGCCGAAAATGCCACCGGCAGCGGCAAATTCGCCCTGGGCCAGATGAAGGAGCGCTTCGGTTATTTCGTGGCCTACGGCCAATACGCCCAGTATTGGACGCAGGTGGTAAGGGGCGTTTATATCCACTCGGTGATGTATGATTCCAAAAAGCTTACCTCCATGAGCAAATCCGCTTACCGAAACCTGGGCAGCAACGTTTCGCACGGCTGCGTTCGGGTGCTGCCGCATGTGGCCCAATGGATCTACTATAACTGCCCGCCGGGCACCATCTGCAACATCGTCAAGAACAGGGCCGCCGACCCGGGGCTGGTGAGCAGCCTCAAGGCGCAGATTCCGGAATACAGCCAATACAACCAGCCCACGGATTCCAAACCCGATCCGGCTGAAATCCCGGCCACCGTCCGCTTCGACGGCACGCCCCTGCGCACGGGCTTCTCCAACAGCAGGGATACCACCATCGCCACGCTGGCAGCGGGCGATCATGTGATGCTGCTGCAGCTGGCGGATGATTGGTGCAAGGTACGCACCGCCAGCGGCAAGCTGGGCTATGTGAAATCCCCCTACCTGCTTTGCGAGCCGGATAACGTGCAGCTGACCAGCGGCTATAAGGCCACCGCTAAAACCTATGTTTACGGCACCATGGATGCATCCGGCGAACGCCTCGCCACCATCCCCTCCGGCGGCCAGCCCACCGTATACGAAAACCCGAAAAAGGGCTGGTGGTATGGCGAATATAACGGCGTAGCCGGCTATATGCGCACCAAGTATGTGCAGGAGAGCACCGTATACCTCTTCCCCGCCCTCCCTACCGTGGCCGCTGGCGTTACCAATGCGGATGGCACAACCGCCGTGGTTTCCGGCACGGGCGCCTTTATCGCCCAGGGCATTATAGCCCGGCTGCGTAGCCTGCCCTCCACGGATGGGGACGTGATCGCGGGCCTTCCCGCCGGCACCCCCGTCATCCTCTTCTCCGCAACCGGCGATTGGTATTATTGCCAGGCGGATATCTACACGGGGTACCTTCATAAAGATTGCCTGAGCGCGCAATAGCCCTTCCAAACAAGCGGCGCAGACGTATTTTTGAAGCCATGCGGCCCCTTTGCCGGGGCCGCTTTTTATGATATTATAGTACATACACCCAACGACCGAAAGGAAGGTATGGCATGATGAAGCGCCGGATGGGGTGCGTTCTGCTGGCCCTGCTGGCGGCTTTGCTGCTGGCGGCGGGCTGTCAAAAAGGCCCGGGCGAATTGACGCTCTATGGGGTAAACACGGGTAAGGCCGATTGCCTGCTCTTTTGCCTGCCAAACGGCGAAAGCCTGCTGGTGGATACGGGCCTGAAGGATACCTATTCCCAGATCAAAGCCGTGCTGGAGCTGGCAGGGGTACGCAAGATCGACCACCTGATCATCACCCATGGCCATAAGGATCACATCGGCGGCCTTAAGCAGTTGGCCAAGGATTACAAAATCGGCACGATTTATACCAACGACTACGATACCGCCACCTACGGCAAAAAGGAGCGGGAGCTGCTAAGCACGGCCGCAGATAAATGGCTGCCGCTCTACCCGGCCACGATAAATGGCGCAAGCCGTAGCGGCACATCCCTCTCCTTCGGCAATATAGCGGTGGATTTTCTGGCCCCCGCCCGGCCCTATTCCGATGAGGAGGACGATAACAATAATTCCCTCGTCTTTCGGCTGACTCACGGGGAGGTCTCTTTTCTGCTGATGGCGGATGCCACCAGCCTCATTGAAGAAGATCTGCTGGCCTCCTATAGCCCCGCCGGGTTGCGGGCGGATTTCCTTAAAGCGGGCCGCCACGGGCAGGCGGACGCCAACACAGAGGCTTTCATCGAGGCCGTAGCCCCCGAGGCGGTCTACCTCACCGGCAACCGGGCGCAGGATGCGGATTCCCCGGATGAAGCCGTGCTCGCGCGTTATGCGGCCATAGGCGCGCAAGCCTACATCAATGAAGGAGATCAGCTCGCCATCGTTTGGGTGAGCGACGGCGCGGCCCTCTCAACGGGCGAATATATCAGCGCGGATTGATTTTGCGGCGGGCCCTGCCTGCCGCCGGAAGGGATAAATTTTACGCATATGCTGGGAACTTTGGTAAACGCGGGGGCCATCCTCGCCGGAAGCCTCGCGGGCCTGCTGCTCAAAAAGGGCATCCCCGAAAAGATGAACGACGCCATCATGAAAGGCGTGGCGCTTTGCGTGGTCTACATCGGCCTTGACGGCTGCCTGGAGGGCGCCAATGCGCTCATTACCATCCTATCGATGGTGCTGGGGGCCATCCTCGGTTGTCTGCTGGATCTGGATGCGCGGCTGGGCAGCCTGGGCAATTTTTTGGAGCGCTTGCTCCAATCCGGTAACGGCAGCCTTTCCAACGGTTTCGTCACGGCCAGCCTGCTCTTTTGCGTGGGGGCCATGGCCGTGGTGGGCAGCCTGCAAAGCGGCCTCACGGGCGATCATACCACGCTTTTCGCCAAGTCTCTGCTGGACGGCATCTCCTCCATCGTTTTTGCCGCCAGCCTGGGCGTGGGCGTAGCCCTTTCGGCCGGGGCCGTGCTGCTCTATCAGGGGGCCATCACCCTTTTGGCCCAGGCCCTCAGCCCCGTTTTGAGTGAGTTCGTAATCGCGGAGATGACCTGCGTGGGCAGCCTGCTGATCATCGCCCTGGGCCTGAATATGCTGGGCGTGACCAAGATCAAGGTAATGAACTACGTACCCGCCGTCTTTCTTGTGATCCCCATCTGTTATTTATTCTGACAAGGCCGGGCCGGGCGCAAAAAGGCCCGGGCCGCTCTTGCTCAGGCCGGTTTTATTGTGTATACTTTATTGGGAATATTTTAGCGATAATACGCGAAGGAGGATCTTACCGTATGCAATATTCACACGAAGTTGAAGAGATGTTTTGCGTCGCCAAGGGCGCGAAGCATGACCCGGCCCCCATCCCCGAGGAAGGAAGGTGGGTCAAAGCCAAACAGATTAAGGATATCAGCGGCCTTACCCATGGCGTGGGCTGGTGCGCGCCCCAGCAGGGCGCCTGCAAGCTGACGCTCAATATTAAGGACGGCGTCATCGAGGAAGCCCTCATCGAAACCCTGGGCTGCTCCGGCATGACCCACAGCGCCGCCATGGCCGCAGAAATACTGCCCGGAAAAACCATTCTCGAAGCGCTGAATTCGGACCTGGTTTGCGACGCCATCAACACCGCCATGCGCGAGCTCTTCCTGCAAATCGTCTATGGCCGCAGCCAAACGGCCTTTTCCGAGGGCGGCCTGCCCATCGGCGGCGGCTTGGAAGACCTGGGCAAGGGCCTACGGAGCCAGATCGGCACCATGTACGGCACGCAGAAGAAAGGCCCCCGCTACCTGGAGATGGCGGAAGGCTATGTGCTGGGCATCGGCCTTGACGAAGGCGGCGAGATCATCGGCTACAAGTTCGTTAACCTCGGCAAGATGATGGACGCCATCAAAAAGGGTGTGGACCCCAAAGAGGCCTACGAAAAGAACATCGGCACCTATGGCCGCTTCGCGGAAGCCGCTACCGTGCTGGATCCCCGCAAGCAGTAAGAGGAGGGCAAGGAAATGGCAATGTTTGAAGGATACGAAAGAAGGATCGAAAAGATCAACGCCGCCCTGGCCCAGCATGGCATCAAGAGCCTGGAAGCGGCGGATGAAATGCTCAAGGCCAAAGGTGTGGACGTGCGCTCCATCGTGATGGGCATCCAGCCCATCGCCTTTGAGAACGCCGTTTGGGCCTATACCCTGGGCGCTGCGATCGCCATCACCAAGGGCGTGAAGAACGCGGCCGAGGCGGCCGAGGCCATTGGCGAAGGCTTGCAGGCGTTCTGCATCCCCGGCTCCGTGGCGGATCAGCGCCAGGTGGGCCTGGGCCATGGTAACCTGGGGGCGATGCTCCTGCGGGAGGAGACCGCTTGCTTCGCTTTCCTCGCGGGCCACGAGAGCTTCGCCGCTGCGGAAGGCGCGATCGGCATCGCCCGCACGGCCAACAAGGTGCGCCAAAAGCCCCTGCAGGTCATCCTCAATGGCCTGGGCAAGGATGCAGCCTACATCATCAGCCGCATCAACGGCTTCACCTATTGCGAAACCGACTATAACCAATATACCGGCGAGCTGGCCATCGTTTCCACCAAGGCTTTCAGCCAGGGCGAGCGCGCCAACGTACGCTGCTACGGCGCGGACGATGTGAACGAGGGCGTGGCCATCATGCGCCACGAGCAGGTGGATGTTTCCATCACCGGCAACTCCACCAACCCCACCAGATTCCAGCACCCCGTAGCCGGCACCTATAAGAAGTGGTGCACGGAGAACGGCAGGAAATACTTCTCCGTGGCCAGCGGCGGCGGCACCGGCCGCACCCTGCACCCGGATAACATGGCCGCAGGCCCCGCTTCCTACGGCATGACGGATACCATGGGCCGCATGCACAGCGACGCGCAGTTTGCCGGCAGCTCCTCCGTGCCCGCCCACGTAGAGATGATGGGCCTGATCGGCATGGGCAACAACCCCATGGTAGGCGCTACCGTGGCGGTGGCCGTGGCCGTAGCCCAGGCGGACTAACCCGCTTGTCAAAAAAGTGGCTGCGCCACTTTTTAAGGATACACGTTTCGCCTAAAACGCCGCGCGTTTCCGGGCGGCAAAGCGTGCAAAGTAAGAAAGCTTACGGCTTTCCTCCGTTTCGGCGTATATGCCGCCGCAGCCGGACTGGAAGTCACGGGGCTGCAGCCCCTTGACAATCCCGGGTTTTTTGACACGCTGAAGCCTTGCATGCAAGGCTTTCCCCTGAGGGTCTGCCGGCCGCGTCCTTAATATGTCGCCTTCGGCGGCATCCGTTGCACCCCGGCGGGTGTACCGTAGGCGCAAGCAAGCCCTATAAACTCAAAAAAGTGGCGCGCAGCCACTTTTTTGACATCTGAAAGGTGGTTGCTCGTGTTCGGCCTTATCGCCTATCTCTTTTGCCTCGTTTCTCTCGCTCTGTTGGGGGACGCGCTGTTCCTGGGCGGGAACCTTTTCCTCTCCCTGCCCCTGCTGGCCGCCCCGGTTGCCGGTCTATGCGGCTTTTTGGTGGCCGTGGTGTGGTTTTTCGATATCAGGAACCGCGAACGGGCCAAAAAGAAGCGCGTTAAGGCCCAGGCTGCCATGGCCATCGCCCTTTTGTGCTGTATCGGCAGCCTAATCTATCTTTTGATCCGGATGTTTGTGTGATATGGCTTATACCAACCTGCGGCTATTATACCTGCTGGATATTTTTCGAGAGGAGACGGACGAGGCCCACCGCCTCACCGTTCCCCAATTGGTGGATGCCCTTGCGGAGCGGGATATCGCCGCCGAGCGCAAGAGCATCTACCGCGATATCCAGGCGTTAATCGAATACGGCGCGGATATCCATAAGAGCGCGGCCGGCTATTATCTTAAAGGCCGCGCCTTCCCGCCCGGGGAGGTCCGCATTCTGGCGGAAGCCCTGCGCGCCGCCCCCTTCCTTACCAGGCGGCGCACGGAGGATTTGACCAACCGGCTGGGCCTCTTTTTGAGCCGCTACCAGGCGCAAAGCGCTCTTGCACCCGGCCTGGGCGCGCCCAAGGCCCCCAACGACGAGGCCCTGCGCAGCCTGGAAGCCCTGCAAGCCGCTATTGGCGGCCGCTGCCAGATCACCTTTGCCTATAGGGAAGGCGAGAGCCAAGGTGGCATCCCAGCCAAGCGCCTTAGGGCCAGCCCCTATGCGATCATCCTAGCCGAAGGCCGCTGCTGCCTCGTGTGCAATCTCGAAGGGAAGGAGGGCTTATCGCTGCTGCCCATCTCGCGCATTACCGCCGTGCGGCGGGACGCTACGCCCTGGCGGCGTTTTGCGCACGCGGCCCCCTATGCAGCCGCCTTTGACGCCTGGGATTACGCCGCGCGCCAAGCCCGCTTTTGCGCGGCCGAATCCGTCCCTCTGCTGCTTGCCTGCCGCGAGGAAACACTGCCTGCGGCGCTCGAACGCCTGGAGCCTTCCCTACCCCCGCACAGGCAGGCGGACGGCCGCTTCCTGCTGGAAGCGCGGGCGTCGCAGGGGCCGGACCTCACGGCCTGGCTGCTCTCCTTTGGCGATGATCTGGAGGTGCTGGCGCCGACCGGCTTGCGGCAGGCCCTGCGGCAAAGCCTGCAAGCGGCCTTGGCCATGTATGAGAGCGAACCCGAATCGCAGGAATAAACGAAGGGCGGCGCATCAAGGATGGCCGCCCCTGCTTTATTCTAAGGGAAGCTATTTACCCTACGTAGGATTTGACCCGGTTCCAGGCATCGTTGTAAACGGTGACGAAATCGCCCAGGTCGTGGAAGATCTCGCACCTATCGAGCAGCGCCTGCGGGGGGGTATAGGTCTCGTTGTTGATATAGTCCTCGCCCAGCAGCTGCAGCGCCGGCGCGTTGGGCGTGGAATAGCCGATGTATTCGGCATTCTGCGCGGCCACGTTCGCGTCGCACAGGAAGTTGATGAAAGCCTCGGCCTCCTCGGTGTGCTTGCTGGTTTTGGGGATGATGATGTTATCGAACCAGAGGTTGGTGCCGGTTTCGGGCACGGCGTAAGCAAGATCCGGGTTCTCATCCATGCACCACATAGCGTCGCCGGAATAGACGACGGCCAGCGCGCCGCCGCCCGAGATCATGCGGTCCTTAATGGAGTCGCCCAGGTAAGCCAGCACCAGGGGCTTTTGGGCGATGAGGATTTCCTCGGCGTCCTTGATATCCTGCTCGTCGCGGGTATTGATGGAGCGGCCCAGCTTCATCAGGGCCACGCCGATGGTATCGCGGATGCTGTCGTACATCAAGATCTGGCCGCCATATTTCTCATTCCAGAGGATATCCCAGCTATCCACCGGGTCGCTCACCATGGTGGTGTTATAAAGAATGCCCACGGTGCCCCACATATAGGGTACGGAGTATTGATTGCCCGGGTCGAAATCCAGGTTCATAAAGCGCTGGTCGATGTTGGCGAGGTTGGGGATGTTATCCTTATTCAGCTTGTGCAGAAGATCCTGCGCCACCAGCTTCTCGATGATATAGTCCGAGGGGAAGCAGACATCGTAGATGCAATCCGGCTCCTGCAGCTTAACCATCATCTCTTCGTTGGTGGCCATGGAGGTATAGTTGATTTTGATGCCGCTTTCCTCTTCGAACTCGGTGAGCAGCGCTTCGTCGATATAATCCCCCCAGTTGAGGATATAAAGGGTGGTAGCCTTCTCGCCGCCGGCGCAGCCGCAAAGGGCCACGGCCATCAGCAGGGCCAGGATGAGCGCGATTTTTCTCTTGCTATTGGCGGATAGGGTCATGGGCAGGGTTCCTCCTTTTTGGTTTTACATGCGCCGCCCGCCGGGCGGCGGCCTGATCTATCTGCGGCGCGCCCTATCGGGCTGCGTTACAGGCGCTTCATTTGCTTCTCCGCTTCGCGCTCCTCCTTGAGGCTGCGCAGGTTGACGAAGAGCAGCAGGGTCATCACCGCCACGAACATAATGGTGCTCAGGGCGTTGATCTTGGGGCTGATGCCCCGGCGGGCGATGGAGTAGATGTAGATCGACAGGTTCTGGATGCCGGAGGTGGCGAACCAGCTGACTACGAAATCATCCAGGCTCAGGGTGAAGGAGAGGATGAAGCCCGAAACGATGCCCGGCATGATATCCGGGATCACCACCTTGCGCAGGGCCATCCAGGGCGTGCAGCCCAGGTCCATCGCCGCCTCGTAAAGGTTGTTGGAGCTTTGGCGCAGCTTGGGCAGCACGGAGAAGATCACATAGGGGATGTTAAAGGTAATGTGCGCAATCAGCATGCGGGTATACCCACCCTTGATGCCAAGGAGCGCAAAGAGCATCATAAAGCTGATGCCGGTCACCAGATCGGGATTCACCATGGGCAGCTGGGAAATATTCTCTACCACGGCCTTTGGGCGCTTCTTCATGGAGTGAATGCCGATGGCCGCAAAGGTGCCGATGACCGTGGCCGCGACGGCGGAAATAATGGCCACGGACAAGGTGACCCACAGCGCATCCATGATGGTGGCGTCCGAAAGCAGGGCCTCATACCACTTGAAGGAGAAACCGGACCAATGGCCCATGGTTTTGGATTCGTTAAAGGAGAACACCATTAGTACGATGATGGGCGCATAGAGAAAGAGCAGCATCAGCCCCAAATAGGTGCCCTTGAAAAAGGCGGCTAACCGTTTCACCAGAGCATACCCCCTTCCTCGCCGGCCTCGCGCTCGGCCCGCCGCATCACGGCCATGGAGATCAGCACCAGCACCAGCAATATGAAGCTGAGCGCGCTGCCCACGGGCCAGGCATCCCGGCCCAAAGTGATGAACTGGTTCTCGATCAAATCGCCATAAAGCATGAATTTGCTGCCGCCCAAAAGCCTGGAGATGGCAAAGGCGGTGATGGCGGGGATGAACACCATGGTGACGCCGCTGATTACGCCGGGGATGGACTGGGGCAGAATCACCTTGAAAAAGGTGGTCACTCCGTTCGCGCCCAAATCATAGGCCGCCTCCACCAGGGATTTATCCAGCTTGACCAGCACGGAGTAGATGGGCAGCACCATGAAGGGCAGAAAGTTATACACCGTGCCCAGCATGATGGCCTCCTCCGTATATAGCAGGTTCTGCGGCGGCAGGCCGAAAAATGCAAGGATGGAATTGAGGATGCCGGCGCTATCCAATAGGGCCTGCCAGGCATAGGTGCGCAGCAGGAAGTTCATCCACATGGGCACCACGAAAAGCACATAAAGGATGGCAGCGGTGCTCTTTTTCATGGTGGAAAGCATCCAGGCGATGGGGTACCCCAGCAACAGGC
This sequence comes from Candidatus Pelethousia sp., assembly GCA_034928145.1. Lineage (GTDB taxonomy): Bacteria > Bacillota > Clostridia > Christensenellales > CAG-138 > Pelethousia. The sequence continues at coordinate 56,477 of JAYFPE010000004.1, read as the reverse complement.
AGATAAGGGTGGCCTCAAAGGCGATCCACACCGAGCGGGCCAGCACCTGCATATAGATGGGATCGCGCAGCGTGGCCCCAAGGTTCGTAAGCGTAAAGGCCCCATTCTTGGTGAAGGCATACCAGATGATCAACAGCATGGGCGCCAGGATGAAGATCAGCATCCACACGATGTAAGGGTAGGAAAACACGGTTCGCTTCATTCCGCTTCCTCCTCCGCCAACTCTTCCGCGATGGCGGCTTCAAAGCGCTCATCCGCGGTGGGGGCCTCCTGCTCGTCCGGGGTAAGGCTTTTGTGCATGATATGGATGGCGTCCGGCACGATGGTCATGCTCACGCGGCTCTCCGGGGCGATATAATCCGTGGAATGAACCGTCCATATGAAGCCGTCCGTATCCACCCGGAATTCATAATGCACGCCCATAAACAACACGCTCTTGACCACGCCCGTAAGGCCTGCACGGCCCTCTTCGATGGGGTACAGGTCAATATCCTCGGGCCGCACCACTACGTCCACTTGAGCGTTTTGGGCAAAGCCCGCGTCTACGCACTGGTATTCACGGCTATGGAAACGCACGAGGTAATCCTCTACCATCACGCCGGGCAGGATGTTGCTCTCACCGATGAACTTGGCTACGAAAATATTCTTGGGCTCGTTATAAATATCCGCAGGCGTGCCGATCTGCTGGATTACACCCTCGTTCATCACCACGATGGTATCGCTCATGGTGAGGGCTTCTTCCTGGTCGTGCGTTACATAAATAAAGGTAATGCCCAGCTTTTGCTGCATGCGCTTGAGCTCGAGCTGCATGCCCTTGCGCAGCTTGAGATCCAGCGCGCCCAGGGGCTCATCCAAAAGCAGCACCTGCGGCCGGTTCACCAGCGCACGGGCACTGGCAACCCGCTGCTGCTGGCCCCCCGAAAGCTGATCCACCCAGCGCTTGCCGTAGCCCACCAGGTTGACCAGCTCCAGCATTTCGTTGACCCGGGTTTCGATCTCGGCCTTGGGCAGCTTTTGGATCTTCAGGCCAAACGCTATGTTGTCGTAAACATTTAAATGGGGAAAGAGGGCGTATTTCTGGAAGACCGTATTCACCCGCCGCTTGTAGGGGGGCACATGGGTGAGCTCCTTGCCATCCATGATGACCTGGCCGCTTGAGGGCAGGGCGAAGCCCGCGATCAGTCGCAGCATGGTGGTTTTGCCGCAGCCCGAAGGCCCGAGCAGGGTAAGGAATTCCCCATCGCGGATATATAAATCGATATTTTTCAGCACATCCACGCCATCGTATTCCTTGCGCAGCTGCTTAAGGTCGATCAAATGCTTGCTCATCGTCCAATCCTCGTTCTCTAGTTTTAGAAGGAAGGCGGCGTGGCCACCCACAAAAACCTGGCCTCGCTGCGGCCTATGTTTTTGATAAAATGCAGGCTCGCAGGCTGGAAGCAGAAGCTTTCACCCCGCCGTACGCGGTGCTTCTTTTCGCCGAGGAAGATATACACGCTGCCCGCGAGCACATAGCCGAATTCCTCGCCCTCATGCGGATCCTGGGCTGCCGTTTCCCCGCCGGGGGCCAGCGTTACCAGAATGGGCTCCAGCTGGTTTTTCTGGGCGTTGGGCACCAGCCACTCGATGGTATAACCCTTTTCCGCATCCTCCTTGACAAACATATCCTCGGCCGCGAAAACCACCTTCTGCGGGGCGGCCTCTAAAAAGAAGGCGGAGATATCCGTGCCCAGCGTCTCGAGTATATCCATAAGCGTAGCGATGCTGGGCGAAGTCAGGTTGCGCTCAAGCTGGGAGATAAAGCCCTTGGATAACTCCGTGCGCGCCGCCAGCTCTTCTTGGGTAAGGCCCAGCTTGAGCCGCTGCCGCTTGATTTTATCGCCAATGTCTATCATAGCTTTCCCTCTTTTTGCGGCTATTCGCCGCTGGCATAAATATAAACCTAAAGTTTAGAAACCCTAAACACACATAGAAGATTAAACCACCTTTGCGCACGAAAGTCAAGTATTGCGTAACTTTTTGTTTATTACTATTGCGAGTGGCCCGGCCCTGGGTATTTTGTAAAAAAAGTGGCTGTGCATTGCTGGGTATAGCGCCGTATGCTATAATAAAGGCGGTCTTATGCGAGGTATCGACATGAAACGACAGCGTTTTGGCCGGCGTGGGCGCAAAATCCGCCGCCGCCGCAACAGCATTAAACAAAGCAATTGGTGGCCTTTCCTGCTCATCGGCGGGGCCATTCTGCTCATTCTCTCCATTGCCGCGCTGGTGCTCTTTTTCGCGCTGCCCAAGGCGGCGGAATGGTTCGAGTTCGACTACAAACCGCCCTTCCTGCCCGAGGCCACCCCCGCGCCTACCCCTCACCCCACCCCCACGCCACATCCCATTACCTATTTCAACGCCACAGAACATACGCAAGAGGTCCTGCTGGATCTCCCCGCCGAATATAAATGGCTTGCCGATCCGTTCGTATATAATGGCAAAATGATCATTTGCGCGGGCAAGGCCATCCAGGCGGATAACAACCGGGTCCACATGCAGCAGATGTGCTGGTTTGACCCGGCGGCCCGCACCTCGGAACCCCTGTCCCTATCCCCTGGAAACGTCCACTTCATGTTCCCCAAATTCAACGATAAGTGGCTGGTATACCTGGACGCCAAGATGGACGGCGGCGGCGCGCTAATGGCTGTAGACCTAACGGCCAGCCCCCTTAAACCCACAAAAATCAAGGATATCTATACAGGCCAGCCCGAGCCTATGCTCGATGGCAATAACGTGGCCTTTATGGACCGTACGGGCTCGAAACGGGAAAAGCTCTTCGTTTGCGACCTGACTACCATGGAAAGCACCGTGGTCGAAATGTTCCCCGGCACGGTATACGGCCAGAGCAAGCCCAGCTTCTACAAGGGAAGGCTCCTTTGGGCGGATTCCGCCACAGCGGAGGGCGAATCGGATCTTTCGAGCATCAACTATATCGACCTGAGCTCCTCTATCATCAGCAGCTACACCCCCGGCACCTTTGTGCATGACCCCAAGAGCATCGGGCCGTATACGGCTTGGCTCTCGGATGTGCACAGCAACGCCACCCAGCTTTACGCCGTGCGGGGTCTCACAGGAACGCCCGAGCTGCTGGATAGCGCGGTGGTGGATTTCGGTATCGGTTCGGATTTCGTGGCCTATTCCCGGGGCGAATCCATCTATCTGTATATGTTTGAAACCAAGGGTATTTACCGCCTGACCCACGACTATGAATACGCCCAGTTCCTGGGCGTAAGCGATGATTATGTATTTTGGATGGATGTGACCACCCGCGAACGCGATATCGTCAAATTCGTCGCCATCCCCTGATCCGCCGCCATCATATTTTTGAAAGGACGCGCCATGGCCAAGCAGGTAAAAACCATTTTCCTCTGCGGCGAATGCGGCTACGAAAGCGGCAAATGGCTGGGCAGATGCCCCGCCTGCGGCAGTTGGAACACCTTGGTTGAAGAAAAGGTCCTGGCCCCCGCCTCCCAGGCGGCCTTTGCGGGCCAGGCCCATGCCCTGCCCCTAAGGGAAGTGGCAGCCGAAGGCGCGCGGCGCACCTCTACGGGCATCGGCGAGCTGGACCGGGTGCTAGGGGTCTCGGCCGAAGGCGAGGGCGGCGTGGTAGCCGGCTCCACCATCCTCCTGGGCGGCGATCCGGGCATCGGCAAATCCACCCTGCTCATGCAGGCCGCGGCCAGCTTGGCCCTGCGTGCGCCCGTGCTTTATATTACGGGCGAGGAGAGCGCGGCCCAACTCAAGCTGCGCGCGGAGCGGCTGGGCGTGGGCGGCGATATGCTGCTGCTGGCCGAAACCGACCTTTCCCTGATCCAGGCGGAAGCAGCCCGCCTCAAACCCGGATATCTGATCATCGACTCCATCCAACCCAGGTATTGTCCCGAATGCGCGGGCGTCACCGGCAGCGTAAGCCAGGTGCGCGAGGCCACGGCCCTTTTGACCCGCCTCGCTAAAACAACGGGCTGCGCCGTTTTCATCGTGGGCCATGTTACGAAGGAAGGCTCGCTTGCCGGGCCGCGTATCCTGGAGCATATGGTAGATACGGTGCTCTATTTCGAAGGCGAGCGGCACGATGCCTACCGTCTGCTTAGAGCCGTAAAAAACCGCTTCGGTTCCACGGATGAAATCGGCGTGTTCGAGATGCGCGCCACCGGCATGGCCGAGGTGGCGGATCCATCCGCCCTCTTCCTCACCGGCGCCGAGGCTTCGGGCTGCGCCGTAACCTGCGCCATGGAGGGTACCCGGCCTATCCTGGCCGAGGTGCAGGCTCTCTTAAGCCCCTCCGCCTTCAGCAATCCCCGCCGCATGGCCGCCGGCATGGACGCCAATCGCCTTGTGCTCCTCTTGGCCGTGCTGGAAAAGAAGGCCGGCCTCAAGCTCTATGATAAAGACGTGTATACCAACGTGGTTGGCGGCCTGCGCCTCGACGAGCGTAGCGCGGATCTGGCCATCGCCCTGTGCATTGCCTCCTCCCTTTCCGACCTGCCCCTCCCCGCCCACACAGCCCTTCTGGGCGAGATCTCGCTCACCGGAGAAATACGCCCTGTGAGCCGCTTGGATAAGCGCGTGCAGGAATGCGCCCGGCTGGGCTTTTCTGGCATCGTACTGCCAAAAAGCGAAGCCCTGCCCAGTCTGCCCGGCATAAGCTACACCTTTGTTTCCCACATTCGCGAAGCAATGCTGTTGCTTCACGGCTGAGCTTGTGCTATAATTACTCTCGCGGCCGGGTTTTTACCCGCCCCACGAATGTGCCCGTAGCGCAGCCGGATGGAGTATCAGGCTCCGGCGCTGAGGGTCTACGCAGATTCAAAACCAAATATGTGCCTGTAGCTCAGCTGGATAGAGTATCAGACTCCGACTCTGAGGGTCGCACGTTCGAATCGTGTCAGGCACGCCAGAAATCCCCCCAAAATAAGCATTTTCGGGGGTTTCATCTTTTCATAGCGGAGCAATATATCCGCCGTTGTTCCAGCACAAACGCCTTCCCCCCATTGTGGTCCAGGGTAATGGTGAATCGGGATCGTTTTTAATTTTAGACAACGGCATCCTGTATCCTTCTGGAAATATTATGGGTGTCTACTATTCCCTGCCCGGATATAAAGTAGTCCCCATCGATATGCACAAGGATGAAGATTCTATTAGCCGTATTTGAACTTTTGGCAAGTGCGCGTAGATGGGATTATAGCGAAGAATACGTTCCGTTGACCGGAGCAAGTTTGCATATCGAGTATGCTGATGCAGCCAACTCCTACCAAGTAGACCTTTATACGCATTCAGACGGGAAGCGTATCTTGTTCAACCCCTACCCAATAACTGAGGGGCCAGGCACGATGGTATCGGAAGAACTATGTAGGCTAATCCATGATTTATCGGAATGGAAACCGTTTGATATGCAGCAGATCGTAGGCGTTGATGCAATGAAGGTGCAAATTGTACCGTCAGAAAATGGGGCGCAAGAGCAAACCAGTATTGATACGGAGGCTATCGTTATTGAAGGCGCTGAACTCAACGAGCTTATAAATTTGCTCGTTACCTCGGCCAAGGTAGATGACGAAGGCCGCGGCGCTTATAACGTGTCCGTCATACTGATGAAAAACGGCAGAGAAATGTACCATGGCTACCTATGCGGTAGCAATAAATCTACAATGATACACTTTGAAACACAATATTTTAGGGTGGATAAGGAATTCATACGGCGTATTTATCAAAAAATCGGTTTGACCGATACGGGAATTTAGCAAGTTATCAGACTTCGCCTTATCCCAAGTATCTTGGGTAGATTTATCTAAAAAACGATGAAACGCGTATCATGGGCGGACTTGCGATTATCGCCCTCTCCGGACCTTCCCCCTCCAACTGCTACGAATGAACCGGCCGCAAGGAAATGGGAATGATCCGCATAAAAAGGTATTTTCCATAGCAAATGTGCTATTTTATTCCCATAATTAGTAAAGGGATGAGGATTATGCAAAGACATCGGGGTTTATATAGCGCCGTATTATTGGCTCTTTTTCATGAATTCTTGTAGTATCCCTAAAAAAGCTAGTGAAATACCTTTTTGCCAAGTCAGATCAAACCCGTCAGGGTATGCAGGCAATTCAAGTCGGAATACCCAAGAAGCTATTTGCAAGCTTTGCCGCCGCGCTCACGGCCTCCCATGCTGGTTTTCGCCGCCTGGTGAAGCGCCTTTCGCGGAACGCCGCATAAGCGCCCCTACGGCCCTAATCCCAATCCAGCGCCTCTAAAAGCGCCTCGCGGCGGCCTGTAAGGTCAAGGGAACGGATGTGCGCCCGCAGGGGCAGGATCGCAGCCGGCGCCATCGAGAGCTCATCGATCCCCATTGCCAAAAACAGTTCGGTCAGCCCCTTGTCGGCCGCAAGCTCCCCGCAAACGCCAATCCACTTGCCCTCTTTGTGGATGCTGTCCGCCGCGCGGCGGATCAATCGCAAAAGGCCGAGGTGGTGTTTGTCCAGATAGCGGCCGAGCCGGCTGTTCTGCCGGTCAATGGCCAGGGAATATTGCGTCAGGTCGTTCGTGCCCACGCTGAAAAAATCCGCCGCCTTGGCAAGCTTGTCGCTGACCATCGCGGCGGCCGGCGTCTCGATCATGATACCCAGCTCGACGTCGGTGGCATGAGCCTTGCCCGCCGCAAGCAGCTCACGCTTGGCCTCCTCAAGCAGGGCGCGCGCCGCCTCCGCCTCCCAGGGCGCGGTGATCATCGGCAGCATGATGGCAAGCCTCCCGTGCGCGCCGGCGCGCAGCAAGGCGCGCAGCTGGGTTTTAAACACCTCCGTGCGGTCAAGGCAGATACGGATGGCCCTGTAGCCGAGCGCGGGATTTTCCTCTTTTTCCAGGCCGAAATAGGCCGCCTGCTTATCCGCGCCGATATCCAGCGTGCGGATGATCACGCGCCTTGGTGAAAACTTCTCGCAAACCGCCTTATAGGCTGCGTACTGTGTTTCTTCGGAGGGGTAGTCGCTTTCCTGCAAATATAAAAACTCACTGCGAAAAAGCCCAACGCCCTCGGCGTCGTTTTCCAATGCCGTCGTCGCGTCGCTAACGCTGCCGATATTTGCGCAGAGTTCCACCCGTTGGCCGTCCCTTGTGATGGAGGGCACGCCCCGCACCGCATCCAACCGCAGCTTGGCGGCGCTTTGCGCCGCGCTGCGCATATGATAGCGCCGCAGGGTCTCCTCGTCCGGCTCGGTGATGACCAGTCCTTCATCTCCATCCACGATCACGGCCGCTCCGTTCCATTCCTTCAGCCCTACGCCCAGCCCCATCACAGCGGGCAAGCCCATGGTTCTGGCGAAAATCGCGGCATGTCCGGTTTCGGCGCCGCCCTCGGTAACCAGGGCCCATACGTTTTCCCGATCAAAGCGCGCCGTTTCACTGGGGGAAAAATCCGCCGCCGCGTAAATTCCGGCCTGCTCCGGAAGGATCTCATCCCCAGCGCCGCCTGCCAGCTGCTCCAGAAGCCCCCGCGAAGCATCCCGGACGTCGGCCGCCCGCGCCTGCATATAGGCATCCTCCATGGCGGCAAATCCGGCGGCAAAGGTCTCGGCCGTCTGCTCTACAGCATGCTCGGCGCCGGTGTGCGCATCGCGGATGATAGCGCATACGCTGTCCTCATAATCTTCATCCAGCAGCATCATGCGGTGGATCTCAAACAAAAGGGCGTTTTCCTCTCCAAGCTTTTCCCTGGTCTGCTGCTCCAGTTGGATAAGCTCCGCAATGGCCTTTTCGCGCGCGGCAAAAAAGCGCCGCACCTCCGCCTCCGGGTCTATGACGCCGCGTTTTTCTGTTTGAATCTCACGTCTTTCCAGCCAGAGCAGCGTTCCAATAGCCAGGCCGGCGCTGGCCGCCTTTCCTCTGATGATTTTCACGCTCTGTCCTTTCCCATATCGCGCAGGTCAAATATACGCTGCAAGATAACCTTGAATCGCCTCGGCCGCTTCACGTTCGTCCTCGCCCGAAACCGTTACCGAAATCGTGCTGCCGCCCTTGGTGCCCAAGCCCATCACCTGGAAGAGCTTTTTGGCGCTCACGGTTTTATCCCCGAAGCTGATGTTGATGTCGGATTTAAAGCCTGCGGCAAGCTTGACCAGCTGGCCGGCCGGGCGGGCATGCAGGCCAAGCTCGTCCTGTATCGTATGGTCGATCGTTATCATGCTATGCTCCTCTATATAAGGTTGCCGGCCCCGGTAAAGGGGCCGGCTTTTGCTATTTGCTGAGCCGGAATTCCTCCAGCTGCTCTAAAACCTCCGCAGCGTCAAGGCCGCCGGCCAAAGACACGGCCGCCATAACGCCACCCTCCACCAGGGCCGCAGGGGAAAGATGCACGTTTGCTTTTCGATTGTCGTCCAGCGCGTCGATCGCCGTTTCCGCAGTCAACAGAGAGGACCCCATATCGGCCAGAATGATGACCTCCCCCTTTGCCGTCGCCATCTCCAGCTGCGCAAAAATCGCGTCAAAGTCGGAACCGAGCGTACCCGCCTTGGTGCCGCCCACAGCAATCACTTGCGCGCCGCCGCTGACCTCCTCGCACAGTTCCTTTACGCCCTCCGCGATCTTGCGGCTATGGGATAGGAGCATCAGAGAAACCATGATTTTAGCCCCCTTTTACCAGTCCCGCAAGCGTTTCGATCATCAGGCAGCTTGACATGGCGCCGGGGTCGATGTGGCCGATGCTGCGTTCTCCCAAATAGGAGGCGCGGCCCTTGGTTGCGGCGATTTCCTTTGTTTTTTCCGCACACGCACGCGCCAACGCAGCCGCCTTTTCCAGCGACTGCGGAGCGGGCTCGCCCGCCTCTGCATCCGCCGCAAGGGCGGCCTGCACCGGAATGAGGACGTCAAGCATAGTCTTTTCGCCTAAAACCGCCTTGCCGCGCAGTTGCACGCCTTCAATTCCCGCCTTCAGAAAATCGGCGAGATCGGGCAGCCCCAGCTCTTCCTTTCCCTTCGCGGTAGCGGCCCCTTTTAAAAACAGGGTGCCGTAAAGCGGCCCGGCCGCCCCGCCAACGTTGGAAATAAGCGCCATAGCCGTGGCTTTGAGCATGGCCTCGGCATCCTGCTCCATCGGCGCCTGCGTAAGTTTTGCGCGCGCCGCGTCAAAGCCCCGGGCCATGTTATGGCCATGATCGCCATCGCCGATCGCAGCGTCAAGGTCCGTGAGCATCTGCTTGTTTTCGTCGATCATGTCGGCCAGCTTAAACAGCAGGCCGCGAACCTGTTCTTTGGAATAGCTCATTGTGCATATCTCCCGTTTTAAGATTGCCCCGCGAGGGAGCGGCGACAGCTAAAAGTGCTTGTAGGCGACGGTATCCGCCTTGGAGCCATAATAACCCTTGAGCTCGTCGTCGAGCTTAAGGATGCTGACGGAGGCGCCGGCCATCTCGATGGAGGTCATGTAGTTACCCACGTTGGTATCATGAATCTTGACGCCCATTCCGGTGAGGATGGCGTTGACCTTGCGGTTCATAATAAACAGCTCCATCAGCGGCGTTCCGCCCAGGCCGTTTACAAGCACGGCAACCTCATCGCCCGCCTGGAGCGGCTGGTCCTCGAGTACGCGGCCGACCAATTCCTCAACGACCTCATCCGCCGTGCGGATTTTTTCCTTGCGCACGCCCGGCTCGCCGTGGATGCCGAGGCCCATTTCCATCTCGTCCTCTTCAAGGGTAAAGTTGGGCTTGCCGGCCGCAGGCACGATGCAGGGCGTGAGCGCCATGCCCATGGTACGGATATTCTTGATGACCTTTTCACCGATGGCCTGAACCTCCTCAAGGCTCTTGCCCGCCTCGGCTGCGGCGCCGGCAATCTTATGAACCAAAACCGTGCCCGCGATGCCACGGCGGCCGACCGTCCAGGTGCTGTTCATCACAGCCACGTCGTCGTCCACCACGACCTTGGCGACCTTGATCCCCTCGGCCTCAGCCATTTCCATTGCCATTTCAAAGTTCATAACATCGCCCGTGTAGTTTTTGATGACGAGCAGAACGCCCGCGTCGGTTTGGACGGCCTTGATCGCTTCAAAAACCTGGTCGGGCGTGGGAGAGGTGAAAACCGGGCCGCAGACGGCGGCGTCGAGCATGCCGCAGCCGACAAAGCCCGCGTGCGAAGGCTCGTGTCCACTGCCGCCGCCGCTAACCAGCGCGACCTTGCCCTCTTTCTTTTTCGAGCGCACCATTACCTCAAAATTTTCGAGTCTGCGAAGATATTGCGGATACGCCAGCTCCAGTCCCCCTAGCATCTCATCGACTACGTTTTCGGGCTTGTTAATCAGCTTTTTCATATGGGCTCTCCTTTCGCTCTTCAGCTTATAATATTATGCGCCAGCATAATGGAAATAGTAAAAAAGCAACCTAAATACCCCCTTTCGGGGCAATCAGATTGCGACTCTCCATACGTCATCCTATATTTATTGTTTTATCATTGGCGATCCGGGCGTTTCGCCGCAAGTCGATTATCTAAATATATGTAGCCGTTGGTATATATAGTCTATAATCTCCGCTGAAAAGTGTCAAGCAATTCTGGCAGAAATTTGAAAAGCTTACGCCGCTCAAGGCTATGTCAGATCGGCGGTTCCAATTTTTTCAGAAGGAGCGGCGTCTCTTGCGTGCGCCCAACAAAAAGCACCGGACAGAGAGCCCGGTAAAGGGACTTTTCCGTTCGGCTTAAGAAAGCAATCACGCCTTGATTCTATGGATCGGTCTCATGAGATTGTCCATCGTATTAAACGCCTTTCCTTATGCCGCTTGGTTCTGCGTCAGCCTGCACTTTGCTCCCCTTCAAACAGCTCCCCATCCACGATGCGCACCACCCGCTTGGCGTGGCCAGCCACATTCAGGTCGTGGGTGATCATTACGATGGTGTGGCCCATCTCGTGCAGTTGGGCAAAGAGCTTGAGCACTTCTTTGCCGGTGTTGCTATCCAGCGCGCCTGTGGGCTCATCCGCAAGCAAGAGCTTTGGCCCGCCCACCAAGGCCCGGGCGATGGCCACCCGCTGCTGCTGGCCGCCGGAAAGGGCGTTGGGCTTGTGGCTAAGCCGGTCGCTCATGTCAAGCATCTCCAGCTTTTCCAGCGATGCGCGCTTGGCCTCATGCCTGGGCATACCCCGTACCAAGAGGGGCATCATCACGTTTTGCAGCACGTTATAGCGCGGCAAAAGGTGATATTTCTGAAAGATGAAGCCAATCAGCCTGTTGCGCAGCAGGGCCATCTGCTCTTCGTTCATGGCCTGCACGGGAATACCCGCCAGGGTATAGGTCCCTTTTTGGAAATCATCCATACAGCCGATGATGTTAATCAGCGTGCTTTTGCCACTGCCCGAGGGGCCCAGGATGGCCAGATACTCGCCCGCATCCACCTTAAGGGAGATACCCTTGAGCACCTCTAGCTGCTCGTCGCCCACCTGGTAATATTTATGGATATCCTCGCAGAGGATGATGTGCTCCGCATCCATGGCTTGCCTTACCTCGAAACGATGGAAACGCCGGTGATATTCTCGCTGCCATCGGCCGGCGTTTCCAGCGTAATGCGCAGGGTCATGCCCTTGGTCACGCTGGAAAAGTCCCCCGTGCCGATAGCCATACCCACGGGCAAAAGATATTCGGCCGTTTCCTCGCCATAGACCAGCGTGCCGCTCTCGTCGCGCGTGCCCAGCGTGAGGGTAACCTTATTGCCCACGATGGCGGCTATCCGGCCATAGACGGTGTTGCCGTCGTCCTGCTGGGCCATCGCGTCCCCGCCCTGGCCGCCTGCGCCTTCGCCCTGGACCGCGTCCTCATCGGCGTTCTGCCGCCCGCCCTGACGGCCTCCCTGGGTCTGGGTCAGATCACCGCTAGGGCGCTCATCGGATGGCAACTCGCCTCCTGTAGGCATTCCGTCAAAAGAAGGCATATCACCCGAAGGCATGCCGGAGAAGCCGCCCTGCCCCGCTTGGGAAAGGTCTACGCGGACGACATCCGCTTCCTCATCCTTGGAACAACCTACGAACAGCAGAGCCAGCAGAGCCGCCAGCAGGCAAAACAGCCGGTATTTACGCATAAAGGTCATCCTCCTCTATTCCTGATTGAGCGCCTGGATGGGATTCAGGCGCGAAGCCTTCCACGCGGGATAAAAGCCGAACACCGTACCCGTGAGCACAGCGAAAACCAAGGCCAGCGCCGCCCCCTGGAAGGTGGGCATTGCCGTGGCGCCCAGCATTTCCACAAGGGGCAGGATGGCATAGCTCAGGGCCACGCCCACGATGCCGCCCAGCACGCTGATGCTGGCCGCCTCCAGGAGGAATTCCAGCAAGATGGTGCGTTTGGAGCAGCCCACCGCCTTCAAAAGGCCGATCTCCGCCGTGCGCTCCTTGACGGAAACGAAGAACACGTTCATAATGCCGATGCCGCCCACCATGAACACGATGCTGGCCACGGCCAGCAGCATGGCCGCCAGGGTATTGGCGCTTTGGGTGGCCGCCTCCATGGCGCTGCCCGCATCCGTCACCTCGAAAGAGGCGTTGGGGTAGTTCTCGGTGAGCACGGTTTGGATATTGGCCATGGCCTGCTCCACCTTATCCACATCTTCGGCCACGGCGGCGATGGTGGGCTTTTCGCTGGAGCCCAGAATATGCTTGACACAGGTGGCATAAGGCACGTAAACGGCGCTGTCCGGGCTGATGCCGCTCTGCACGGAGCCCATGGTTTCCAGCACGCCGATGATCTCGTAGTTCTTGCCGTCGATCTGCAAATAATCGCCGTAGGCATAGCCGGGGTAAGTAAAAATCTCCTCCGCCAGGCTATAGCCGATCACGCAAACGTAATCCGCAAAATCCTGGTTATCCTGCGTGATAAAGCTGCCGTAGAGGGGCGTGAGGTTGCTCACGCCCTGGTAATTGGGCAGCGCGCCCACAACGGTCACGGTCTTTTCCTCTTCCAAACCGCCGCCGAAAACCGTGGTCTCGCCGGATACGAGGATGGTCACATCCGAAAGGCCGCTCACATACTGCTCGATATTTTCCACATCCTCGGTGGTAAGGGTGACGCTGTTGCGGGATTGGCTGCCGCCCTGGCCGCTGCTGCCTGAGCGTCCGCTGCTGCCGCCGCCAAAAGAGGGCGTAGCGCCACCGCTGAAACTGGGCATGCCGCCTCCGCTGAAACTGGGCATGCCGCCTCCGCCTGGGAAGCCGCCCCCCGGCATTGCCTCAATCTCTGTCATGGAGGCGCCGCTGCCCACCTGCACTTCAATGGCCCCGGCGTTGAGGTTTTTGAATTGATCGGCCACATCCTTCTGGCCGCCCTTGCCGATGGCGATCACCAGCACGATGGTGGCCGCGCCCACAATGATGCCCAAAGAGGTGAGCATCATCTTGGCCTTGTTCTCAATGATATTCACCCAAACAAGGTGCCATATCTCGCTAAGCCGCATCATGGCTGCACCGCGCTCTCCGCCAGCACCGTTTCCCCTTCGGCAAGGCCGCTGAGGATTTCCACATAGCGGCCGTCGGAAAAGCCGGTCTTTACTTCCCGTTCCATAGGCACCCCATCCTCGCCCCGCACCAGTACCACGGCCCTGCCGCCGGTATTGGTCACACACTGTGCGTTGATATAGAGCACATCCTGCACCTGGCCCTGCACCAGCGTTACCTCTGCGCTCATTCCCTCGAACATCTGCTGGGTATTCACGCCCATAAAGCGCACGTTCACCGTATAGCTCACGGTGGCCGCGCCGCTGCGGGAAGATTCCACGCTGACGGTATCCACCTCGGCGTCGAAGGTTTGCCCGCTGAAGGCCGTCATGGTCACGCTGGCCTGCTGACCAATGGAGATATCCAGCACATCCTCCTCGGAGATGGTGATGGGCACGTAGACATTCGCAATGTCGGTGAGGGTTAGCAGGGTCTGCTCCCGCACTTCCTCCGTCAGCGGGTCATAGGTGACCTCGAAACTGTCCCCCGCTTCGAAAGCTACGCTGGCCACCATGCCGCTGCAAGGGGCGTAGACCAGGCCATCCTCCCGCACTACCTTCTTGATTTCTACGATCTCCGCGGCCAGGGCATCATAAGCCTCCTGCGCCGCGTCCACAGCCTGTTGCAATTCCATTTCCGCCAGCTCCAGCTCTGTAGCCGCCACGGAAGCGCTTGTAGCGGCGGTTTCCGCCTTCTGCCCGGCTGTTGTGATCCCCGTGGTGAGGCTCATATCCGCTTTGGTCAGAGCCAGAGCGGCCTTGTTCACCTGGGTCTGTAAATTTGCCACCTTGGTGGCTAAGTCATCCCCATCGGTGCTATTGCCGTACTTTTCGTTATACCAGGTTTTATACTCGACATAGGTGCTGTTGGCGCTCGTATAGCTCCTTTGGGCGTCATACAGATTGCTCTGGATGACGGACTTCGCGCCCTCATTTTGCAGGTTGGAAAAATCCGCCTCCCGCGTGGCCAACTCTTCGTTCGCTGCCGCAATGTCGCTCACGATCTGCGCCTTTGTCCGCCCCGAAGTGCCGATATCGGTATCATTTATCAACGAGTTGGCTTCGGTTGTAGAGTCGCTGATCTCTTTCTTTAGTGTTTCGATCAGCTTCTCCAGACTTTCATAATCACTGAGCTGCTCGGTATAGGTATCCACCTGGCTTTTGTAGGACTCCGCCTGCTCCTCATAATAGCAGAGGGTAGAATAATCATAAGGATAGTTGATATTGAGCACGACATATTCGTCATACTCTTTGGTGGCTTCTTCCAGAGCCTGCTCCGCCGTTTCTAAAGCCAGCTGCAATTCGGCCACGCTGAGGGCCTCGGTACTATCCGCCAGCTTGCCGGTTTGCTTGGCCGTATCATATTTTTGCTGGGCTTCCAAAATGCCCGTTTCCTGCTTGAGTTTGGCCTGCTCCAATTCAAGGCCCGCCTGCTCCAACTCAAGCTCATAACTCGCGAGGCCGAATTGCACCTGCTCGACATTTAGCAGCATCACCGGCTCGCCTTCCTCTACATAGGAGCCAGCCTTGACATAGACCTCCTCGATGGTGGTAGAAACGGGGAAATCGATGGTTTCGCGCATCAAAGAGATAGACGAGCTTTCTGTGGAACCCACGGTCACATCACCCCGCTGCACGGTGAATTCCCGGTATGTCGCCTGGCTGGCTGCGGCGCTTTTGTTGGTCAGAACCAGCGCGAGAATCGTTCCGCCCAGCAGCAGCGTGCCCCCGCCCACGGCAAACCACAGCCATTTGGGCGGCTTGCGTCTGGGTGCCCCACTTCCCAGCAGGCCCTCCAGCTGCTGTTGGATGCTCTCTCCCGCTGCCCCGCCCTTTTTTGTGGTACCGATCTTTCGCATGCCTAACCTCCGTCCGGCGGAATTTCTGCTCCGCAATTGCATTATAAATGCTCTTTTTTTGCAGCAAAAGCCGCCCGTGCCATTTGTTGGATTTGTTCCACAATCTGCCATAATTGTGCAAAGGCGCTTCCGAAATTGAGCCATAATTGCGGCGCGTCCGTGCCTTTCGGAATTTGACACGGCGGCCCCAACAATGATAGAATTTTGGAAGTATGTTCCGCACGTTTCAGTCAAAAACTGTTTCATGCCCGGCAGGGTCGGCAAGAAGAAACAATAAGTACAGGGAGATGTGAATAGAGGAGGATGCTGTTATGAGCCAGAAACTGATCGTGATCGGCGGCAATGCGGCCGGGCTGAGCGCCGCTTCCAAGGCCAAGCGCTTGCTGCCCGGCCTCTCCGTTGCGGTTTATGAAAAGAGCGGCTTCGCCAGCTACGGGGCCTGCGGCCTGCCCTATTTTGCCGGGGATATGATCCGCGATTCGCGGGAGCTGATTGCCCTCACGCCGGAAAAGCTGCAAGCGGAGCGCGATATTACCGTGCACCTTCATCACGAGGCCATCCGCATCGACCGGGCGCACAAGCTGGTGGTGGTGCGCCGGCTGGAGGATGGAATGGAGTTCGGCGACTCCTATGACCAACTGGTGATCGCCACCGGCGCAAATCCCATACGCCTGCCCATCCCAGGGGCGGATGCGGCAAACGTACTTACACTGCGCACCGTAGAGGATGGCTTGGCTCTTGTAGAGCGGCTCAAAAGCGCCCGCAGGGCGGCCGTGATCGGCGGCGGCTTGATCGGGCTGGAGGTAGCCGAGCAATTGCAGCTAAGAGGGATTGCCGCCACGGTGTTCGAAAGCGAATCGCGGCTTTTACCCATGCTGCCCGAGGCCTATTCCGAAATCGTTTTAGATGAGATGCAAAAGCACGGCGTGGATATCCGCCTTGGCAGCCGGGTAACGGAGCTGCAAGCCGAGAAGGGCCTTGCCCGCCGGGTTTCAACGCAGGATGGCGGCCAATATGAGACGGATGTGGTGCTGATGAGCGTGGGCGTGCGGCCAAATGGCCGGCTGGCAGCCGAGGCAGGCCTCGCCGTAAACGAGCGGGGCGCCATCGTGGTGAGCGACGCCATGCAAACGGCAGATCCGGACATCTGGGCCTGCGGCGACTGCGTGCAGATGAAAAACCGCCTCACCGGCCAGCCTACCTACGTCCCCCTTGGCACAACGGCCAATAAGCAGGGACGCGTGGCGGGCAGCAACATCGGCGGCAGGGTGGTAAGCTTCCCGGGCGTGCTGGGCTCGCAGGCCACCAAGCTCTTCGATCTTTACATCGGTCAAGCCGGCCTTACCTATGAGCAGGCTCTCCTTGCCGGCTTTCCGGCTGCGCAGAGCATGATCCAAAAGCAAGACAAGCCCCCCTATTACCCCGGCGCCAGCCTTACCCGCATCTGCCTCACGCTGGATACGAGCACGGGCCGCCTGCTGGGCGCCCAGGCCCTGGGCGGCGAAGGCACGGCCGGGCGCATCAACGCGCTCGCTGTGGCCATCACCGCGGGCATGACGGTGCAGGCGGTGAGCGAGCTTGACCTTGTCTACGCCCCGCCCGTAGCCCCGGTTTACGACCCCATCCTCGTGGCGGCCAGCCAGGCCGCCAAACTAGTGGAGAAGGAATAGAAAACGAATGAAAAAAGTGGCCGTCAGGCCACTTTTTTAACAGGCGGAGCCGCTTAGAATATCGCGGGCAGCCAAACGGCCAGGAATAAACCCAGCAGGAAGGAGAGGCTGTTGGCAGCCAGGGCATAGGCCCAGGCCAGCCAGCGTGGGAGCTTCTTTTCGCCGCGCTTGGGCAGGAAGGCCGCATACAGCGCCCCCTCGAGCGCGAACACGGCCATTTCCAGCAGGATGTAGACGGCCAGGAAGCCAAAGAGGCCCAAGTGATAATCGGCGATGCTGAGGGTCACATTCAAGCCGATCTGGGTAAACAGGTTGACCAGGGCGATAAAGCGCAGCCTCCCCTTTTCCCGCAAGCCGAAAAGCAGGGCGATAGCCAGCTCGATGGCAATGGTCAAAACGATCCGCACGGCCAGCGAAAGGGCCTCACCTGCATAATCATAGGATTTTGCGATGCTTAGCACCCCATCCGCCTGCACGGTAGCGGTAAAATAGCTGTCGAAGGCATAGCGCTGGTAGCGCGCATTGTCCGTGAGGAAGCTGTCCGTATCCGGAAAATAGAGAAGCACCTTAAACTCTTCGGGCGGGTAATACGTCCAGCTAAACCGGCGGCTTTGTGTGCAATCCTCAAAATATTGCAGGAAGTAAAAACCGTCCGCATCCTCGTATTGGACGAATTTGCGGAAGATATCGTAATCCGCCTCGCCCTCCTGATAATGTGAATAGGCTTCTTCGCCTTCCTTCAGGGCGGAAAATGGGCCGGTGGAAGATACGCTCGCCAAGAGCGTGGCGTAATAGCGCCGTCCCTCCAGCCCCTCAAAATCGACGGTCACAGAGGGCTTGGGGCCCACATCGGCTTGGGCGATGGCGGGGCGTGCGGCAAAGATGGCGATGATGCACAGCAGCATGGCGACGGCTTTTTTCATGGTGTGCCCTCCCGATCAGCCCCTGCATAGGGCCATTCTGTTATTATCATCAGTATAGCATAAATAGCAGCGCCACGGAAATGCCCGGGCGCTGTGCGTGCTTTGCTTGTTTGCTTTATTTTCTCTTGGAATATTTGCGGGTGTAGATCAGCCGCATCAGCTTGCGATCCAGCCAGGGAAGGGCGTCTACGGGGCCGCTCGCGCGCGCGTTGAGATAAGCGAGGGCGTTCTTTTCCGAGAGCGCCAGCACAGCGCCGCAATCCTCGGCCGTGGCCGCGCAGCCGATGGCCCCCAGGCCCCGTATGTACACGCAATTGCGGCCTTTAAGGCCGCGCACAGCCGCCCGGATGGCGCTTTGCGGATCAGCCGGGGAAAGCGCGCCGCAAGCCTTCATATCGCCCCCCGCCAGTTGGGCGAAATCATCCAGCACGGCGGGTAATGCGCTCGTTCCTTCCATGGCCTCGCGTAAAACCTCTGAGGATAGGTGCATGATGCCGGCAAAAGCGGGGTAGGCCCGGTAGATGGCCGCGTGCAGCGTCGCCACGGGCGCAAGGCCATCCTCGCGCAGCCGAAGCTCTCGCTC
The DNA here is from genome assembly GCA_034928145.1 of Candidatus Pelethousia sp. Taxonomy (GTDB): domain Bacteria; phylum Bacillota; class Clostridia; order Christensenellales; family CAG-138; genus Pelethousia. Next base: position 37,945 of record JAYFPE010000004.1, on the reverse strand, counting down.
TCCTCCATCCTCCGCTATGCCGGATATCGCAAAGGCGTCGCCATCCAGGCGGCGGCTATAGATCGGGGGCGGTTCCGCCGCCGCGAGAGGTATCTTGGGCGCGGCGCGGCGGCACACGGCCTCCAGCGCCACGGCGCGCGCAAAGGCCGTGGCCCGGTCCGCCCCGGTGAGCAGCGCGCCGTGCCTTTCCATCAAAATGGCGTTCCCACCGGCCGCGAGAGCCGCTTCCACGTTCCTTCTAAGGGCCTTGGTACCGGGCAGGGCGTAAGCCGTGCGCAGAATATCCCCACCCAAAAGGTCGCGCTCGGCCCCTGTAGAAGCCAGGGCGGCATAGCCGGATACGCTCAAACAGGCGGCGTAGGTCTGGTGGGTGTGGATCACAAAATTCACGTTAGGGTTTAACCGATAGGCGGCGGCATGGATGCCCTTTTCTGAGGAGGGCTTTACCTCCCCTGCGTATGCTAAGGTGCGGATATCCACGGCAACGATCATTTCCGGCGTGAGCCGCTCGTAGCCGATTCCGCTCGGGGTGATGGCGAAGGTGTTTTCATCGATGCGGCAGCTGACGTTGCCCCAGGTACGGGCCACCAGGCCCCGCGTCACCAGCTCTTGCCCGGCTGCGATCACTTCCGCTTTGGCGGTGCGCTCCTGCATGGATATCCCTCCTTCGCGCTATATCTTGGTCGCTACCTGCGCCAGCACCCGGTCGAAGCGAGTGAGCACCTCGGCAATATCCGCAGGCGTATAGGTTGCGTTGGTATAGAGGCGGTTGCCTGCCAGGGTCACAAGGCCCTCGGCCATATAGGCCGCGCCCATATGCTCCATCTCCTTCTTGCGGGCCGAGGTCTGCTTGAGGATGGCGGGTACCTTCCAGGGCTTTGACCAATCGATGGCAAAATGCATGGTACCCAAGGTATCCAAATGGCAGATGGAGCCCACGTTATAGGCGGCAAAGGGCAGCTTGTGTTTTTCGATCAGGTCACATAGCCCGTCTGTGAGCAGGTCGCCCATGGCGTTGGCCTTGGCGCAGGCGTTGGTGCGCTCCATCTCGCATAGGGTGTGATAACCGGCGGCGCAACTGAGAGGGTTGGCTGCCAGCGTGCCGCCCGAGAGGGCCTTTTTGCCGCCGCCGTCAAGGCCGGCGCCCAAGAAACGCATGTATTCCTTTTTGCCGCCCAGGCCGCCCGCGCCGGGGTAGCCGCCCGCGATCACCTTGCCGAACACGGTGAGGTCCGGCGAAACGCCGAAGTAGCCCTGGGCGCCATCCATACCCATGCGAAAGCCCGTGACCACCTCGTCAAAAACCAGCAGCGCGCCGTATTTGCGGCAGAGAGCCTCCACGCCCTTATCAAAGCCCAAATCTACGGGCCGCGTGCCGCTTTCCGGGCCGATGGGCTCAAGAAAGACCGCCGCCGTGCCGCCCCGAAGGGTATTGCGGCGCAGCAGGCGCTCGAGGCTATCGAGGTCATTGGGGAAGAACTCCTCCGTGCGGCTGAAGCAAAAGCCCGGGATGCCGTGGGATTGCAGGCCCTTAGTGCCGGGAATGCGGATGCCATAGGCCAGTTGGTCGCTCCAGCCGTGGTACGCGCCGCCCATCTTTACGATATGCTTTTTCTTGGTGGCCAGGCGGGCTACGCGGCTCGCCACCATGCAGGCCTCTGTGCCCGAGGTATACATGCGGAACATATCCACCGAGGGCACAAGCTCGGCGATCTTAGAGGCCAGCAGGTATTCATACTCGTGGAACAGGCCGGTGGAAGGGCCGCAGGCATCCAACAGCTCGCATACCTTGGCGCGCACGAAATCATCATTGCTGCCTAGCACCGTGGGCCCGCCGGATTGTAAAAAGTCATAGTATTGATTGCCGTCGATATCCGTGAGCTTATGCCCTTTGGCGCTGGTAAAAACCAGTGGGAAAGGATAGTTGAAAGCCAAGTTATGCTGCACGCCGCCGGGGATGATGGTCTTGGCGGCTGTGAGGCGCGCTTTGGAGCCGGCGCACTTTTTATCGAAGTATTCCCTTTCGTAACGCTGCAAGGCGTCCTCTGTAATCGAATAGATGGGCAGCTTGATCAACTCATCCAGCTTCCTGGTCACAGCCTGGGCGTCGACATAGCGGCTTAGCGCTTTTCCCGTATTCATGGCAGACATCCTTTCTGAAATGCAGAAGTGAGTGATCACTCACTACTTCATTTTTTACCATATCCCCAGAGGATTGTCAATACAAAACCTTGTAATTTTCGCGCTACTCCTTTATGATTGTGATGTTAAGCTTATTTGTAAGAAAGGGAACCGTCAGATGGAAGAGCAGGCAAGGGGTTATGCATCCGAGCTCTTTTTGCGCATCGGTGAGGAAAAGCGCGGCCGCATCATCGCCGCGGCTGTGGCGGAATTCGCCGCCTTCGGCTATGCCGGGGCCAATGTGAACCGCATCGCGCAGGCAGCAGAGATCAGCGTGGGGGCGCTGTATAAATATTTCGCAGCTAAGGAAGACCTCTTCATGTATATCGTGGAGTATGAGGCTGCCATCATGGCCGATTTCATAAGCAATATTCTGGCCGAGGATATCCGCTTTCTCTCCAAGTTGGAAAAGCTTCTGCGCCTGGCGCAGGATTATTCCAAGCGCGATCCCAACCTTATCCGGCTCTACAGCGTATTCACCTCGGAGCACGACAGCGCGCGGGCCGAGGCCTTGGCGCAGCGCATCGAGGGCGTAACGGCCAGGGCTTATTATGAGCTGATTGCCGCAGCTCAGCAGCGGGGCGAGGTACGCCAGGATATCGACGCGCGGATTCTGGCCTTTATGCTGGATAACCAGCTCATGGCCATGCAGTATTCCTTTGCCTGCCCTTATTATCAAAAGCGCTTCTCCCTTTTCCTTAGCGAACGCAACGCCAAGGACAACGAGCATGTAATTCGCTGCATCATGAAGGGCCTGCAAAGCATGTTTGGCATTGATTAGTGGCATGGCCGAATGAGCTATTGCTCACTTCTTTTGTGGAATCCGGCCGGATATGCAAATCCCGGCCATCAATTTCATTGACAAGACGTAGCGTTTATGATAGAACCAGAATAATAAGCAATCACTCACTCCCAATCTGGAGGCCATGCATGAAAACTGAAAACGCAAAGCAGGCGGCGGCGCTCACATCCGGGCAAACGGCCTGGCAGGCCCTCAAATTCACCTTGTTTTCCGCCTCCGCCGGGTTGATCCAGGTGCTTTTGTTCACCCTCTTCAACGAGGTCACCTCCTTCCCCTACTGGCCTAGCTATCTGATCGCCCTCACGGCCTCGGTGCTTTATAATTTCACGGTCAATCGGCGCTTCACCTTTAAATCGGCCGCCAACGTGCCCAAAGCGATGCTGCTGGTGCTCGGGTTTTATCTGATCTTTACGCCCCTTTCCACCTGGCTGGGGGATGCCGCGGAGCGCATGGGCGTTAACGACTACCTGGTGCTGGGCGTAACCATGCTTTGTAACCTGGTGCTGGAATACCTATATTGCCGCTTCGTGGTTTATCGTGGCCAAATGAATACCAACGACCTGGCCCAATAGGCGGCATTTCCACCGGCTTGCCGGATGCGGACGGAACGAGTTTTTGCACGCATCCGCTTTTTTATACATATGTAATGAGTGAGTACTCACTTTTCCAATAGGGTCTGCGGCCCGGCGCCGTACAAATCTGCGTATATCGGGAGGGGTTTCTTATGGCTGCGCCAACCTATGCCGTCACCTATGATGTAGGCACCACCGGCGTGAAGACCTGCTTGTTTCGCCTCGAGGGCAAAATCGCCCTTGTCGGCTCCGCCTATGCCGGCTATGGCCTCTACATGCTAAAAAACGGCGGCGCGGAGCAGGATCCGGACGAGTGGTGGGCCGCCCTTTGCCAAACGACCAAAGCGGTTTTGCATAAAACCGGCCTAGCCGCGGAAGCGGTCACAGCGGTTTCCTTTTGCTCGCAGATGCAAGGCCTGGTGTTGGTCGGTAAAGACGGCAGGTACCTGCGGCCGGCCATGAGTTATATGGATAATCGGGCGCAAAAGCAATACGCCCGGGGTTTCACGCAAGCGCCCCGCATCGCAGGTTACAACGCGCGCAAGCTGCTCACCTGGCTCTCCCTCACGAAAGCCGCGCCCACCAGCATTAAGGATCCCTTATGGAAATACAAATGGGTGCAGGAAAACGAGCCCGAAATTTACAGTCGCATCTACAAATGGCTGGACGTTAAGGATTACCTCGTCTTCCGCTTCACAGGCGAGATGACCATGACCGAAGGCTCGGCCTATGCCACCTTCCTGTGCGATGTGCGCGGCCCCAAATGCGCGTGGAGTCAAACACTGTGCGACCTGGCGGGCGTGAACATGGATCACCTGCCCCCCGTCATCGCCTCCTCGGACCTGGCCGGCCGCATTGCGCCCGCCGCCGCGACCGAGCTGGGCCTTTCCGCCGGCACTGCCGTTTATGGCGGCGGGGGGGATGCGGAGCTGATCGGCGTGGGCGTGGGAGCCGTGGCGCCGGGCGAAACACACATTTACCTGGGCACCTCCGGCTGGATCTCCACTGTAACGGATAAGCAGATCGTAGACCCTGCCGTTTCCATTGCCGCCATCGTGGGCTGCCAGCGCGGGCTTTACCACTATTTTGCCGAGATGGAGACCGCCGGCAAGTGCCTCGAATGGGTCAAGGATCACCTGGCCCTGGATGAGATTGGCATTTACCTGCAAAAAACGCACGTGGCCGAATCGCTCGAGAGCATGTATTTGAGCCTCTACGATTACCTTTGCGAGGTGGTGAGCGAAGTGCCGCCGGGAAGCAATGGCGTGATCTTCACCCCCTGGCTGCACGGCAACCGTTGCCCCTTTGAGGATGCCAGCGCCCGGGGCATGTTCTTCAACATCGGCATCGATACGGGCAAATCCGCCCTCATTCGGGCCGTAATCGAAGGAATCGCCTTTCATTGCCGCCTGATGCTCGAGGCCCACGAGCGCAAGCTCCCCGCTTCCGAAATCATCATGGTGTGCGGCGGCGGCGCTTCCTCAGCCGTGATCTGCCAGATTCTGGCCGATGTTTTAGGGCATAAGGTCGCCACCCTGCCGGATCCGCAAAACGTGGGCGCGCTGGGCGCGGCCGTGCTCATCGCCGCCGCCACCGGCGCGATACCCGCCGTGGCCGCAGCTAAGGAACTGCTGCCGCCCTACCGCGTTTTTTACCCCAACGCCGCGGATAAGTCGGCTTATGACAGGCAATATAAGGTCTTTCAGGTTCTGCACAAGAACAACAAGATAAGCTTTGCCGCGCTGAACACCAATGCATAAGGCCCTGCGCACACGGGTCCTACGCGGACGGCGGCTTCGGGGGCCAGCCTTAATGGTGATCGTTGCGTCTGAAGGCCGTTTGTTAGCTTTACACAATCGGCGGCCTCTGGGCACAACCTCCTGATACGCGTCAGGGCCTTCGCCGTTTGTTTTGTTGGCTGTGCGTTGAGATGCTGGTATGCCGCCCTGCGAAGCGCTCCCTCCGCCGAGCAATACAACAAGGGGCCATCGCGCTTGCTTCGCGCGATGGCCCCTGATTGTATGTATATAGGATTCCCCTTGCGGCTTACTAGCCGCAGACGGACGCGCCGGCCTCTACTACGCTCTGTACCGTACCCGTCACCTTGCCGTTGACCTCGGTCGGCGGATGATAGGTGGGGATCATCTCCAATAGAGAGGTGCGGATGCTGAGGTCGTCGCCCTGGGCGGCCAGGCTCAGCAGCTTGCGCACATAGCTCTCCACCTGCTCCCTGGTCAGCGGCGTACCCCGTTCGATGAAGATTTTGGCGTTTTCCGTGGCCGTAAGGGATTCGGTCTTCATCAAAAGCTCCTCATAGAGCTTTTCGCCCGGCCGCAGGCCCACCTCTATGATCTCGATATCTTGATGGGGCACGTAACCGGCCAGCTCGATCATCTTTTCCGCCAGGCCAAGAATGTGCACGGGCTTGCCCATATCCAACACATAGATCTCGGATTGGGAGGCCATGGCCCCGGCTTCCAGCACCAGGGACACGGCCTCGGGTATGGTCATAAAATAGCGGATGATGCGGTTGTCCGTAATGGTAACGGGGCCGCCCGCCTCGATTTGGCGCTGGAAAAGCGGCACCACGGAGCCGCTTGAGCCCAGCACATTGCCAAAGCGCACAGCCGCAAAGCGGGTGGCGCTATCCCAGCGGCTCTCCATGATCATCTCGCACAGGCGCTTGCTCGCGCCCATCACGCCCGTGGGGTTCACCGCCTTATCCGTGGAAATGAAGAGGAACTTGTCCACCCCGAATTCCTCAGCCGCGTCCGCCACGTTGAGCGTGCCTAGTACGTTGTTCTTAATGGCCTCGGCGCAATCCTTTTCCATATAGTGCACGTGCTTGTGCGCGGCCGCGTGGATCACGGCCTCGGGCCTGTAGCGCTTGAAGATAGAGCGGATGCGCTCCCGGTCCCGCACGGAGGCGATCTCCACAGCCGTTTGCAGCTGGCCTTTATAGGTGCGCATCAGCTCCTGGTGGATGTTGTAAACGTTATTTTCATTGCAATCGAGCAGCACCAGCTTGTTTGGGTGCATCAGGGCCAGCATGCGGCACAGCTCGCTGCCGATGGAGCCGCCCGCGCCCGTGACCAGCACCGTTTTCCCCCGGTAATAGGAGGCGGCCTTTTCCGTATCAACCAGCCGCACATCCCGGGAGAGCAAATCCTCGATTTGAATTTCGCGGATGCGGCGCTTATTGTCACCGATGCGCTCGATGGGGAAATCGTAGATTTTTACCGGGTAACCAGCCTTGGTATAGCGGTTAAATAGGGCAAGCTTTTTATCGCCGTCCATATCGGAGAGGGCGATGATCACTTCCTGGATGGGCATGCGGGCCATGACATTAAGTTCGTCCCCATCGCCGGCGTAAACCTTAACGCCGCTCACGAAGCTGGCGATCTTGGCCGGATCCACATCGAAAAAGCAATAGGGCACATAGCGCGAATGGCGGTTCTGTAGCATGGATTCCGCCAGCTGCACGCCCAGCCTGCCAGCACCGATGATGGCCACGTTGATCTTGTGGCCGCTGTTATCGCGTATCCGGCGCGTTTGAAAATTGAGCGCTTCCCGGTAGAGAAAGCGCGACGAAAGGGCACAGAGCAAATCCACCGTAACGATGGATACGGCCAGCGCAAAAGCGAAGAATGCCTGCATCAGCAGCCTCGTAGCTAGAATATAGACCCAGCCGCCGATGAAATCCGCCAGCACCAAGCGGAGGTATTCCGGCGCGCCCGCGTAGCGCCATACCTGGCGGTAGCATAAAAAGCTTAGGCGGCTGGCAAACACGAACAGATAGAGCAAAACGCAGTTTGCCAGCCTATCCTGCACGGTCGATAGATTGCTCGAAGCCGAGCGCGCGACGAACACCAGCATGAAGCAGACGGCCGCCATGCATAGCGTATCAAAGAGCATAAGGATCAGTTGGCGCGATTTAAAATACATTTGTTTTCTCGCTAATCATCGGGTTATTCTCGTTTCTGCCGAATCCCATAGAAAGCCGTCGCCAGCTCGATGGGTACCTCCACCCGCACAGCAGGCGCGCCATGATATGGCGCATATGCTTAGTGTGGAAAGCAGACATAGCGATAGGCAGCGAACCGCCAGCCTATCACATACCTTTTCCCATCCTCCTACTCTGGTTTTCAAGCCTCCTATTCTAACCGAAAACAGGCGGAAAGGCGGCCTTTTTCGCATAGCAAACCACCATGCATTTGGATAAATTATACACGCAAAATCTACAGAATGCAATAAAATATCAGCATTTCCGCCATCTTGCGGATAAAATAGAGAGCGCTCTCGCCCGTATGGGACGAAGCCTATGCCATAGGCGCATTTTCGCGGCATCACGCGGCGAAGAGTGCCCGCGCAGCCGGTTCGAAAAGCCTCCGTTCCGTCCCCGCACGTGCATTGCGCTGCCGGGCGGGAACCGTTATACTAAAAGCAGGAATTTATAGCATGGTGTGCACACGATCCGGAAGGAGACAAGCATGGATTTTGTAATACGAAAAGCCGGCCTAAACGACCTGCCCAGTCTGATGCGGGTGATAGCGGAAACCACGGCATCCCTGCGGCAGCCGGCGTGGTTCGCACCCGCAGACGAGGCCTTTTTGGCCGCGCAGATCCAGGGGGACGGCTTCATCTTGGTTGCGCAAGCGCCGGATGGAAGCATTGCCGGTGTATTCCAGGCGCACTTCCCTGGCCTGGCCGAAGAAAATCTGGGCCGAGACGCGGGGCTTTGGCCTGCGGAGCTGCCCAAAGCGGCGCATATGGACTCCGTAGCGGTGCGCCCCGCCTACCGTGGCCACAAGCTGCAGACCAAGCTGCTCATCGAAGGCGAAAAGGAAATGGCTGCCCTTGGCTACCGGCATTTGTTCTGTACGGCCCACCCGGATAACAGCTACAGCCTTACCAATTTGCTGGATTTAGGCTACATGCTGACCGTAACGGTAAAAAAATACGGCGGCCTGCCCCGCCATGTGCTCTATAAGCCCAACGGCCCGGCCCTCGCCGCCTTGCACTATCCTGGACTGGATGATTATCTGCTGGCCATGCCGGGCGTGCAAAAGGATTTCAAGGTGGAGTGGCAATGGCTACGCTATCAGGTAGGGGGCAAGCTCTTCGCCGCCCAATGCACACCGGGCCTGCAATACGGCCCCCACGGCGGCCGCACCATGCTCATCCTCAAGTGCGATCCGCTGCTGGCCGAGTTGTACCGGGGCCAATATGCGGATATTGTGCCCGGCTTTTATAGCGACAAGCGCAACTGGAACAGCGTATATCTCGATGCCGAGCTTCCCAAAGACCTGGTCTTTGCCATGTGTGACCACGCCTATGAGCAAACCTTCTCCAAGCTCACCAAAAAGGCGCAGAAAGAGATACAGGGGGCCTGAACCTCCCGCAAATTAAAGAAGGGGACGCGCCGGAAGTTGCGCGTCCCCGCTTGTATGCATGGCTATCCTACGCCTCTTCTTTCCCGTCTTCCTCGCGCTTGCATTGGGCCAGCTTTTCTACCAGCGCCTCTTCCACCCGCCGCTCCTCGATGCGCTTCACGTAGATGCGCAGGCCGTTGACCTCCACCTCCAGCGTATCGCCATCCTGGGGGATGGTATGCAGGCAGCTGAAGACCATGCCGCCCACGCTGTCGTAATCCTCGTCTTCGGGGATATCCATATCGAGGGCCTCGGCCAAATCCTCCACCCGGGTGCTGCCCGAGACGCGCCAGAGGTTATCGCCGATCTGCTGGATCTCCTCCGGCTCCTCCGGGTCGAATTCGTCGTAGATATTGCCCACGATCTGCTCGAGCAGATCTTCGATGGTGACGATGCCCGCCAGCTCGCCATACTCGCCGATGACCACCGCGATATGGATTTTGTTGTGCTGCATATCCTTGAAAAGCTGGTCCGCGCGGATGGATTCGGGCACGAAGTAGGGCGTGCGCATGAGGCTTGCCGTATCGCAGGGCTTGCCCTCGCCCACGGCCAGCAGGAAATCACGCGAATTGAGAACGCCCACGATGTCGTTGATATCCTCATCGTAAACGGGGAAGCGGGAAAGGCCGGTTTCACGGATGCGGGTGAGGATCTCCTCTTTCGTATCTTCTAAAGAGATGGCCTCCACATCCGTGGCGCGGGTCATAGCGTCGTAAACGGATACGTCGTTGAATTCGAACACGTTTTGGATCCATTCCTTTTCATCCGTGTCGATCGCGCCGCGCTCCTCACCTAGATCCACCATCATGCGGATCTCATCCTCGGAAACCGTCTCGTCCTCCGCCTCGGTTTTCAGGCCCAACAAGCGTAGCACCAGGTTTGTACTGGCGCTGAGAAAGCGGATCACCGGCTTCATCGCCACCGAGATGCCTCCCACCACCACGGAGGTCACCTTGGCTACCTCCATGGGCTTTTGCATGGCGATGCGCTTAGGCACAAGCTCACCCAGCACCAGGGTGAAATAGCCCAGGATAATGGTGATGAGCACGATGGAGATGGAGTTGAGCGCGGCCGGGCTCATGCTTTGGAACTTCAGGCCATCATAGATCCAGGCCACGATATAATCGGAAAAGTTTTCGGCCGCAAAGGCGCTGCCCAAATAGCCGGCCATGGTAATGCCGATCTGAATGGTGGAGAGGAAACCCGCCGGCTCCTCCACCAGCTTCAAAAGCCGGGGCGCGCTCTTATTGCCCTCTTCCGCCATACGGCGCAACTTATTGGGGCTTAGGGAAATCACGGCGATCTCCGAAGCCGCAAAAAAGGCGTTAAGCAATATCAAAACCGCTTGCAAAAGCAATTGTCTGGGAATGGAATTCAAAAAATCTCTCCTTTATGTTCCTGCGGAATACCCCCCAACCAGAGGAATCCGATCTTTCATTTTCGGTATGCAAAAAGGCATACCCCACTTACCCCCGCTAAGGAGGCATGGGTCATGCCCGGTACCAGTATGCGCGCTGGCGCTCTATGGCGTTACTTGGACTTTCGTCGCCGTCCGAATCTTCCATTGGGGATCCTTTCAATAGATTATAATATGCATATTTTACATTTATATTCCCCACATGTCAACAGGGCGCCCGCCGGGCGCCCTGTTTCTTCCAGTATTTCATGCTTTTGCAGGCTTTATGCGGTGCGCTTGCGCCAGATGTAGACCCCGGCGGCCAGCAGGATCAAGGACAGGCCGGGGAGAGAATCCGCCGCATCACCCGTTTTCACGGGTTTGGAGCCGCTGCCGCCGCTGCCGCTGCCGCTGACTGCGCCTTCAACCAGCATGAAGGGGCTCAGGGAAGTGATGGGCATGCTGAAATTGCCGCTGGAATCCGCCTTGCCCTTATAGGTATCGACGATGCCGTTGATGTAATGCAGGGCGGTGATGGTCTTGCCCGCATAGTCCTTGCCAAGGAGGAAGGTGAGGGTTTTGGTGCCCGTAAAAGTTTTGTTGCAGGTGATATCGTATGCGCAGATGACCTTGGCATCCTTGGCCGTGGATTTGAGGGACTTATAGCCGTCGCTGCTTTCCGCAAGCTTGGCCGTGGTCAGCACGGAGCCCGCTGGCATATCCGAAAGGGTCACGGTCTTTTCCGAGTTGGTGGCGGTGATGGGCTTGGCTGCGTCAGTGGATTCTATCTCTTTGCCCGTAACCTTGCCGCTGACCGAGGCCGTATCCGTGGTATTTTTGATGGTGCCTTTATTATCCACATCGCCGGAGATAGAGCCACCGTTGGAAATGGTACCGCCTTCGCCGTTTGTGATAGAGCCGGACATGGAGCCGCTTTCAGCATTGGTCACGGTGCCGCCGTTGTTGGTCACAGCGCCGGTGATGACGCTCTTATTGGTGAGCGTGCCGCTCTTCTCGTTGGTCACCTTGGCGGTGATGGTGCCGCTGTTGGTGAGGGTGCCCGTGTTGGTCACGGTGGCGTCTTTGTTGGCGATACGGCCATCCTTGGCGTTGGTGAGCGTGCCGCTGTTGCTCACGGCGGCGCTGGAGATTTCGCCCTTGCTCTGGTTGGTCAGCGTGCCGGTATTGCTCAGGGACGAGCTGGCGATGATGCCCGCATTGGTCAGCTTGCCGTTGTTGGTGAGGGTGGAATCCTGGGCGATGGTACCGCCCTTCTTATTTTCAAGCGTACCGTTGACCGTGACCGCTTTGGCGCTCACGATGCCCTCGTTGAACATATCCGTGCCGGAACCTATGCTCAGCGATGAGCCGGTGATCGTCCCGTCCTCGCCATTCTCCACCACATCGCCCGCCAGGGTTACCCCGTCGCCCAGGGTAAGCGCGCCGGCGTTGGCCATATCGCCGTTTACCGTAACGCCTGAAAGGCTCATGTTGCTTTCATTGCTTATATTCGCGTTCACCGTGCCGCCGGAAATGGCGGCCGTGCCGCCGTTATCCAGCGAGCCGGCCAAGGTGCCGCCGGTCATGGTGAACCCGCCCGCGTTATTAAGCGGTTTATTGATCGCGCCGGCGCCGCTCAAGGTCAGCGCGCCGCCCGTCTCGTTGCTTATGTTGCCGTCTATCTGGCCGGCGGATACAGTTAACGCGCCGCTGTTCGTCACGTTATTGAGCGTGCCGCCGCTTACGTTTACCGTGGCGCCGGAATTGTTGGTAACCTTGCCGCTCACCTCGCCGCCTTCCACATTCAACGTGCCCGCGCCTGTGTTGGACACAGTGCCGCGCACCAGCGCTTCATCCTTGAGGGTAACCGCGCCGCCATCGTTAACGATGCTGGGGCTGACATAGCCTGTGCCCGTGATGGTAAGCTTCTGATCTTTGCCGATGGTGAGGGGCTTCGTGCCCACCACATCGCCGCTGTTTTCAATATGGCCGCTCACCGTGCCGCCATCCAGGTCCGCGTTGCCCTGGTTGATCAGGCTGCCCGCAATGCTGCCCTCGTTGGTTAATCTGCCGCCGGCGCCAACCTCCACTGTGGGCGTGATCAGCTCGGAACCGCTGCCATTGCTAATGGTGCTCTTGCTGCCCGTCGTGCTGATGCCGCTCTTCGCCGTTACCGTGCCGCTGTTGGTCAGCGTGCCGCCATCGCTAACGATTACCGTGGTTTCAGCGGTAAGGCTGTTTTTCGCGGTATCCGTGCCGGCGGGCACGATCAGCCCGGCGCCCGCCCCGATGGTGAGGCTCCCGATGCTGACGTTGCCGGAAAGGTTCGCCGTTTTACCCGCGTTCAGGGTGAGTTCGGTTGCGTTCGATAAATAAACGAATTTGAGGCTCCCATCCGCATCCTTCCAGCAGGCCACGGTGGCGCCGGCGGAAGCGTCGCCTTCCGTAAAACCCGCCAGGCTGGCGCGCATGGCTGTGGAATCCAACTTGTCCTTAGTCGTGATGGTGAAAGCCTCCGCGCCGTTGGAAGAAAGCGCATTTCCGCTGCCCGTGGGCGTCGCATCCGCCGCCAGGACCCCCACGGGAACCAGCAGCAAAACCGCGGCCAAGATTAAAGAAAACAGGACTTGCTTTTTCATTAAGAACCCCTTCCCGCCAGGCTTATCGATACCGCGCGCCGGATGTATCATACCCTTTTATACCATTTTACCCTATATATCGCAAAATTCCCAGCCCCGGTGTAGACTTTGCTGCAAATAAAATCCGCGCCGCGCATGCCGGGCCGCTTGTTTGAGAAAGTACAGCATAACATAAGGGCGAAAAGGTTCCTGGGGGATCGGGGGCCACAGCACCCGGAGGCTTTAATCGTGAGCGGCGGCATGTACGCCGCGAGCGAAAAGCCTTGCTTGCCAAGGCTTTCACTGCATGAAACAACGACCGCAAGGTACGAGCAGTTGTTTCATGCAAACTCAAAAAAGTGGCATTGCCACTTTTTTGACACCCATAAGGGCGAAGCGCAAAGCGCTCCGCCCTAAATTCATCGTTTTCGGCAAGACCCGGCTCTTAAAGCAGCGACTGCTCCGTTTCCTTGCTGAAAAGGTGCACCACATTGCCGCCAAAGGTAAAGTTGACCTCGTCGTGCAGGCGGAAGCCGCCGCGGTGCTCGGCGGGCAGGTCTACCGTGGCTAGCACGATCACCACATCCTGCTCCAGCGCACGCACGTGCAGGTGGATGGAGCTGCCCATCATTTCGGAAACATCCACCTCGGCCCTGATGTGGCTCTCCGGTGCGGAAGCGGCGCAGAGCATGATGTGCTCGGGCCGCACGCCCATGGTCACGGTCTGGGGCGCTACGTTCTTTTCACGCAGCACGGCCTGCTTCTCTTCGGAGATGGCGAAATCCGCGCCGCCCAGGCGTACGTAATAATCATCCCCGCTGCGTATCAGCTCGGCGTCGAAGAAGTTCATCTGCGGGGTGCCGATAAAGCCCGCAACGAAAAGGTTTGCGGGGTGGTCGAAAGCCTCCTGCGGGGTGCCGATCTGCTGGATAAAGCCATCCTTCATGATGACGACGCGATCGCCCAGCGTCATGGCCTCGGTCTGGTCATGGGTCACGTAGATGAAGGTGGTATCGATGCGCTGGCGCAGCTTGATGATCTCAGCGCGCATCTGGTTGCGCAGCTTGGCGTCCAAATTGGAAAGGGGCTCATCCATCAAAAACACCTGCGGATCCCGCACGATGGCGCGGCCGATGGCTACGCGCTGGCGCTGGCCGCCCGAGAGGGCCTTGGGCTTGCGCTTGAGGTAATCGGTGATGTCCAAAATCTCCGCCGCCTCCCGTACCTTGCGGTCGATCACATCCTTAGGCTCCTTGCGCAGGGTAAGGGCAAAGGCCATGTTTTCATAGACCGTCATGTGGGGGTAAAGGGCGTAGTTCTGGAAGACCATGGCGATGTCCCTGTCTTTGGGGGGCACGTCATTGACCAGCTTGTCGCCGATGTAGAGTTCGCCCGAGGTAATCTCCTCCAGGCCCGCCACCATGCGCAGGGTGGTGGATTTGCCGCAGCCCGAAGGGCCCACCAGCACAATGAACTCATTATCCGCGATCTCAAGGTTAAAATCGTGGACTGCCGTGACCTTGTTGTCGTAGACCTTGGTGATGTTTTTGAGCGTTACGTTTGCCATGTTCGCCGGCTCTGGCCGCGGGGCCTCCGCCCGCGCTGCCTCGCCCATACGGAGCTGGCCGTATGAGCCTTACGGCAGGTCTCCACACTGCCGCACCGCAAGCCTTGCGGATAGATGATGCCTCCTTTTTATGCGTATCGTCCCACAGAAAGTGGAGTGCGGGCCGACCGTGTTTTGATTTGGGCGCAGGGCCCAAACTTAAAAACCCGGTTTTTGCGCGAACCGCGCGAGAAAAGTCCATATATATAGTAGCAAAAAGCGGGCGCGGTTGTCAACCGCATCCCGCTTCAGAGTGTCAAAAACCCGGGGTTGTCAAGGAGCCGCAGCCCCTGCCTTCTATTGCGGCTTCGGCGGCACCCCCCAGGGGGGCCTCTCTTGCCGCTTTGCGGCAATTCACCTTCTGTACGCCGAAACGGATGAAAGCCGCAGGCTTTCTTGCTTTTCACGCTTTGCCGCCCGGAAACGCGCAGCGCTTTAGGCAAAGCGCGCATCCTCATAAAAGTGGCCGCGGCCACTTTTTTGACAAGCAAAAACGGTGGGCAAAGCTAGGCCATCAGCCGTAACAGCAACATGTAGCAGACCGTGCCCGCGCCGATGCTGAACAAGGCGTTCTTCTTCCATAGCTGCAGACCCACAACCAGCGCCGAGGCGATGATTTCCGGCAGGCCGTGCGGATAGGCCGCGGGCTGGATATTGCGCAAACAATAGACCACCAGGATTACCATGATCGAGGCGGGCAGCGCCGCGCCCAAATAACGCACCATGGCGGGCAGGTTCTGCCTGCCGCCAAAGAGCAGGTATGGCAGGGCGCGGGTAAAGGCGGTAATCAGCGCCACCACGGCCACCACCAGGGCTGTATCCAACGCGTTATTCATGGGCCTGCCCTCCCCGCATTTGCAGCTCCACCCGGTCCCTGAGCATCATCAACGCGGCCATGCTCACGGCCAGGGCCGGGATGATGAAACGAGCCGGCCCCAGAAGCACGAGGAAGACAGCCGCGCTGACCAGGCCCGCCAGGGCCGGGATGCGCGAGGGGAACTGCCGCCATTGGCTCACCACCACGGTGATAAAGAAAGCCGTGGCGCAAAAATCGATGCCGGTCAGGTCTACGGGCAGCACCTGGCCCGCGACGGCGCCCAGCGTGCAACCCAAGATCCAGGTGCAATGGGCCAGGAGATTGGTGTAAAAATCCCCCAGCATAGGCTCCACATCCGCCGGGTATTGTGGGGAGATGAGCAGGGAATAGGTCTCATCCGTTACGGTAAGGGCCATATAGGCATACTTGAGAGGCCCCATGCGCTTGAAGCGCTCCACAAAGCCGATGCCGTAAAATATGTGCCGCGCGTTGATAAAGAGCGTCATGGCGGCAATCGTCCAAAGGGGCGCGCCGCCGCTCAAAAGGGGCACCATCACGATCTGCATGGCCCCGGCGTAAATGAACGCGGCGGAAAGCATGGCCCAGATGGGCGCATACCCTGCCTGGTTCATCAAAATGCCAAAGGCGATGCCAAGAAAAATATATTCGAACAGGATGGGCACAGACCGCTTGCATACGAAGCGGAACGCGCGCAGGCGGGCGTTGTGCAAGGTCTTTCTCTCCTTAAATAAGTTTTTCGGCTAACCCCGGGAACGCCGGCTGCTTTCGCCGGTTTGCTGCCGCTTGGGGGTAGGCCCCGCTTTTTTGCGCTGCCGGCGGCGTTCTTCCCGCTCCGCGGCCGCCTGCGACGCCGCGGCCTTGCTGGCCTTGGTGCGGATGCGCATGCTGTCAAACAATTTGAGCGTGGTGAAAAACAGGATATACCAATCCATGCGGTAGGTCCACCAGCGCCCGTCAAAGGCTGCGCGCCAATGGCCGTTAAAAGCCAGTTGGATGCACACCACGCAGAGGATCAGGCCGATCACGATAATGTTGCGCCCCTCAATAGGCAGGCCGTCGAGAAACCTATCCGGCACGCGCAGCTTGCTCATCAGAAAAAAGATCAGGCTCCAAAGCACGAGGCAGAAAAGCAGGATGCGGAGCGCGTTCGTCAGCACGGATTGTTCCATATATCCAATCTCCTCCCGGTTCGCTCAGGCCAGCGGATTTCTCTTCACTATAGCAATCCCGGCCCTTTTTTGTCAACAAGCGCCGAGGCCGCCCGGGCCTGTATATATAAACAGGCGGCATCCTGAATAAGGATACCGCCCGCTTTACAAAGCAGCGGCTATTCGGCGTGGTTTTGCGCCCATCGATCCAGCACGGCCAGCTGCGCCGGCATATGGAACCAATGCTCGCCATCCTCCATCACGGTCAGGCCGGCATGGAAGCGGGCGCGGAAGGCCTCCGCCACGGGCCGCTCCGTCAGGTTATCCTGCCCGGCATATAAAATTTCTGTAGGCGAATTCCATTTTATAATGGGATGCTCTCTTGTATACAGCAGATATTGCCACGACAGCGTTTCGCCGAAGCCTGTTTTGATTTCCTGCTCCTTTTGCAGCCTTTCTTCCGTTACGCCGGCCCATTGCATCATATTTTCGACCAAGCGCTCCATATCGAGGATCGGGGAAATAAACAGGCATTTCTCAAAGGTTATGTCCGCATAAGCCAGCATGCTGAACCAGGCGCCGATGCTGTTCGCCCAAAGGCCGATCCGCCGCCATTGCGGCTTTAGGTAAGCCATGACCGTATGCAATTCCGGCGTCACATGCCAGGGGACAAATTCATCCGCCGCATAGCCGGATTCCCCATGCCCCGGCAGGTCTATGCTCAACACCTGCCAGCCCTTGGCGCAGGCTATGGCCGCAAAGCGCGCGGCCTCTTCTTTATTGCCGCCCTTGCCGTGCACGAACAGGTAGATTTTGTCGGCCGCCTCGCCCCAGCGCAGCGCAGGGGTATTGCCGATCTGAAGCTCACTTCTTTGCATACCGTTTTACCCTTTGCCTAGGATGTGGTTAATATCGTTCAGATTGCCCTCGTAGAAACCGGCGATCTTTTCGACCGCCACGCTGATATCCATAAAATACGCTCTTTTTTTAAAACATTGCCCGCCCCGCGATCACGGCTCTAAACGGCGGGTGTAGCGAACCTCTTGCAGTTGCGCGCCGCCAAGATCGACACATAGCCGTCCGCCATCTGCGGCAAAGCCGCAGCGCTCATAAAAGCGCCGCGCCCGGGCGTTCTCCTCCAGCACCCAGAGGAAAATATCCGCATAGCCCAAATGCCGCAGGCCGTCCATACCGGCCTTGAGCAAAGGCCGGCCGTAACCCCTGCCGACGTATTCGGGCAAAAGGTAGATGGAGACGATCTCGCCATAACCAGGCATATCTTTAAATCTTGAGGCGCAATAGGCCGAGGTGCCGATGATCCTTTCGCCCTCCAGCATAACCAGCGTATGCCAGTCGGGGTCATCGAGCGTCCCTGCCCAGCGGCCCTCGGGTATCGCATCCAGGTATGCCTGCGGCACGATGCCTTGGTAAGCGCTTTTCCAGCTTTCCTCATAAACACGGCTGATCGCCAGCCGGTCGTCCCACGCATGCATCAGCCTGATCCGCATATAACGCCCCCTTATTCTTTCCGCTTGGCGCTATTGTACCGCAGGCGCGCGGGAATTTCCACCCTTGCGCAGCCCCGTAAAGGCGCATTCACCGCTTCGCAAGGCGTTTTAACAGACTTTCATAGAAAAATCATTAAAAAATAATCGAAATTTTGAGCTTTTGTAATAGTTTTGTGATGTAATGCGCAGCCGCTTGGGGTATACTGAATATGCAAGCGAGAGTGTGGTGCGTGATTCCCTTTCAAGCACACAACACAATCAAAGGGCTCCGGCAAAACCGGAGCCCTTTTCTGCTCTAAATGGCGGCTGTATCCCTACCCCGGCGAACAGAAAAAGGACCGCCCCGCCGCTTGGTTTCGTTTGACAAAGACCGTTTGGTGTGATAATCTTTTAACGTGTATAGGTATATACATTTCTATATCGTATTCCAGCAGCCGACCGGCGCTTTGCGCCGGAACCCATAAACCAAGAAAGGATTTTGAATCATGGTAACACTCAAGATCGATGGCCGGGAGCTTCAGGTAAAAGAGGACAGCACCGTATTGGAGGCTGCCATCCTGGCCGGCGTCAAAATCCCCACCCTCTGCAACCTCAAGGATATTAACCAGATCGGCGCTTGCCGCATGTGCCTGGTGGAGGATGCCAAGAGCGGCAAGCTTCAGGCTTCCTGCGCGCTGCCCGTTGCCGAAGGCATGGAGATCATCACCAACTCCCCCAAGGTGCTGGGCGCCCGCCGGGCCGTGCTGGAGTTGATCCTCTCCGACCATGACCGCAGCTGCCTCACCTGCAAGCGCAACCGCTCCTGCGAGCTGCAAAACCTGGCCGATGAGCTGGGCATCACCGAGCTTCCCTTCGAAGGTGAGCAATCCCCCCGCACCATCGATGAGATCTCTCCCTCCGTTGTGCGGGACAACAATAAATGCATCCTTTGCCGCCGCTGCGTGGCCGCCTGCCATGCCATCCAGGGCGTGGACGCCATCGGCATGCAGAACCGCGGCTTCCGTACGGAAGTAGGCACGCCCTTTGGCAGGTTCCTGGGCGAGACCTACTGCATCAACTGCGGCCAGTGCATCGCCGCCTGCCCCACCGGCGCGCTATCCGAGCAGGATTCCACAGCCGCCGTTTGGGCCGCGCTGAGCGACCCCAGCAAGTATGTGGTTTTCCAGCCCGCGCCAGCCGTGCGCGTGGCCATCGGCGAAGAGTTCGGCATGCCCATCGGCACCAGCTCCACGGGCAAATTGGCCGCGGCCCTGCGCCGCCTGGGCGCGGATAAAGTATTCGACGTGGACTTCGCCGCGGACCTCACCATCATGGAGGAGGGCACCGAGCTGATCGAGCGCATCCAAAATGGCGGCGTGCTGCCCATGATCACCTCCTGCAGCCCGGGCTGGATCAAATATTGCGAGCATTTCCACAAGGATTTTATCCCCAACCTTTCGAGCTGCAAGAGCCCCAACCAGATGCAGGGCGCGGTGACCAAAACCTACTTTGCAGAGAAAAACGGCTTGGATCCCAGGGATATCTTCGTGGTCTCCGTGATGCCCTGCACGGCCAAGAAATTCGAGATCATACGGCCGGAAATGGGCCGGGACGGCTACCGCGACGTAGACGCCAACATCACCACCCGCGAGCTTGCGCGCATGTTGCGCCAGGCCTCCATCGATTACGTCAACCTGCCCGATGAAAAGTTCGACGATATCCTGGGCGAGTCCTCCGGCGCGGCCGTCATCTTCGGCGTGACCGGCGGCGTGATGGAGGCGGCCCTGCGCACCGTGGCGGATGTGCTGGAGGGCAAGGATATAAAGCAGGTCGAATACACGGCCGTGCGCGGTTTGGATGGTATCAAAGAAGCCACCGTCAACATTGGCGGCATGGATGTGAAGGTGGCCATCGCCCACGGCACGGGCAACGCGGGCAAACTGCTCAACAGCATCCGCAACGGCGAGCGCACCTATCACTTCATCGAGGTCATGGGCTGCCCGGGCGGCTGCGTGACCGGCGGCGGCCAGCCCCATGTGGATGCCCGCCTGCGCTATGAGGTCGACCCCAGGGCGGCCCGCGCTGCCGCCACCTATGCCTGTGACGAGGCCATGACCATTCGCAAGAGCCACCAGAACCCGGCGATTCAAAAGATCTACGCCGAGTATTTTGAAAAGCCCGGCAGCCACAAAGCCCACGAGCTGCTGCACACCACCTATACGGAGCGCTAACTCCAAACCAACGTATTTTCCCAAGCGGGCGGCTGTTGCCGCCCGCTTTCAAGTTCTTAAGATTTTACAAAAAAGTTCACACGGATTTTGCTTTTTGGATAGTATGCTGGTATAATATATAAGATTTGTTTTTGCATTTATTCTTTTTTTAAGGGGGACTTTCATGGTCACCATCAAACAGGTGGAAACCCGGGCGGATCTGCGCCGCTTCGTGGATTATCCCAACAAGCTCTATGCCGATAACCCTTATTTCGTGCCAGCCACCTATGGGGACGACTTAGACGATTGGGATCCGGTTAAAAATCCAGCCTTTTCCTATTGCGAGGCCAAGTGCTTCCTCGCCCTTCGGGACGGCGAGATCGTGGGCCGCATCGGCGCCATTCTCAGCCACCGCGCCAATGAAAAATGGGGCGTCAGCCGTATGCGCTTCACTCAGGTGGATTTTATCGACGATGCGGAGGTATCCGCCGCCCTCTTCCAAGCCGTGGAGGATTTTGCCCGCGAAAAGGGCTGCGAGGAAGTCCACGGCCCCTTGGGATTTACCGATTTGGATCGCGAGGGCATGCTGGTGGAGGGGTTCGACCGGCGCGGCCTGTTCTTCACCTATTACAACCATCCCTATTATAACGAGCACCTGCAGCGCCTGGGTTACAGCAAGGATACGGATTGGGTGGAATACCGCCTGCTCCTTTCCAAGGATGCGGATATTGTTAACCGTATTCACGGCATCGCCGAGTGGGCGCTCTCCGCCCACAAGCTCCACGTGGCCAAGGTGCGCACGCACGTGGGGGTCTACCCTTATGTAAAGCAGGTGTTCGAGCTGGTGAATGTCGCCTATTCCCAGCTTTACGGCGTGGTGGAGCTGGACGAGGCGCAGATCAAGCGCTATGTGGCCAAGTTCCTGCCGTTGATCAAGATGGATTACGTCTGCTTCGTGATGGATGAGAACGAGCGCATGGCGGCCTTTGGCGTATGCGCGCCCAGCCTCGAAAAGGTTTTCCAAACTACGCGGGGCCGCCTCTTTCCCACGGGCGCGCTGCGCGTGCTGTGGGCCATGGGCCATAACGACACGCTGGATATGTTCCTCATCGCCGTGCGGCCGGAATACCAAGGCCAGGGCGTGAACGCCATCGTGATGGATAAGCTGCTGCAAAGTGCCCTAAATAACGGCATCCAATACGCCGAAACCGGGCCCATGCTGGAATGGAACGATAAGGTCCGCTCCCAATGGCGGGATTTCGACGTGGAGCAGCATAAGCGCAGGCGCTGCTACATTAAAAAGATCTAAGTACAACAAAAAAGTGGCGGTCAACCGCCACTTTTTTAGATCTCAGCTTTTATGGATTGCGCCGCAAAAACAGCTTGAAGACCGCCTCCAGGATCTCTTCATCCTCCACGCCCTGGAGCACATCCTCCGCATCTTCCTCTTGGGCCGCGAAGAGCTCCAAGATCACCACCTCGGGCTGGTCGGAGTCATCGTCCGCAGGCAGGAGCACGGCGTATTCGCGGTTCTCATAGGGCACTACATCCAGCACTTCGAATTCGACTTCGCTGCCGTCCTGGTCCGTGAGGGTGATGGTATCGGCGTAGTCTTCCATATGGCTCCTTATCAGGCCTTGCCGTTGCAACCCAGGACGTTCACGATCTTGTGCGCCACCATGGCCTTGATGGCCTCGCGGGCGGGCTTGAGATACTGCCTGGGGTCGAAGTGGTCCGGGTGCTCGGCAAAATACTTGCGGATGGTGCCGGTCATGGCCAAGCGCAGGTCGCTGTCGATATTGATCTTGCATACGGCCATGGAAGCGGCCTTGCGCAGCATGTCCTCCGGCACGCCGATGGCGTCCGGCATCCTGCCGCCGTAGGCATTGACCATCTCTACAAACTCGGGGATCACGCTGGATGCGCCGTGGAGCACAACGGGGAAACCGGGCAGGCGCTTTTCAACTTCTTCGAGGATGTCGAAGCGAAGCTGGGGCTTGGTGCCGGGCTTGAATTTATAGGCGCCGTGGCTGGTGCCGATAGCGATGGCCAGGGAATCCACGCCCGTGCGCGTAACGAAATCCTGCACCTGCTCGGGGTCCGTATAGCTGCCCTCGCCGGCTGCTACCTTAACATCATCCTCTACGCCTTCCAGGCGGCCCAGCTCGCCTTCCACCACCACGCCGTGGTCGTGAGCATAAGCCACCACCTGCTTGGTGAGGGCCACGTTATCCTCGTAGGAATGGTGGCTGCCGTCGATCATCACGGAGGTGAAGCCGCCGTCGATGCAGCTCTTGCAAAGCTCAAAGGTATCGCCATGGTCGAGGTGCAGGCAGATGGGCAGATCCGTTTCGATGATGGCCGCCTCCACCAGCTTGGTGAGATAGGTGTGGTTGGCATACTTGCGCGCGCCGCTGGATACCTGAAGAATCAGAGGGGCCTGATTCTCCTTGGCAGCCTCTGTGATGCCCTGGATAATTTCCATGTTGTTTACGTTGAACGCGCCGATGGCGTAGCCGCCTGCATAGGCCTTTTTGAACATTTCCGTGCTGGTAACGAGTGCCATAATCATCTCTCCTTTATTGCGGCCGCCAAAAGGCGGCAAAATCTTCATACAGGATTATTATACCCCAATTCTCCGGTATTTGGATCTAAGAATTGTAGATAATAAGCCAAACGGGTATAATGTTGCCATGGGACAAAAAGATGGGAGGGTCTTCCAATTGGCTAAGCTTCTTTCCCTCATCGTGCCCGCTTTCAACGAGGAAGCCGTGCTGGCCGAATCCTTTTCACAAATGGACGCGGCCCTGGCGGCCCTCGATGGGTACGAATATGAGATCATCTATGTGGATGACGGCAGCCGGGATGGCACTTGGGCAGGCCTCACGGCCCTGGCCAAGGCGCACCCGCAGGTGCGCTGCCTGCGCTTTTCACGGAATTTCGGCCATCAGCTGGCCGTGACCGCAGGGATGGACATTGCCCGGGGCGACGCCCTCGTCGTCATCGATATCGATCTGCAGGATCCGCCGGACGTCATCGCCGAGCTGGTCAGGGCCTGGGAGCAGGGGGCGGATATCGCCTACGGCCAGCGCACCCGCCGCGAGGGGGAAACCATTTTCAAGCGCTTTACGGCCTGGTGCTATTACCGGCTGCTTGGGGCCATGAGCGCCTGGCCCATCCCGCTGGATACGGGGGATTTCCGCCTGCTGGACCGGGCCGTGGCGCAGGATTTCCTGCGCATGCGCGAGCATGACCGCTTCCTTCGCGGCATGAGCGCCTGGATGGGTTACAATGCCGTGGCCGTGCCCTATGTGCGCCATGAGCGGGCAGCGGGCAGCACCAAGTATTCCTTTAAAAAGATGCTGCGCCTGGCCCTGGCGGGCATATTGGGCTTTTCCGCAAGGCCGCTGACCATGATCGGTTACCTGGGCCTTGGCGTTTGCGCGACCTCGGTGCTGGGCCTGATCGCCCGGGGCGTCTGGAGCGGGCCGGCCTGGGTGGCCGCCTTCTGCGCGCTGGCGCTGCTGCTGGGCGTGGTGATGATCGCCCAAGGTATACAGGGCGCGTATCTCAACCGCATCTACGACGAAGTGCGAGGCAGGCCCCTGTACATCGTGCGGGAAGATACGGGCAAGACTAAGCAAGAATGAGGAGGACGTTTCCGATATGACAGACCCTAGAATTGAACAACTGGCGCATAACCTGATCCATTTTTCCTGCGGCCTCAAGGCCGGAGAACGGGTGCTGATTGACGCCACCGGCGAGGTGCAGGAGCTAACGCGCGCCCTGGTGCGCGAAGCATATCGCGTGGGAGCCGTGCCCTTCGTATGGAACAACCGGCCGGATGTAACGCGCGAGCTGGCCCTCGGGGCAACCAAGGAGCAGCAGATGCTGCGCGCCCGGGTGGATGGCCAGCTGATGGACGCCATGCAGGCTTACATCGGCCTGCGCGGCGGCGCGAACAACTCCGAGTTGAGCGACGTACCCGCCGAGAAGCTGGCCCTCCTGGCAACCCATTACAACGAGCCCGTGCATAGTAAGATCCGCGTGCCCAAAACCAAGTGGGTCGTTTTGCGCTACCCCACCCCCGGGATGGCCCAGCAGGCGGCCATGAGCACAGTCGCCTTTGAGGATTATTACTTCAAGGTCTGCAATTTGGATTATTCCAAAATGGACAAGGCCATGAATGCCCTCAAAGCCCTGATGGAGCGCACGGATCGGGTGCGCATTACAGGCCCGGGCACGGATCTGCAATTTTCCATCAAAGGCCTGCCCGCCATCAAGTGCGCCGGGCATATGAACATCCCCGACGGAGAAATCTTTACAGCCCCCGTTAAGGGCAGCATCGAGGGGACGATCCGCTACAACACCCCTTCCGTGATGGAAGGCTTCACGTACGAAAACATCGCCCTCACCTTCCATGAGGGCCGCATCGTGGAGGCGACCTGCAATGACAACGCCCGCATCAACGCCGTGTTCGACAGGGACGCGGGCGCGCGCTACGTAGGCGAATTTGCCCTCGGCGTAAACCCTTACATCACCTTCCCCATGAAGGACACCCTCTTTGATGAAAAGATCGCGGGCAGCTTCCACTTCACCCCCGGTTGCTGCTACGACGAATGTGACAACGGCAATAAGTCCGCCGTCCATTGGGACCTGGTCTGCATCCAGACGCCCGAGATGGGCGGCGGTGAGATCTACTTCGACGATGCGCTCATCCGCAAGGACGGCCGCTTTGTGCCGCCCGACCTGCTGGCCCTCAATCCGGAAAATCTGGTGTAAACGGAAATGGGGGACGAGCTTTGTACGCGCCTGGATGCGCTCATACGGGATAAGGGCCGGGCCGTGATCGCCATCGACGGCCAGAGCGGCGCCGGCAAAACCACCCTGGCCGGTCTCCTGGCGGATCGTTATGGCGGCCGGGTGTTCCATGCGGATGATTACTTTCTCCAACCCGGCCAGCGCACGCCCGAGCGCCTGGCCCAGGCGGGCGGCAATTTCGACAGGGAACGCTTTGCCCTCGAGGTGATCGGCCCCGTGCGCGAGGGCCGGGGCGCCTATGTGCGGCGCTTCGATTGCCAGAGCGGCCAGCTTCTGCCGCCCAAGGCCATCCCCTTTGCGCCCGTCTCCATCATTGAGGGCAGTTATTGCCTGCACCCCGCGCTCGGCCCCTACTACGACCTGGCCATTTACCTGAAGGCGGAGGCCACCGCCCAGCGCAGCCGTTTGCAACAGCGCTACGACGCGGCCCGCTTTCAGCGCGCCATGGCGGAGTGGGTGCCTGCGGAGAACGCCTACGCCAAGGCCTTCAACATCCCGGAAAAATGCGACTTTGTACTAGCAATGTCATAAGTTAATGTTATAACAAAGTCCCGTTTTAATGGAAAATGGAATTTCCCCGCAAATCTATTGCATCTTGTCCGAAAATGCAATAAGATAAGCTATAATCGTTTAAGTATCATAGGTGGGAGCAGGTCCTTTCACCTAGCGGACATGTTTAAAAAACTTATATGGAGGATATTTTTATGGCAATCAAAGTAGGCATCAACGGATTTGGCCGCATCGGCCGTTTGGCCTTCCGGGCCAGCGTAATCGACCCCGCGATCCAGGTCGTAGGCATCAACGATCCCTTCATCGATCCCGATTACATGGTCTATATGCTCAAGTACGACACCGTGCATGGCCGCTTCGACGGCACCGTAGAAGTTAAAGACGGCAACCTGATCGTTAACGGCGAGACCGTGCGCATCTATTCCCAGATGAACGCCAGCGATATCCCCTGGAGCGAGTGCGGTGCGGAATACATCATTGAATCCACCGGTATCAACACCACCATCGACAAGGCCAGCGCGCACTTCCAGGGTGGCGCCAAGAAGGTAGTCATCTCCGCCCCCAGTTCCGATGCCCCTATGTTCGTCATGGGCGTCAACCAGGAGAAGTATACCGCCGACATGAACGTGGTCTCCAACGCTTCCTGCACCACCAACTGCTTGGCGCCCCTTGCCAAGGTCATTCACGATAACTTCGGCATCGTCGAGGGCCTCATGACTACCGTGCACGCCACCACAGCCACCCAAAAGACGGTCGACGGCCCCTCCAAAAAGGATTGGCGCGGCGGCCGCGGCGCGGCGTTCAACATCATCCCCAGCTCCACCGGCGCTGCCAAGGCCGTGGGCAAGGTTATCCCCGACCTCAACGGCAAGCTCACGGGCATGGCCTTCCGCGTGCCCACTGCGGACGTTTCCGTGGTCGACCTCACCTGCCGCCTCGAGAAGGCCGCAACTTATGATGAGATCAAGGCCGTGATGAAGAAGGCCAGCGAGAGCCCCGAATACAAGGGCATCATCGAATACACCGAGGATAAGGTCGTCTCTTCCGATTTCATCCACGACGCCCATACCTCCATCTTCGATGCGGACGCCGGCATCAGCCTTAACGAGCATTTCGTCAAGCTCGTTGCTTGGTATGACAACGAGTGGGGCTATTCCTCCAAGCTGCTCGACCTCATCGCCCACATGGCCAAGGTCGACGCCAAATAACGGCAACCGGAATTTTACACATAGGCAGGGAGGCGTATCACCGCCTCCCTGTTATTTATATTTTGCTTGGAGAACAAGCAGAATTCACCGCTTTGCCATCCGTTTTGGCGCGGGATATGGTATAATCTCCTAAGAATATGCGTGGTAGCGGAGGGACTATGGCAAAAAGCGTATGCGTCGTAGGCGGTATGAACTTGGATATTACCGGCGCGCCGGCTGCGGGCCTGCTTTTGGGGGATTCCAATCCGGGCAGCGTACGCATGAGTCCGGGCGGAGTGGGCCGCAACATGGCCGAAAACCTGGCCCGTATGGGCTTTGCGGTAGATCTGCTGGCCCCTCTGGGCAACGACGGCTTTGCCCGGCTTCTCGAGGATGCCTGCCGCGCCATGGGCATTGGTCTAAGCCATGCGCCGCGCCTGCCTCTGCCCTCCGGCGTGTACCTTTGCGTTATGGATAGCCGGGGGGATATGCATGTGGCCATCAACGACATGGCCCTGTGCGAGGCGATGACGCCGGATATGCTGGATATAGCCGCCGCGAATGCCGCCGGCTGCATCCTGCTGGATGCCAACCTGCCCCCGGCCGTGCTGGCGCGGGCAGCCGGGGAGGCAACCGTGCCCCTGGTGGCCGATCCGGTCTCCGCGGCCAAGGCCCGCCGCCTGCTGCCCCTGTTACCCAGGCTTTTCGCCATCAAGCCCAACCTGATGGAGGCCCAAACCCTCACCGGTGAGGATGACCCCGCGGCGTGCGCACGCGCCCTATGCCTCGCGGGCGTAAAGCGGGCCTTCGTTTCCGCCGGGGCGCGGGGCGTATACTACTGCGCCGAAGAAGGAGAGGGTTTCGTTCTGCCGCCCGATGTGGCCGTGCGCAACGCCACCGGCGCGGGGGATAGCGCCACCGCCGCCATCACCGCCGGCTGCCTTCTGGGCTATAGCGCAACGAAAACCGCCGAACTTGCTTGCCGTGTGGCCGGGCTTACCCTGCAATCAGATTCCGCCGTCAGCCCCGCGCTTTCGGCGGCTATATTCAAATAGAATCCTATGATACGACTTATGCGACTGGAGGAAACCATGAACGAATACCTCAAGCTATCCCGGGAAGTGGCGGAGGCCCTGGAAACAGGCCGGCCTGTGGTGGCCCTGGAAAGCACCATCATCTCCCACGGCATGCCTTACCCGCAAAACGTTGAAATGGCCCGCACCTGTGAGCGCCTCATCCGCGAAAACGGATCTGTGCCGGCCACGTGCGCCATATTGGGCGGCAGGCTTTGCGTGGGCCTCGAAGAAGAGCAGCTCGAATACCTGGGCAAGGCGGGCCAGCGCGTGGCCAAGGCTAGCAGGCGGGATATCGCCCGCCTGATCGCCGAAAAGCAGGATGGGGCCACCACCGTGGCCGCCACCATGATCCTCGCTAAGCTCGCGGGTGTGCGCATCTTTGCCACGGGCGGCATCGGCGGCGTGCACCGCGGGGCCGAAACCACCATGGATATCTCGGCGGACCTCGAAGAGCTGGGCCGCACGGAGGTGGCCGTGATCTGCGCCGGGGCCAAGAGCATCCTCGACCTGGGCCTTACGTTGGAATACCTCGAAACCAAGGGCGTGCCTGTGATCGGCTACGGCACGTCGGAATTGCCCGCATTCTACACCCGCACCAGCGGCTTTAACGTGGATTGCCGCATGGATACCCCCGAGGAGATCGCCGCCACGCTGCGCGTCAGCCACGCGCTGAACCTGGGCCACGGTACGCTGATCGTCAACCCCATCCCCGAGGAATACAGCATGGATCCGGCCTACATCAACGGCGTGATCGATTCCGCCGTGGCCGAGGCGAATGCGCAGGGTATCCATGGAAAGGAGATCACCCCCTTCCTCCTGGGTCGCATTAAGGACGCTACCGGGGGCAAGAGCCTCGAGAGCAACATCGCCCTGGTTTATAACAACGTCAAGCTGGCCGCCAGGATCGCCGCGCTGTTGGGGTAACGATCGAATATGCAATATAAAGGGCTGCCGCGCGAAAATTACGTGCGGCAGCCCCTTATTTTATGCCGATCATGCCAAGGGTTCAATGCAGGTTCGTATCACCCGCCTAAGGAGAATGGCGCTGATGCATAGGGCGATGTACTCCGCGGTGGGATAAGCCGCCCAGGCCGCCGTGAGGCCAAAGATATCGGAAAGGAAGTAGGCCACCGGCAGGATGATGACCAACTGGCGGCAGGTGGAAACCAAGAGGCTTAGCCCGCCGTTGCCGATGGATTGAAAGAAGGTAGAGAACATGATGCCCAGCGCCGCCGCCGGAAAGCCCAGGCTGATGATGCGCAAGGCCGGCACACCGATGGCCAGCATATGTTCCGAAGCATTGAACAGCAGCAGGAATTCCTTTGCAAACAGCAGGAACAGCGCCATGCCGCCGCAGAGGATGAGGCCGGCGTATAGGCAGCTATATTTAAGGGCGCTCAGAACACGCTCTCGGCTGCGCGCGCCATAATTATAGCTGATGATGGGCATCGCGCCGCTGCTTAGGCCGAACACGGGCATGAATACAAAGGATTCGAGCTTGGAATAAGCGCCCATCACGCTCACTGCCGTAGGGGTAAGACCCATGAGGATCTGGTTCATGCCAAAGCTGGTCAGCGAGGTGATGGAGCGCATGATGACGCTGGGCAGGCCCACCCTGTAAATCTCACGGATCACGGCCCGATCCGGCCTGAAGCCCTTCATTGAGATATCGATGAAAGTATTCTTTTTATGCAGATAATAAAAGCCCAGGCCCATTCCAAGGGCCTGCCCGGCCACCGTAGCGATGGCTGCCCCGGCCACGCCCAACTTGGGGAAGCCGAATAGGCCGAAAATCAATATGGGGTCGAAAATGATGTTGAACACGGCCCCGGCCAGTTGGGCGAGCATGGAATGGAGGGCGTCGCCCGTGGCCTGGAGGATCTTCTCATACATGCATTGGAGCACCACGAACACGCTGGGTACGCCTACCCAAGATAGATAGGTGCAGGCATGGGCGTAAATTTCCGCATCCGGCTTGAACAGGCGAATCAGCGCCGGTGTGAACAGAGCAAAGATGGCCGAAAAGGCCAGCCCGCTTACCAACGCCAAAAACTGGCCGTGGGCTGCGGCCACATTGGCTTCAACCTGTCCTTTCTCGCCCAGGCGGCGCGCGGCCAGCGCGCTTACGCCCACGCCCGTGCCCACCGCCACGGATATCACCAGCATCTGGTAAGGGAACACCAGCGAAACCGCCGTAAAGGCGCTTTCGCTCAGTTTGGCCACGAAGATGCTGTCCACAATATTATACAAAGCCTGCACCAGCATGGACACCATCATCGGCAAGGACATTTTAAGCATCAGGGGGCCGATTTGCTGCTTGCCCATCTTGTTTTCCGGCTGTTTCTCCATTCACTTGATTCCTTTATGTGATTAGGGTAAAAAGAAAGGGCCCATCGCTGGGATGGACCCTTTGCACCCGAATAAACGAATTATTGGGGGTTGGGCGCATCAACCGGGCAGGTGCTCGCGCAAGCGCCGCAATCGATGCACAAATCGGCGTCGATCACATAACGATCGTCGCCCTGGGAGATGGCGCTGACCGGGCACGCGGCTTCGCAAGCGCCGCAGCTGATGCATTCCTCGTTGATCACATATGCCATGAATGATATACCTCCATATGGTTTTCACAAATATTGTAGCACGGAAACCAATATTGTCAAGGCCCCGCGCAGGCGGCCCTGCGCGGGCGGCGCGTGTGCGGGGTCTGGCGTTCGTGGCGGCTGTTTTGGTTAAGGCTGTTTGTTGGCTTTTTATTTTTACCAACACAGGGGTACGCCTTTTCCGGCTCCTTATTAGAGAGGGCCGCCGGCTTTACGCTTGGGGCGCGCGGGGGCTTTGCGGGGCCGCCTCTCCATTGGGCCGGGGCCGGTTACTGCCCGATCTGCGGCGGCGGGATCGGTTGCTGCGCGTGGGCCGCTTATCTTCTTCCGGCTTTTCTTCCGCCGGCTGCTCTGCTTGCGTAGGCGCGGGCGCGCTTTCGGCCTCAGCCTGCTCGAGATACTCTGCCGGCATGTCCACCGACTCATCCGCCTCGCGGGGTTGCTGCGCCTGTGCGGGCCGGGAACGGTAGCCCAGCTCGCGGAAGGGGTATTCGCGGATGTCGATGGAACCGTCCGGCAGCAGCAGCTTGACCTTGGTCTTTTCCGTGAGCACGTTGTTTTCCACAGCCATGCCCGTCATGCCCTCTGGCGTGGTCACATCCTTGCCTACCTTAGGCATCATCTTGCGCATGCTTTCATAGCAATCCTGCTCGTATTTGAGGCAGCACATCAGCCGCCCGCAGATGCCGGATATCTTGGTGGGCGAAAGCGAGAGGTTCTGCTCCTTGGCCATCTTGATAGAAACGGGCTGAAAATCGGCTAAAAAGGTTTTGCAGCAGACCGGCCTGCCGCAACTGCCCAGGCCGCCCAGCATCTTGGCCTCGTCCCGCACGCCGATCTGCCTAAGCTCGATGCGCGTTTTTAGCACGCTGGCCAAATCCTTGACCAGTTCGCGAAAATCCACCCTGCCATCCGCTGTGAAATAAAATACAACCTTGGAACCGTTGAAGCTGTATTCCACATCCACCAGCTTCATATCGAGGCCCCGCGCCTGGATCTTTTCCATGCAGGTGGTGAAGGCGTCCTTTTCCGTAGCGGCGTTCTGTGCGCGCATCTCATGGTCTTTTTGCGTGGCGATGCGCTCCACGGCCTTAAGCGGCGCAAAAATCTGGTTTTCCTCCACCTCGTGAGGGCCGTTGACCACATCCCCGAATTCTACCCCCCGGGCGGTCTCCACGATCACGCCGTCCCCTTCCTGCACGGGCAGCTCGCCAGGGTCGAAATAGTAGACCTTGCTGCCGCCCCGAAATTTTACACCGATCACGGTTTTCATTATATTTAAGAAATCTCCTCTGCAATTTGTGTGAATAGGCTTGTGAAGGTGGCCTGCGCCGAAGCGTTTCCAGCCAGCCTTTCCAGCCCGTCCGCCAGTATATTTATGATACAGGTTATCCGCCCGCTTGTAAAGCGCCGCGCAAGCTTGGCGATCTCCGCTTGCCGCTCAGGGTTCTCCGTGGCAAGCAGGCCTTGTTTACACAATAGCATATCCCGCAGTAAGGAAAGCATGAATGCCGCCGCCTCTGTACCCTCCTTAGCCAGGGCGCTCACGCCCTCCAGGGGCAGCTGGCCCAGCAGCAGGGCCCATAAAAGCGCCTGCGCTTGTTCGCGCAGGGCGCGGAAATCCTCGCTTTGATATAGCCGCAGGGCCCGCCCCATGGTTCCGCCCCAGGCTGCGTAATGGGCCGCCTCAGCCGCGCCAGCCCCCGCCTCAATCAGCAGGGCGGCGATCTCCTCCCTTTGGGGCGCCGGGCAAAGAAAGCGGCTGCAGCGGGAACGGATGGTGGGCAACAGCCCGCTCTCGTTGCCAGTGAGCAAAAAAAGCACGCCTTTAGGCGGTTCTTCCAAGGTTTTTAGAAGGGCATTCTGCACGGGTTCGGACGTGGTGTGCGCGTTGCGGATGTATACGCAGCGGCCGCCTTCATCAAAAGGCCGCTTTTGCAGCTCAGCAATCAGCTCGCGGATACGATCCACCCGAATGGGCTCCTCGCCCAGTTCCGTATAATCGACCAGGCTTTTGAGCAGCTGCGCTTCCGCCCGGCCCGTGCACCAAAGGGCCGCGGCCCGGCGGCAGAGACCTTCGGCAAAGAGGGGATCCGGGCAGGCCACAAAGCAGGCATGCGGAAAGCGGCCCGTCCGCAAGGCGGCGAGAAGGCGCTCCTGCGCCGAGGACGCGCTTTGGCAGGGTACAGCCACGGGGCTAGAAACGGTAGTGTTCGTCCACATCCACTACGAACACCGTGGCTCCGCCCAGCGTCACCTGAACGGGGGTGGGCGCGTTGTCCACATAGCCGGGCAGGGAGGTGGGGATCACCATATATTCCTTGCGGGTGCTGGATTTTTCTTTAATTACATCCAGTGTTTCCTGCAGCTTATCTTTTTCCACCCCGATCATCAGCGTGCTGTTGCCCCCGTGGAGGAAGCCGCCCGTAGACGAGATGCGCGTAACGCTGATGTGCCGATTGGTAAGATCCCGGATCAGCCGCTTGGAGTCGTCGTTCTGCACGATGGCGAATATGAGTTTCATATATCCTCCTGTTCTGTAAGCAGAGCAAAGAGCTGCTCCACGCTCTCCACAATGTGATCGGCCCCGTGGGCCTCCAATTCCACCCGGCTGCCATATCCATAAAGCACACCCACGCTCGGTATGCCCGTGCACCCGGCCGCCTCCATGTCGTATAGCCGATCCCCCACCATGACGGTGCGTGCCGGATCGGCCCCCAAAGCCTCCATAGCCTCGGCGATCAACCGGGCTTTGTCGCATGCATGATTCGTACCGGGCGCGCCGACATAATCCACCAACTCCGTCAGGCCGGCTATCTTCAGATGCGCCAGGGATACCTCATGCCGCTTGGCCGTGACCAGGGCTGTTTTCGCGCCCCGGGCACGAAGCGCCCTAAGCATCTCCGGTATACCCGGATAGGGCCGCAGCAGGGCCAGGGCGGCCTCGGTAGAAGAAATATCGTGATATAATTCCATCGCTTCCCCCACCCGCTCCGGCGGCAGCTTTAGTATCTCGCCAAAGCCCTCCCGAAGGGGGGGGCCTACCAGGGGCCGGAGCGCTTCGTCGCTTCGGGAAGCGAGATCCGTAAGGCCCATCTGCTTAAAGGTGGCGCGCATAGAGGAGAGGATGCAGGGCCCGCTCTCCAGGAGCGTGCCGTCAAAGTCGAATAGAATGGTGGTATATTTCATCTGCATAGTTTTATTATAGTACCGTTTCCTCCCGGACGCAACCGATGCGGCCTCCATCCACGCCGAAGAGGGAAAATCCCAGAGCCTGCTGGCGCAAAAGATGATCCGCCACGGCCGCTTCGATACGCTCGCCCGGCACCAGAGCCGCCAGGCCCGGTGGATAGACCCCGGCCGGGCTGGCCGCAATGCGGCCCACCGCCCCGGCAAGGGGCACGCTCTCTATAGGCCCCAGCATGGCCTGCCGCAACGAGCACACCCGAAGGCCAACGGGCCGGAAGGGCGGCTCCTTGATAATCGTTTTTGTGCCGTAGGGCAGGTGCGTGAGGCCATGTATCAGCCGGTCATACCATTCGTCAGGATCCTGGGGCGTGGTGATTAGCACCAGGTGGTAGGCATCGCTCATTTCGCACACCACCCCCGCCTCCGTAAGGCAGGCGTCCGCCAGGCGCCCATCAATACCCCGCTCTGTTACGTCGATCACCAAGCGAGTAGGGTCTGTATCCACGATGCCATGGCCCAGGCATGCGTTGCCCAGCACCTTTAGGCCGTTAATGCGGTCGATTCGTTGCCGCAGGATCTCGATTCGGTCCAAATGCTTTTCAAAGCCGAGGGTCTTAGCAAGGTTCAGGGCTCGGTCGAGACTCACCATCAAAAGATAACTGGGGCTGGTGGTCTGCACGATATTGCGCATGCGGCGCGCCTGCTCCACGGAAATGGGGCAGCAGGGCCCAAGGTGCAGCACCGCGCTCTGGGTGAAGGCGGAAAGCGTTTTGTGCGCGCTCACGCACCACATATCCACTTTTTCGCTAGGGAAATCGGGCAGGCGCTTGGAGAAGGGGAAATGCGCGCCGTGCGCGGCGTCTACCAGGAGCAACGCGCCGTGGGCGTGGGCCGCATCCGCAATAGCCGCCAGATCCGCGCACATGCCGTAATAATTCGGGCTGGTGATCAGCACCGCGTCCGCGGGCTTCTCACTAAGGGTCTCGTGCACTTGCTCCGGCGTGAGCATGCCCGCGATGCCGCAAGCTTCGTCATAGGCCGGCAGCAAGAATGCCGCCGCATGATCCGCCAGGGCCAGAGCGGCCAGAGCGGCCTTGTGGCAATCCCGGCCCAGGAGCACCCGTTTCTTTTGCCCCAGCGCGAGGGCCATCGTACTCAGTCCGGCCGTGCTGCCGCCTACCAGCAGCAGGCTGGCTTTCGCGCCATAGGCCTCGGCATATTCGCGTTCCGTGCGGGCGATCACGCCCTGTGGGCCCGCCAGGTCGTCCGTTCCATCCAACTCTGTAATATCCCAGCCCGCCAGCTTGCCGGCAAAGGGCGCATCCTGGCCTTTATGGCCGGGCATGTGGAAACGGGCCGGGCCGCGCCGGCTATATTCGCCCAGCGTTTCTGGCAGCGTGCGGCCATAACGCCGCTGCCTGCTCATGGTTTGTGTGCGGCCGCGATCGTTTTGCCGAGCAGCCGCGCCATTTCATCGGAAGGGTTGAAATACAGTCTATAATACTTGCCCTGCTGGCAGAAGATCAGCGAATGCGCCTTGCGCCGCGGCCCTGTGGTCATCACGAGCTTGCGCAGCCTGGGCTGCTTTGCCCCCTTCGCGCCGGAAGGGATGATGCCGATGGCGCTGGCGCCGTCGGGAGAAAAGAAGGCGAGCATCTCCTTGGCAATCGCCACCTGGGTCGTTTGGGGCCGGTCGCCCAGCATCTGTTCCAGCAGCAGCGTGCCCGCCGGGAAGGGATATTGGCTACCTTCGGCGCTCATCCCCGGCTCTGTATGGAAGAAGGTATAGCGGTAGGAAAGCAGACGCTTTTTGTAAAACAGGCCGCCCAGAATGACGAACGCAAGGAAAAAAACCAGCTGCGTCACGCCACGCCAGGCATGTAGCTCTGCGGCCCTGCTAAAGGCCCGCGCCAGCAGCACCAGCAGGAAAAGGATCGTGACTAGCAGCAGATCCAGAGCCCGGGTGGCGCGGCTTTCATTGCGCTCTTGCAGCATCGGCATTCTCCTTGCGCGTATTTCATATGGATAATTTTATAGTACCATCTTTGCCTCACCCGGTCAAATAGGGAAATCCGCTCCCTTTTTTACGCCGTGTACCCAATATATAGTGGTGGCGATTTTAAGGGATCTATGCGATAATAAGTCTGGAAATTCGCGCGGGGAAGCCGATCTTTTTGCTATAAGCGCCCGAAGCGCGGCGGCTTGTTCCGGTTTCCTCCTGCTCTTGGCCCTTAATAAAATTTTAAAGCGTGGTTAATCCCCATTTAATGCCGCGTTGTTACTTTGTTGATATTTGTTTGTTATGCTTGACCTAGCCTATTGAGAGGAGCATATTATGCCTTCCGTATACATTCTGCTCGCCCGTACGGAGACGTTTTTCTCCCGGGCCATTCATATAGCCACAGGCGATCCCTATACCCACGCCTCCCTGGCCCTCAATCGCGATCTTTCCCGCATGTATAGCTTTGCGCGCCGCTGGCGGCGCATGCCCTGCATTGGTGGTTTCGTGAAGGAGCGGGTGGATGGCGGCATCTATGGCGATAACCCCGACGCGCCCTGCGCCGTGTTTGAGCTGCGCGTCTCCGAGGAAGCGCACGCGCGCCTCTGCGCCAATATGGATAGCCTCTATGCGCACCGTTTTCGCTGGCGGTATAATTACTTAGGCGCAGCCGCCAATTACTTCGGCAAATCCTATCGCGGCAAGCAGGCCTGCTTCTGCTCCGAATTTGTGGTGCGGGCGTTGCTGGAGGCCGGGGCTATTCCCGCCTGCGCCGAGGCCCAGCCCTTTCTCAACCCTGCGCGTGTGCGGCCCAGCATGCTGGCCCACTTCCCCGGCGCGCGCTGCGTGTACGTAGGCAATCTGCACGACCTGCCCAACGCCCTCACGCCCCAGCCGGCCAGCCGCTTCATTTACCCGCGCTACGCAGCGCCCCAATCCTAAAAGTGGAAAAAGCAAATATGGCCGGATGGTTGTATTTTATCCGCATTCGGGTTAAAATAGGTATGCCGCGCTAGGCGGGGAGTTAGCGGTGCCCTGTACCTGCAATCCGCTATAGCAGGGCGGAATTCCCGATCCAAGGCATGTTCCTGTGGGGCAGGCTCCCGTAAGGAGCGTTGAGGCCCGAGTCCTGTGCAATTCAACCCTGTGAACCATGTCAGGGCCGGAAGGCAGCAGCATTAAGCAGTCGTTTGGGTGTGCCGCAGGGTTGCCCGGGTGGAGTCACCTGCGAGAGGACCGTCTGTAGGAGTAGCGTCGAAGAATGGGTGCGCGGCCTTGTGGAAAATGCGCGTCGGTGACATATCACCGGCGCGTTTTTTCAATTTAAGGAATGGAAAATGGGATTAGAATTCCATAGCCAGACGCAGGGGCTGTTGCCTCGGGCGCTTTTCCGGTGTCCCTTTTTTAAGAGCGGTCAGCGAGCGCGAGGCCCGGCCTTTGCGGGAGTTGGTTGGGCAAAAGGCCGTTTGTTGCCTTGGGTTTGATGGAGGGGACGTTGCCTTGGGCGTTTTTCCGGTGTCCCTTTTAAGAGCGGCCAGCGAGCGCGAGGCCCGGCCCTTGCGGGAGTTGGTTGGGTAAAAGGACTTTTGTTGCCTTGGGTTTGATGGAGGGGACGGTGCCTTGGGCGTTTCTCCTGCGCCCTTTGCAAAGAAGGGAAAAGGCGGTTGGCCTGCCCGCATGATGATCGGGAATGGAGCAGGATAGATGCCCCGGATGGGGGGAGCGCACGGTAGTTGGGACGTGGAATGCCGCGGGATTGTGCTTCGAATGAGGGGATAGTAAGAAGCCGGGCGAGGCGGATAATATAGGGATGAACTGTACTCGCCAGCGCAAACGTAACGCCAACCGCAAGCCATGGGGCGGGGGACGGCGCGCGATGCTGCGGGCGTTGTGGATTCCGCGGGTGACGCAGTTTGCCCAGGATTATATGACAACGACTGCCTGCCACAAACCCAAAGCAAGACAGCAATTCGCAACCCGCCAGCGCAAACGTAACGCCACCGCAAGCCATGGGGCGGGGGACGGCGCGCGATGCTGCGGGCGCTATGGATTCCGCGCGTGACGCAGTTTGCCCAGGATTATATAAGAACATCTGCCTACCACAAACCCAGAAGAAGACAGCAAGGTGTAGTGTAGAGGGGCGA
This sequence comes from Candidatus Pelethousia sp., assembly GCA_034928145.1. Taxonomy (GTDB): domain Bacteria; phylum Bacillota; class Clostridia; order Christensenellales; family CAG-138; genus Pelethousia. The sequence continues at coordinate 129 of JAYFPE010000004.1, read as the reverse complement.
GCGGGTTGCCCACGGCATCTGTTTCACGGCTTTGAAGCGGTAGACACAGCTTGCCGGGGGCCCGCCGAGCCACGATACATTCGGGCACGGAACACAACAAGGGTCGTGCCTAATCTGCGTTCCGAGGGG
>JAYFPE010000036.1:0-27643 GCA_034928145.1 Candidatus Pelethousia sp. | reverse complement strand
AAAGGCATAAAAAAGGCCGCTTTAGCGGCGGCCTGTGAAGATGATGCGCTTGGCAGATCTTTCAATGCGTCTTAAGACGCTGCCAGTAATATGCCCTTCTAGGGCTCGTGCATACCACCAGTTCAACTGGTGGTTTTGATTTTTGGGGCTTGGTTATTTTACACAAAAATGCGAGAAAGAGGCGATGTAAACCCTGCATTTCCCACGCGGGCTGCCGTTGTAAACGCGCATACTAATCATAGTTACGATGTGAAACGGATGGAGGGTATAGACATATGGAGATGCTGTGGCTCTGGCTGGTCATCCAGGCAGCTGTGATTGGTTTGATGTTTTTGATGTCCCGAAAGGCAAGGAAGGGCATTGCGCCCGAACCAAAGAAGCCCAGGCAGGCCCGGGAGGAAAGCCGTGAGATGCGTGAATTACGGCAGATGCGAGCCCGTTCGCTGAACCTGCCCCTTTCGGAAAAGGCGCGACCCGCCCAAATGGACGAGATCATTGGCCAAGAGGATGGCATACGCGCCCTGCGCGCCGCTCTTTGCGGGCCCAACCCGCAACATGTGTTGATCTACGGCCCGCCGGGCTGCGGCAAAACCTGTGCGGCCCGCCTGGTTCTGGATGAAGCCAAGCGCTGCCCGGATTCCCCATTTGACGCGGATTCGCGCTTTGTGGAGGTGGATGCTACCTGCGTGCGCTTTGACGAGCGCGCCATTGCGGACCCGTTGCTGGGCTCCGTGCACGACCCTATCTACCAGGGCGCAGGGGCTTTGGGCGCGCAAGGCGTGCCCCAGCCCAAGCCGGGCGCGGTGAGCCGCGCACATTGCGGCGTACTTTTTTTGGACGAGATCGGCGAGCTGCATCCCGTGCAGATGAACAAGCTTTTAAAGGTGCTGGAGGACCGCAAGGTCTTTTTCGAGAGCGCCTATTATTCCAATGAGAATACCAGCATACCCCGCTATATCCATGATATCTTTCAAAATGGCATGCCCGCGGATTTCCGTCTGGTGGGGGCTACTACCAGGCGGCCCGAGGAGCTGCCCGCGGCCCTGCGCTCCCGCTGCGTGGAGCTGTATTTCAAACCCTTGAATGAGGAAAGCCTGGCGCGCATCGCCCGGGGCGCGGCAGAGCGGCTGGGCTATGAGATGAGCTGGGAAACAGGTTTGCTGCTGGCTTCCTATTGCGAATCCGGGCGGGACGCGGTGAATTTGGTGCAGCTGGCCGGTGGCGCGGCCTATGGCGAGGGCCGCCACCGGCTCGAAGCCGGGGATGTGCGCTGGGTGGCGCAAATCAGCAATTGCCAGGTGCGCACGCCCCCCAAGCTTCCCGAACGGCCCCGCGCCGGTGTGGCTGTGGGCCTGGCGGTTACGGGGGGCGGCGTGGGCATGGCTGTGGAGATCGAATGCACTGTGGAAAATGCCCGCAACCTCTCTTCAGGCACGCTGGATGTGGGAGGCGCCGTGGATTATGAAGAATTAGAGCTGCGGGGCCGTAAGCTGGGCCGCAAGGGTACGGCTAAAACATCGGCGGAAAACGTATTGGGGGCTTTTCGAAAATGCTTTGGCTGGGATTATAAGCAATTCGACGTGCGCTTCAACATCCCGGGTGGCCTGCCCATGGATGGCCCCAGCGCGGGCATCGCCCTGGCCGTGGCCTTAATGAGCGCCATCTCTGGCAAAGCACCCATCGCCCATTTGGCGCTCACGGGGGAGATCACCGTGCAGGGCGAGGTGCGACCCGTGGGCGGCGTACGCGAAAAGATCGGCGCGGCCCTTTCCGCAGGGGCAAAAACGGTACTCATCCCCAAAGCCAATTGGGAGGATAGCTACGCGCAGGTTGCAGGCGAGGTAACGGCCGTAGCGGATATCGCAGAGGTAATGCGCGTGGCCTTTGATATCCCCTACGAGGCCGTGTTGGAAACGGGCCTTCTGCCCTTCCTCTGTACCAGCGCAGGCTAAGTAAAAATCTCCTGCCAGGCGCGAATAAATATGGTATACTAGGGTCATGAAGCAAAAAATGGATAAGCATACATGGCCCTATCAGGTTAGGCGGTTTCCGTGGTTGTTATTAATTCCTCTGGGGCTTTGGATTCCCCGCCTTGGCGGGTGTTACCCGCTGGCTGCCGAGTGGTATGCAGGGCATATATATCCCACGATCAGCCATGTTTTAGGCGCTCTAAGCGGCCTTTTTCCCTTTTCCTTGGCCGAGGTGTCGATTTGCGCGGTGATTCTGGCCGCGGCCGCGATGGTTATCGTTTATATTATACGTTGGCTTATCCGGCGCATTCCGTTTGTGCGGCTGGTCAGCCTTCTTTTGACCCTTGCTATCACCGGCGGCGCGCTGCTCAACGTATTTTATTTTATTTGGGGCCTTAACTATGCCCGGCCCACGCTTTACGAATTGCTCGAGCTGCCCGTACAGGAACGGCCTGTGGAGGAATTACAGGCGCTTTGTCAGGCCCTTTGTAATGAGGCAGTGGCCCTGCGTAGTCAAGTAGCGGAGGATACGGCTGGCGTTTATACGCTGCCCCAGGGCTGGCGCGCCGCCTTTGCGGAGATTCCCCAAGCCTACGAGGCCCTGGGGCAAAAGGTGCCGCTTTTTGCCAGAAGCGTGCGGCCAGCCAAGGGCCTGATAGCCTCAGTGGGCATGAGCTACGCTGGGCTGGCGGGCATTTATATCCCATTTACGGCCGAGGCCAATGTGAATGTGCATCAACCGGCGCTGCTGCTGCTCTGTAGCGCGGCACACGAGAGCGCCCATTACCTGGGCATAGCCAAGGAGGATGAGGCCAACTTCGTGGCTTACCTTGCCTGCATGGAATCTAATGACCCGGCCATCGCCTATTCCGGGGTGATGCTGGCTCTGATCCATGCTACGAACAAGCTCAACCGCGCGGAGCCGGAGGCCTTTATGGCCGTGCGCAAATCCTACAGCGAGGGCATGGTGCGGGATATCCTGGCCTACAATGCCTATTGGGAAAGCTACGAAGGGGCGGTAGAGGAAGCTGTAACCGAGATCAATGATACTTATCTCAGGCACAACCAGCAAGAGAGCGGCGTGAAAAGCTACGGCCTGATGGTCGATCTTCTGCTGGCTTGGCATTTCCGAGGGGAATAAACGGGTGATGCATATGCTGTATGAAATAAGCGATGGGAAAGCTGTCGCATGCGATCTTACGGAGGCCAAGCCAACGGGAGAGGAGACTTACCTCGGCTTTTTGCGCGCAGAAGAAGCGGAGGCGGCGCTTGCAAAATTCGGCTATGGTGCGCACGCCTTTACGCCTGCCGATCAAAGCGGCCACATGCTGCTCGAGAACCGCGATGGCTATGATTTCATGCGCGTGCATATCCCGCACCACAAGATCATCCCCACCCACGATACGGCGCTGGTCTATCAGAATAAAAGCTCGATTTTCTTCCTCTCTGATAAGGCGGAGCTCTTGCATAAACTGCGGCATATTTTGATCGAGGTGGAAGGAACGCATCTGGCCTTTGACCGCGCGCTGTATACCTTCTTTGAAAAGTTCACAGTGTTTGATGTGGGGTTTTTTGACGAGCTGGAACAGGAGATCTCCGAGATGGAGGATGCGCTGATCGAATCGCAAAAGCGCAATTTCGTTCGGGAAATCATCGCCCTGCGCAAGCGGCTCGCACCCCTTAAACGCCATTATGAGCAGCTTTTGAACGTGCTCGACGAATTGCAGGAAAACGAGAACGGTCTTTTGAATGAGGGTGGTCTTCGCTATTTCCGCATCTTCTCCAGCAAGGCGGAGCGGCACTATCACAGCATCCTCAATCTTAGGGATTATGTAACGCAGGTGCGGGAGGCCTATCAATCCGAAGTGGATATCGACCTCAACAACATCATGAAGGTATTTACCGTAATCACGGCCATCTTCCTGCCTCTGAGCCTGATCGTGGGCTGGTACGGCATGAACCTGCAAATGCCCGAGTTCGCATGGCCCTATGCTTACCCCATGGTGATTATCCTCTCCATTGCGGTGGTGGGGTTCTGCATTGGCTACTTTAAAAAGAAAAAGTGGTTCTGATTCGCTTCAAAACCACGTAATTCAGTATTCTATCTTTAATTAATACCCCAAGCTAATAGCCTTACTTAACAGCTTCCCCGCGAGAGGGGCCGCCTTGCTGCCGCCGCCGCCAGCCTGCTCCAAAATAACGCAGACGGCCAGGGGGTGTTCGTCTTCCTGCACAAAGCCCGTGAACCATGCGTGGGTGTTAACGCTTTTATCGGAAGATATCTCCGCCGTGCCGGTTTTGCCGCCCACGGTATAGCCCTTTACGGCGGCGCCGGTGCCGGTGCCGCTTTTTATGGTGCCCAGCATGGCCTGCTGCACGATTTCCGCCTCCGCTGCGGAAAGGATGGTCTTATACGTTTTGCTGGATTGCGTGAAGCGGACGTAATTATTCTTGGTCACTACCTTGGAGAGTAGGCGCGGCTGCATCATCACCCCGTCGTTGGCCACGGCCGCGGTGAGCATACACATCTGCATGGGTGTCATCAGATCCTTATATTGACCCACGCCGCTCCAAGCAAGGTTCAGCTGGGTATCCGGCTTGGTATAGCTGCTGGTGTAAAGCAGCAGGTCGTCAAAAAGGAACTCGTCGCCGATGCAGAGCTCATGGGCCGTTTGCGTCATCTTAGCAGCGCCAACCTCCATCGCGAGCTGCGCGAAAACGTGGTTGCAGGATTTCGCGTATGCCTCAAAAAGGGTGATTTCGCCGTGATATTGGCTCTGGTGATCCCGAACGATGCTGTATTTTTGCACGGTGTCCGGCTCCGCGCCGGTATCTTCCGCACCCTCCTTTTCCCGGTCGTAGGATTGGGTGGTGCTTTGGGTAAAATCAGAATCGTCCACAGCGACATCCGGCAGGTATTTGCCGGTTGCCTTATCGAATACCAGCGCGCCGTCGCAATTGAAGATACGCTCGGTTACGCCCGGCAGGTAACGCAATGCGGCGATGAGGGTTACGGTTTTAAAGGTGGAGCCGGGCGTATACTTCCCCATGGTAACGCGGTTGACCATGGCGCTGGCGGCCAGCTCCTTCCGGCCCTCGATATAATCTTGCATATAGTTGGGATCGAAGGTGGGCTGGCTCACGGAGCAGAGGATTTCGCCGGTTTTATAATTGAGCAGCACGATGGAACCCCAATAATCATTCATCAGGTCATAGGCGTAATCGCAAAGCTTTGCGTCGATGGTGAGCATTACGGAGGAGCCCATCCGCACGCCCGAGCTCAGCGTTTCCACAAAGCGGTCTGCCACATCCTGTTCAAAGCCCAAGAGATATTTTGCAAACATGCTCTCCGCGCCCACGGTCTGGCCGTAGCTATCGCCCACCACGTGGCAGATGGCCCGGCGGCGGGCCTTATCCGTGGCATAAAGACGCTCGCCCGAATCCGCCGTATAGGCCAGCAGCTCGCCGTTGCGGTCGGCGATGCGGCCTGCCTGTACGTTGTTTTTTTGCGCCTGCACGCGGCTGTTGTAAGGGCTGGTGAACCAGCGCGCGCCATAGGCGCCCACGATATATACGAGATACACGCACAGCACCACAAACATGGCGCAAAAGAGGGCCAGCATGGCCTTAATATATTTGCGGGTATTACTCTGCATGGCCTTCTCCTTTCGAAAGATTCGCCAACCGGTCCTGCTCCATGGCCTGATCCATAGCATCTTCCAGCATGTCGCCGTTGCGCATGGCGATGCCCTCGAGAATGCCCAGGAGCATCATGGAGGCGATGAGGGAGCTGCCGCCGTGGCTTACAAAGGGCATGGTAATGCCCGTGAGGGGGATCAGCTTGATAACCCCGCCAATGATGATGAAGCTTTGCAGGGTAATGAGTACCGTACATCCAAAGGCGGCCAGCATTAAGTAGCGGTCTCGCGCGTAAAGGGCCACCAGCGCCCCGCGGATAATGAACATCAGGTACAGCGTAATCACGGCAATGCCGAAGATCAGCCCGAACTCCTCGCAAATCACAGCGAAGATATAATCCGTATTATAGGCGGGGATGGACTTAGGCAGGCCCTGTGTAAGGCCCAGGCCCCAGGCCCCGCCCGAAGCGATGGCCATCAGGCCCTGGGCGATCTGGTAGCCGCTGGTTTCATAGGTGGCCCAGGGATTCTTCCAGATGGCCACCCTGGCCCGCACGTGGTCGAAAATAAAATAGCTGGCCACGGCCCCGCAGCACCCGGCCCCAAGGCCGATGAGCGTGGTGCGCACATCGCCTGTGGCGGTATAGAAGATAATCAGGTAAGTGCCGGCCACGAGCAGCGCCGCGCCGAGATCGCGTTCCATCACCAAGAGGCCGCAGACCAATATGGCGAAGATAGCGGAAGGAAGCCAATCCCGCCAGCCACTCTGCTCGGTAAGGTAATTGGCGGCGATGAACACCAGCGCCACCTTTACGAATTCCGACGGCTGGAAGGAGAAGCCGGCGATGGTGATCCAGTTCTTCGCGCCGCCCTGCTCCTTGCCTACGATCAGCAGCACGCCAAGCAGGGCTAGGCTGGCGACGATCATCACCCAGTTCAGCTTGCGAAAGATAGCGGGCTTGTGCATCAGCCCCACGCAAACGAACATTGCCACCATGCCCACGCCATAGAGAAAAAGCTGGCGAAAGGCGGTTTCCGGGGAGAGGCGGTATTGCACGATCATACCGATGGCCGCAAGCAGATTGGCGATTACTAATAGGAACCTGTCCGCATAGCGGGAGATCCACAGCAGGCAAACATACTGCAAAAATAGCAGCGCGATCAGGATCAAGGCAAAGGCCAGCGCCCAAATATCAAAGCGTTCGTCCCGCAGGGAGAGCAGGGCAAAGGCCGCCAGATCAAAGAGCATCACGATGAAAAGCAGCCCCAGCGCGCTCATATGCCGCACTCTGTTCATGCCTTTTCCTCCCAGGGGGTACGCTTGAGCTTATAGTGAAATTCCACCTGGCCCAGGCGCACCAAATCGCCTTCGTGCAAAAGAGCCGTGCGCTTTTGGGGCCGCTGGCCGTTGATCCAGATCTTGGCCCGGCCTCGTGGCCGGATATAGCCCTCGCCGCCCTTTTCAAAGAGCAGGGCATGGCGGCGACGCACGCTCCGGTCGTCGATATAGATATCGCAGCGGGGGCTGCGGCCGATGAGGTTGGAGCGCACCAAAACATACCCGCCCTCCTGGGTATCGTATGGGGGCAGGAATTCGATGTGCCGCGCATAACCATCCTTCAGCCAGCGCAGGGCGCGGTGCAGCTCCTGGTATTCGCTGATAGAATGAAATATGATGCGGGCCAGGATATAGAGCATGATCCCCACGAACACATAGCGCATCACCAGTGTCGCCAGGGAATAGGCATTGGCCGCCATAACACCCTCCTAGTATCATCCTGTTGTAGATTATACCATATCCGGCGGCGCGAACTATGTCCGGTTTTTGAATAATAAACGATGCGGAAACGGTTTCCCTTGCGTTGCTTTCTATGATATCCTATATAGTAGAATGACGCTGATCCCTTCTTCCCATCTTTTGTACAATCCGTATAGCAAGGAAAGGACACGAAATGAAAACTGATTTGATCGTTATTGTTATTATGGGTGTGATACTGATCGCCTTATGGATGCTGGCGGTTCATGGGATCGTACTACCCAGCATATCCGCGGTATTATCCGGAGCCATCGTTGGAATCGGCATACGGCTGTTGCGGGCAAAAAAATGAGCGCCCTTCAAAATAGCAAGGCTTGGTATTAAGGTGATAGGGGAGAGGGGAATCATATCGTTCCCCCTCGGCCTAGCCGATGGATGCATGGATCGTATACAGCTAGCCGGAAAACATTTACGCCGCCTGGCGGAGGCGAAACAAACCAGAATAAGTCAAAAGGGTGAACATACGGCTGCCGGGGCAAAATGCCTTGACAGCCTTTAATGTATCCGCTATAGTAACATATAATGAAACTGGAACTGTTACAGTTCAGGGCATATCCAGAACAGAGGAGGCACATATGAACGGCGAATTCAACGCGGCTGTGCATGCCCTTGTGTGCATGAGCCATAAGGGGAGCCTGCTCTCGAGCGAGACGCTAGCTGCGAATATCTGCACCAACCCGGCACGGGTACGCAAGATCATGGCCAAGCTCAAATCCACCGGCATCGTCGCCTCCAAAGAAGGGCCGGAGGGCGGTTACAGCTCGGCGCTTCCTGCCGGGGAAACCACCCTGGCGCTGGTGGCGCGGGCAGTGGATGCGCGCTTCATCTCCCCGGGCTGGCACAGCGGGGATGTAGACATGAAATGCCTGATCGCCTCGGGCATGGCCGGCCTGCTCGAAGAGGTCTACAGCCGCATGGACGCCCTATGCCAAGGATATCTGGATAGCATTACCATTGCGGATCTTGAAGCGCGTATATTCGGCCAAACGGCCGAATAAATGCTAATGGACCGCCGAAGGCTCGCACCGAACTGCCTTTTGATTTTAAAGGAGGAACTATGCAATTGCAATTGGAAGCCGGCGTGCCGGCCATTACCGTGTTTCTACAGGGGTTGATCAGCTTTTTCTCCCCTTGCGTGCTGCCCTTAATTCCGCTGTATATCGGCTATCTTTCCGGCGGCGGCAAAACGCTGGATGAGAACGGGCAGGAGATCTATGAGCGGCGCACCGTGCTGCGCAATACCTTCTTTTTCGTGCTGGGCATCAGCTTTGCCTTTGGCGTGCTGGGCTTGGGCTTCACGGCCCTGGGCCGCTTCTTTAGCGGCAACCGCGCCATTTTCGCCAAGATCGGCGGCGTGCTGGTGGTACTTTTTGGCCTCTATCAGCTGGGGGTGTTCGGCTCTTCGATGACGCTTTCGCGGGAGCGGCGGTTGCCCCTTAATCTCGATAAAATGGCTATGAATCCCTGGACGGCTCTCTTGCTGGGCTTTGTCTTCAGCTTTGCCTGGACGCCCTGCGTAGGGCCTACGCTGGCCTCCGTGCTGTTGATGGCCGCTTCCTCGGCCTCGGCTGCCAGGGGATTCCTATTGATCGGCGTTTACACACTGGGCTTTGTGCTGCCCTTCCTAGGCGTGGGCCTCTTCGCCAGCAGTTTGATTGATTTTTTCAAGCGGCACCAAAAAGCTATGCAGTATACGGTTAAGGCGGGCGGAATCCTGATGGTGATGATGGGCGTGATGATGATTACGGGCTGGATGGATAACTTAAGCGGCTATCTGAACCAAACGCAAGCGGAGTCCCCGCCTGCGGCCACGGCAGCGCAGAGCGCGGCGGCAGATGTTACAGCCGCGCCCGCAACGACGGCGGCCCCCGAAGCCGCCCAAACGCCCGCGTCTGAGGAACGGAAGACCGTACCCGCGCCCGCGATCACCCTGAAGGATCAGAATGGCGAAACGCATACCCTGGCGGATTACAAGGGCCAGGTGGTGTTCCTCAACTTCTGGGCCACCTGGTGCGGTCCCTGCCAGAATGAAATGCCGGATATCCAAGCGCTTTACGAGGATTGGGACAAAAACGCGGGCGAGGTTGTCGTGCTGGGTGTGGCCGGGCCTAATCAGGGCCGGGAGGGCAGCTCGGAGGATATCAAGGCATTCCTTAGCGAAAAGGGCTATACTTACCCCGTACTGCTGGATGAGGGCGGCGAAGCCTTTTACCAATACGGCATCTCTGCCTTTCCCACCACCTTTATGATCGACAAGGAAGGCAACGTCTTCGGGCTGGTAACGGGCGAAATCAGCCGCGAGATTATGGACGACATCGTGCGCCAGACCCTGGAGGGATAAAACTTTCCCTTGCAAAGGCGGCGGCAAGTCATATAATAAAAGTATGAATGCACATGCTTGTAAGGCCGACCAGGCCAAGATGGAGCCCTGCCCCATGCAGAGGCAGGATCCGCGCTACGATGCCTATCTTCGCATCCTTAATTGGGAGTTGATTCCGGCTATGGGCTGCACGGAACCCATCGCCATTGCCTATTGCGCAGCCATGGCGCGGGCTGTGTTGGGCAGGCTACCCGAGCGGGTGGCTATTGAGGCCAGCGGCAACATTATAAAAAACGTTAAGAGCGTAATCGTTCCCCATACCAATGGTCACCGCGGCATCAAGGCAGCGGCGGCCATTGGCATTTTAGCCGGGGATGAAAGCAAACGGCTTGAAGTGCTCTCAGGCGTGCGCGAGGAACACATACGGGCCCTGCCTGCCTACCTGGCGGATACCGATTTTGAAGTGCGGCCCACAAACGGCAAGCTGCTGCTGGAGATCGCCGTGCACGCCTATGGCGGCGGCTCACATGCGCTGGTGCGCATCGCGAACGCCCATACCAACATTGTGCACATCGAAAAAGACGGCGTGGTTTTGCAGCGGCAGGCGGAGGGGGCGGGCGGCACGGAGCCGGAGGCCAGGCCGGATTATGATCTGTTGAGCGTGGAGGGCATCTATGCCTTTGCCATAGGCGCGGATACCGCGGATGTGGCCGAGGTGCTGGATCGACAGATCGCCTACAACACCGCCATAGCGGATGAAGGCTTGCGGGGGGATTATGGGGCGAATATTGGCGCGGTTCTCTTAAAAAGCCAGGGTGGAGATGTTCGCAGCCGTGCCAAGGCCCGGGCCGCAGCCGGTTCGGACGCACGCATGAATGGCTGCGACCTGCCTGTGATCATCAATTCCGGCAGCGGAAACCAGGGCATCACCGCCTCCCTGCCCGTGATCGAATATGCTCGCGAGCTAGGCGCATCTAAGGATACGCTCTACCGCGCCCTGTTGATCTCCAACCTCTGCGCCATCCACCAGAAAACCGGTATCGGCGCGCTTTCGGCCTATTGCGGGGCCGTTAGCGCCGGGGCAGGGGCCGGCGCGGGCATCGCCTACCTCTACGGCGGTAAATACCGCGAAATCGCCCATACCATCGTCAACACATTGGCCATTACCTCCGGCATCGTCTGTGACGGTGCCAAGGCCTCCTGCGCGGCCAAGATCGCCACGGCCGTGGACGCGGGCATATTGGGCTATGATATGTTCCTCAACGGCCAGCAGTTCCTCAGCGGCGACGGGCTGGTTTCCTCCGGGGTAGAAAGCACCATCCGCAACATCGGCCGCCTGGGCCGGGAGGGCATGCGGGAAACGGATAAGGAGATCATCGAGATCATGACCTGCGATATGTAAAGGATACGCAGCGATCCCCCGGCTCAAACCGGGGGATCGTGCATATGATCCGCAAGTGGGGCAGCGCATTTTTGCGCGCCTTTTATCGTTTAGCCCTATGGAACGATTCCGCAAAAATGCCCGCCAGAACGCTCAAAAGAAAGCACATATTCCATATAATATAAAAGTTATTGGTGCTCCCGCCGCCCGGGACCACGCCATCGGTATTGAAGATCAGCGCCAGCAGGAAGCCGCCCAGGTAGCCGATATGGGTAGCGATAGTAAGCCGACGGTTGTTGATAGAGATAGCCAGGCTCAAGGGGAACAGGGAAGCGACCGCCAGCATATTCGCCCCGGATGGGGCAAAGAAGCGATTGACCACCGGCAATATTCCCCTGCATATCCCATAAGAGATACCTAGAAGACCCAGAGAACCGATGGCCCAGATGGCGCGGCTTTTCAGGCTGTCTCCCTGCTTCATTGGTAAATTGGAGCAAATATATATTCAAATCCATTCGGACGAGTTGCGTTTGGAATCGAAAGGCTTATTGCCTTTGCGGCCATAATATAGCATATCAGATGTTTCCTGCCGGTATACCCATCTCCGCACAATGGGTGTTATGCGTTTATTCTACCATAATGGACTGGGGATGGAACAGGCGGTATGCACGAATTTTCAAACTGCATAGAAAGGCCCCGGCAAGCAAGCGCTGCCGGGGCTTTTGCGCGTTCTTAGGTGTTCTTTAGGATCACGCTCTCGATAACGTCGCTGGCATGCTCGCAGGCATCCAGGCAGTTTTCCAGGCCCTCGTAGATGTGCGTCCAAGCGAGGATGTTGATGGGGTTTGATTCCGCCGTGTTCATGCGGCGCATAGCATCCAGATAAAGGGCGTCGCCTTCGCTTTCGAGGTTGTTGACCTCCACAATATGCACCACGATGGTTTGGGATTTCTTGAAATGGGGAAATTCCTCCAGCGCACGGTGCAGCGCCTGGGTACAGCGCACGATCAGCTCTACAAATTCAAGCATATCCCCCCTAAGGGCCAGCACATTGTGCATATAGAGGCGCTGCATCACGTCGTCCAGACAATCTACCACATTATCCAGCTCCTGCGAGAGGGCGAGGATATCCTCCCGCTCGATGGGGGTCATAAACTCCTTGCCCAGCTTGCGGATCATTTCGTGCTTCAGGTCGTCCGCCTTATGCTCGATCTCATGGATGGCTTCCATGCGCGCTACCACGGTGGCTGGGTCGAACTGGGCGAAGGATTCCTGCAAAAGTGAGGCGGCGTCGCAGCCGAAGGCAGCGCAGCGGATGAGCACATCGAAATAATATTGATCCCTTTTCATGGAATATCAGTCTCCTTTGTCGGTCGTAATCGGTAGTAAAATTGAGCGGCTAAATGAGGCTACTAGCTTAGAACATATACATAAACAGCTTTGCCATCAAATAGCCCAGCAAACCGCAGCCCGGGAAGGTGAGAACCCAGGCCAGGGTCATATCGCCTACGATCCGCCAATTCACGGCGGAGAGACGCTTGGCGGCGCCCACGCCCATGATGGCGGTTGTTTTTGTGTGTGTGGTGCTCACGGGCACGCCCGTAAGAGAAGAAAATAGCAGACAGATGGTGGCCGCGCTATCCGCCGCAAAGCCTTGATAGGGCTGGAGCTTGACCATATCCATGCCCACGGATTTGATGATGCGGTAGCCGCCGATGCTGGTGCCCAGGCCCATCACCAATGAGCAAAGGATCATCAGCCAAATGGGGATGGCGGACTCGCTCACGTTTTCGCCCTGCACCAGGAACATGCCCAGAAGAAAAACGCCGATAAACTTTTGCCCATCCTGCGCGCCATGCATAAAGGCCATGCCCGCGCCGCCCATGATCTGCGCGTTCTTAAAAAGGCGCGTGGTCTTACGGCGCTCCATATTTACGCAAATGGCCTCGATGAGCTTGGTGGTTAGAAAACCCAGCACAAAGCCGAGCAGGGAGGAGGCGGCCAGGCCATAGAGCACCTTGACCCATTCGGAAAAGTTGATGCCTTCCAAACTGCCATGCAGAGCAATGGCCGCACCAGAAAGGCCGGCGATAAGGGCATGGCTTTCGGAGGTGGGGATGCCGAAGGCCCAGGCGGCCGTGGCCCAGGCCACGATGGCGAAAAGGGCTGCGCAAAGGGCTACGATGGCCTCGTGCGTATTGCCGCCGAAATCCACCATGTTGTAGATGGTCATAGCGACTTGGGAATTGATCATCGTCATTACCAGCACGCCGAGGAAGTTGAAGACGGCGGCCATGACGATGGCCTCCTTGGCGCGCATGCTGCGGGTAGATACGCAGGTGGCGATGGCGTTTGGCGCATCCGTCCAGCCGTTAACTAAAATAACGCCCAATGTTAACGCTACGGTGATAGCGAGCATTGGGCTTGCGAGCATTTGCGCGATGAATTTCGTAAATGGTATTGTCATCCGTTACTCCAATTGGCCATATCTGCCTACTTTAAATCTTTACATTAGCATTATAGCACGTGAAGCGCGATCATGGCCAAGTAAAATTCATCAGATTATGTTAAATCTGTGTAAAATCCTTTAAGCATGTAAGCGCGGGTCTGTGCGGCTTTCAAAAAGAAGGGCGGGGATGGCCCGTTATGGCCATCCCCGCCGCGTTTAGGCTTGCGATTCGTTTATCAGTTATCAATCCATCACCAGGGAGGGCGCCGCGTAAACCCGCGCCTTCAGCTCCTGGTCAAGTGCGTAAAGGCCCTTAGCCTCACGGCCGAAGAGCTCATACTTTTTGATGAGATCGCCGGCGTTCTTTTCCTCCTCACCCTGCTCCTTGATGAACCAGTTGAGGAACTCCATGGTTCGGTAGTCCTTGGCCGTGGCCGCGGCCTCGTAGATGATATGGATGGAGGCCGTTACGTATTCTTCATGAGCCAAAGCGGCCTGCAGCGGCACGTCGAAGCCCGCGTAGCCCGGCTTGGGCGCATCCAGCGCCAGCAGGGTGATCTTCTGGCCGTTGTTAAGCATATAAGTACGCAAGAGCATCGCGTGATCCATCTCTTCCTGGGCCTGAATGTAGAACCAGTTGGCAAAGCCCTCCAGCCCCCCCTCTGCGTAGTAGTTGGCCATATCGAGATAGAGGTATGCGGAATACAGCTCTTTTTGAATCTGTTCGTTTAATAGCGCGGAAACTCTGTTATTCATGGTTGGAACCCCTTTCCTAATATAATGCAAGGTGTTTCTATCTTATCCCTGATCCGCACCGTCCATGCGGCCGGGCATCCCCTTACTTTGCATTATAATAGGGAAGGCGGAACCTTTCCGTGATCTTATCACGCCCGCCTAAAGAGCAATCTGCCGCAGGCGCTTTACATCCAGCAGTTTGATATGGCCGCGGCTAAGCTCCAAGATATGCTCGTTGCTGAAATATTTAAGCATCCGCGTAACGACCTCCCGGGCCGTGCCCAAATCTCGCGCAAGAACCTCGTGCGTGATGGAAAGGTCGACCGTGGCCTCAATATTGGCGTATTCCAACAAAAGCTGGGCGATGCGGCTATCCATGCTTTTGAACAGAATCTGCTCGAGCGTCCACATCACGTCTGAAAAGCGGGAGGACATCAGCTGGTTGGTATAATTGGCAATGGCCACGGATTGGCTCATCAACCGCTCGAAGAGGGCGGAAGGCACCAACAGCGCCTCGGTATCTTTTTCCGCCTCGATTTGTACCTCAAACTGAATGTTGTTGAGAATGCAGGAGGCGGTGAAAAGGCAGATATCGAGGTCGAACAAGCGATAGAGCGTAACTTCCTTGCCGCCCGGGGATAAAATGAAAGCGCGGAACTGGCCGCTTTGCACCAGCATCAATCCCAGACACGCGTCTTTGTAAGGGAGAATGATCTCCCCCTTTTGAAATCGATGGGGCTGGCTTTGGGTGATCAGCGCCTGCTGATGCGCCGGCGGCAAATCACTCCAGCAAAAAGAAAAGAAGACATCTACGCCCGGCAACGCTTGCTCCATATAAAACACCCCCTAGCAAACTACAAGAAAAGCATAATTTGCCAGGGGGTAAATGTCAAGCCTTGGAGGCCGCCGTTACCGCTCTACTTCTTTTCGCGGCGGAAGCACATGAACCAATCGAGGCAATACTGATCGTCGTTTTGGCCTTGCATGCGCTCCTTAGCTACGCCGCAGCTGCCGGCAGTGGGCACGATTACATCGTCGCCGGGCCGCCAATCGGCAGGTGTGGCCACCGCGTCCGCATCGGCCTTTTGCAGCGCCTGAATCACGCGCTTGATCTCATCGAAATTACGGCCTGTGCTGAGGGGATAATAGAGGATCAGACGGATCTTACCTTCGGGATCAATCACGAACACGGCCCTTACAGCCTGGGTATTGGATTGGCCGGGCTGGATCATGCCGTACTTATTGGATACCTCCATGCGGATATCCTCAATGAGGGGGAATTTGACCTCCACTTGCTTCATACCCTTCCATTCCAGCTCCTGGATTTTGCGCAGCCAGGCGATGTGGGCATAGAGCGAATCCACGGAAAGACCGACCAGCTCGGTGTTCATGGCCTTGAATTCATCCGCCATGGAGGCGAAAGTCATAAATTCCGTGGTGCATACGGGTGTAAAATCAGCGGGGTGGGAGAAGAGAATGACCCATTTGCCTTTATAATCCTCTGGAAAGTTGATGGGCCCTTGGGTGGTAACGGCCTTAAAGCTGGGGGCGGGGTCGCCGATCAGCGGCATCCTGGGGGCGGTGGTGTTTGCTTCTAACATTCGTCATAAGTTCCTTTCAGGTTTTGTTTTGTTGGTTGATTGTCCGGTGTTTTGTTTTTATGTTAAGGTTGTTCCCGTTTGTTGTGTTGAGTTTAACATAACTAACTACCAGCTTCCGTGACAAGGTCACATAGTAATCCTGGCGGGGCAATGGGTGCAAGCACACATGAAAAAGCACGGCATAGGGAATCCGGCGCGAAGCGCCGATTTTCGCGGCCGTGCTTGAATATGCGGGAAGTTTACTGTAGAATGAAAGAAATTAGAACAGATTTTTGCGGCTTAAGGGGGAATAGAATATGCCTTGGACACCGAATCTTTCTGTTGGCGTGGGGCTGATCGACGAGCAGCATAAAACCTGGTTTGAAAAAGCCGAAAAGCTTTTCGAGGCCGGGCAGAAGGGCCAAGCCAAGGAATACGTGGGTGAGCTGCTGGCCTTCCTGGATGATTATACCAGAAGGCACTTTGCCGATGAGGAAAAATACATGCTCAGCATCCAATACCCCGGATACAACGATCAAAAGGCGGCCCATGCCCAGTTCATCGAAGAGCTGGCCAAGCTGCGCGCGGATTATGATACCTCGGGCGGGAACCTGCTGGTGATCCTAGGCGCCAACCAGATGGTGCTGGATTGGCTGACCAAGCATATATCCACCATGGATAAAAAGATTGGCGAATTCGCCAAAAGCACGGGCCGCTAAGGCCTAGCAAAAATCGACGCATAGAAAAAGCCGGGGCACAAATACAAGTAGTCATAAAGACAACCTGTGAACCGAGGGTCAGGGTAAACTGAATACGGAACAAATGATATAAAAGACGAACAGACAGCAGGTAAAACTGCCTGTTCGTCTTAACTATTATGCCACATTTTAGAATTCTTCTGTTTTATTCAAAGATGTATCAGAGTCTATTGCCGCACTTTCCGCAAAAGCGAGCGCCGGAAACAACACCGGAGCCGCATTTCGGGCAGAAATTTATTTGCGGGTCGACCTGATAGGTGGCGGGTAAATCCTCATCTTCACTGGAGCCTGTCAGAAACAGCCAGTCGATGTCCTCTCCGTCCTCGCATAAGCCGATGGCTCCGGCGCGCGATACCACATAAAAGCTGTCCTCATCGATGGGGTTTTCACTGTCGCTTGTCTCGGCAAGCACCAGTAAACCTTTTACATCATATCTATCATCGGAAGTGGCAAAGCTCCAGCTTCCGCAACGTGTGGCTGCAAGCTGTGCCGCCTCCAGCAAAGTATTAAATTTATCCATTATGAAAAGCCTCCTTATTTGAATAATAAATTATTGCACCGCTTGCAGCGGTCATTTTGTATAGGGTTCATCATGGTGCAGACGCTGCAATAGATGATGCGGTCTTTGGATTTATCGTATTTCTCGTATGTACCGAATCTTGGATGAAACCGCACCCTGTCGCCAACGGAAAGATAGTCGTACATATGCCGACCTCTGTCCTTTTCCCCGATGGATTTTTTCTTGCCCGCATCGGTGTTAATGATCGTGGTATATTCCGTATAGGTTCTGTAATTATCATCCTCGCCGCCCCTATGCTCGCTTTTCTCCTTGCTGTACTTATTGACGACCACGCCCTCCCACATGGGCTGCTTGGTCTTTCGCAACGCCAGCAGATTAACGACCAGCATAACAAGAGCAATGCCAACACCGATGACAAGGGATTCTCCAAACGGGAAATCATCCATCAGCAGACCGGCAATGGGAAAGCCGATGAGCGGCACGAAAACCAATATCCACATACAGCCAATAGAGGATTTCTTGTTTTTCTGTGCGGCAGCCAGTATCTCCGGCGAATTACACCTGTCGGAAAAGCCAACCAGCCCCGCGCCTCCCTGTGGGGGAGCGGAAGATGCCGCTTGGCTTACCTCCATCGGCTCCGGCGTTCTCAAATTCACCGCCTTGCCGCACCCGATGCAAAATTCAGCTCCTTCCGGCAGCTTTGCGCCGCAGGCCGTACACACGTCGGGGGCGCTGGCCTGTGTTTTTACGCCGCAGCCCGAACAGAAAACCGCGCCCTCCTGCAACTTGTTTCCGCAGTTGGGACAAAACATATCCGTATCACTCCTTACTTCGAATATTTGAGGCGCGGCGGGTTTCCTCGCCGCTGTTTTCTTCTTTTTCCCGCCTCTGGCTGTGCGTATGACAAGCAGCAGCAAAAGCAGATAACCGACGGGGGCGAGGATATGGTAAATGATCGCCACCTCACCCATCTCGCTGAATTCGCACAACATGGCGGGTTTGTTGACGTAGGGGAAGAAGGACAGATAGCGGATGCGCTCGGAGCGTGTTTCACCTTCATCCAAGCTCGGCCACGCCTCGTCGCTGCTATATATCACATAACCCCGGTATTCCTTGCTGTTTACCATGAACCAATAGCCCTTGGAAACGGTGCGGGAGCGGTTTTGCTCCGCTTTTGTGTCGTCCAGACGGCTGTCATAGCTGTCCACCGTACCCATTACGCTGTCGCCCCATATCGCCAGAGCCAGCGTAGATAGGCTCAAATACATGGCAAACAGCAGCACGGCGTAAATCAGGATGAGGATGGGCAGGGGGATGCTTTTGCTCGTTTTCTTCTTTGTCATGACGATACTCTCCCTTCTGCAGCTTCAACAAGTTTCATTTCATCAATCAAACTCCGTTCTGTCTCCCTCGTATATGATAAGGCCATATTCCTTGGCAAAGGCACGAACTTCATCAAGAAAGCTTTGCCCTGATGGCGTTTGCAAGCGTTCAGCAGGCATACTTCCTTCGCTAAAAAACGAGTCATACGCAATCGTTTCTCCTGTTTCACTCACCTGCCACATGCCGTCTGAAAGCGGAATCACTTCAAGGTATCTGTAATATTTGTAGACCTTATTGTCTGTCTTGGTTGCCGTTCCAGGAAGTGTAGCAAAGCTGGATGAGCTCCCTCTTATTGCCTTCCAATCATTGGCCGGTATCAGTTCTATATGCCAGTCTTGATTGTCAGAGGTAATTATATTAGCTGAGGGATTGTAAGCGTATTCATCCCACACTTTCCAACCGTCACTGGGATGGAAATTATACTGTTTGAATATGTTGTTTTCCACATCAGCTTCTACTCGAAGAATTTCATAATTGTAGTCGGCGAAGCCTGTAGCTCTTGGGTCGCAGTCAAAGACCTCATATAAATAGTAGCGGTTGTCATCATTCCCTATTTTTAACTTCACGGCTGGTGCAGAATATGTGAAAGAAAGAGTAAAAGCGGCTTTGTCTTCGACTTGGTCTTCCCATGTCTTATAGAATTTGACGAATGATGGCGTACCCATAGTAATGAAATTATAAAGCGTGCACATAAACTTACCGTTATCTTTACTTCCCGGCGACCAGCTCCAGATAGTAGGCTTATCGGAGGGGGATTTGGCAAATGCCGCTATATAATCCTTATACTCCGTCTTAGACAGAGGAATTTCCTTTCCGTCTACATCGGACGCATAGACACTGAATTCAGTTACCGTATTCATCTGTTTTTCAAAACCATTTATCTCCCAAAGAAGTCTCTGCTTTGCGTCTAAAATACAACGCTCGTAAAGGCAAGCAAACAGCTTCCTTAGTCGGTAACGCAATACGGCCTTCAGCCCTTCCTTATACTCTGTTATCTCCTGTGTGCCTGGCTCCTGCCATCGGTCCGCTACGTGTATATCCTCGGCAATCATTTTACGGGCACTCGGCTTCAGCTTCCAGAACACATTTGCGTAATCATCCAGGAGTTTGTCGATTGATTCAAACATCTTTTGAGGGTTGTTACGGTTTTTAACAAATTCCCGCTGGAGAAGCCACGCCCAAGTGTTTCCCTTATTAACTATTACAGCATCTTTCATTTCATCAATAAATGCTCGCGCCGGCATATTATTAGGGAGAGAACAACCAAATTCTCCGGAATAGTTGGAATAGGAAACATATTCCCAGGTAAATTCCTGATAAGCGTGCTCTATTTCGTTTTCATACCCATAGTTCTTTACATCTCTTATCCCATCATCCACCATACCAGCAAGCCATACTCCAGCTGCGGCAACAGTCAATGGAGCAGCTCCAAGGGCTCCCGCAGCCGTGCTTAACCCGAGCTCGATAATGTCATATTTATTCTTTTTAAGCGTTTCACTCACATTTCCCGATTGATACCATGATAAGCCAACCTTTATTGCAGTCAGACCTGCACCGATCTTTCCAAAGCTGTTTCCGAGAGCCTTTGACATTTCATTCGACATCAACCCCGTTGACGATACAAGATGAATGGTATTATCTGATGCAGAGGTAAGATTGTTGGACAAACCAAAGGAGTCAATTCCAATATTGATAAGTCCGCTGTCCTCTGCCGAGTTTTTTCGCAGCATTGCGATAAACAAATCCTGGTCGCCGAAGCATTTATCAATCATATCATCCAGCTTTGCGGAACTAAAGACTACCTTTGAGAGAGGACCGCTGTTATATCCCTTTTTATATTCAAAATAGTCGAACAAGGCATATGTGGAAAAATGGTCGGTGTAAAAAGTAATCGTGCCATTAGATTCGTCGAGCTCGGAGTAAAGAAGCTCCCATGTGCCCGTACTGTCGTTATAATACTGCACAAACAGTCTGTCAGCCGCATTTTCTGTCCTTTCATACGGCAATGTTATCGTCACATACGTAGGAAATTCAGTCACATCACCCAGTGAAAAATCATAGCAGTGGGCTGAAAATCCATTTTCGTCGTCTTTTTTTACTCCGAGATCTCTAATTTCAAGCGTTTCCTCCTCAGAAAGGTTAAACTCGCCGAAATCTACAGAGATTCCTTCTGTTTCAGCAAGCGTGCTTTCAGGTCCCACATCTACAGTAATGGGCTTGGTTTTGTAATCACTTTTGCTTATTTTGATTTTTGAATAACCTGTAGGGCCGCCGGCTTCACTTCTATCAGTTTCCACAGAGGATTGATCCGCCTGTAACATGTAGGGATCACTCTTGCCAAACAAGCCGTCTACCGCAAAGCCTGGCCATCCGTACATAGCTACGGCAACAGTTTGAAAAAAAAGTACAATAGCAAGCACGATACAAAGCGCAGCACTGCCATTTTTTGTTTTCGATCCTTTATTCGGGCGTTCCATTTGTGCATAAGCAGGTGACGTATAAACAGGCTGAGGTAAATGTACACCTTGCGACTGCGCAGTAGGTTTGGACTGCGGAGCTACGAAACCGGTCTGTCTAGGTGCTGCAGGCTGCCTGGCTTGTCTTGATACCACGGGTCGTCCGGCCTTCTGTGCAGGTTGAGTTGTCGGCGGTGATAGAGCCTGTGTTGGCATCTGGACAGGTGCGTCGGTAGCAGGTTTGCCGCATTTAGCGCAGAAGCGAGCGCCGGTATGAAGCTCCTTGCCGCAATTCGTACAATATTTTCCCATATCTGCACCTCCTTATGGCCGCACCAGCGCCACCAGCGCCGGTGTCCCGTCGGGCGTATCCATCGTACCGACGGCGTATTGCTTCCCATTAAGTTCGTAGAACTGCGTCAGGTGTATGGTTCCCGCACCGGACGCCCACAGGCCGCCCTTTTCCCACTTGCCCAGAAATACGCTGTCTTCCATATCCGTTTCATCGAAGCTCTCTCCTTCGTTGGCCCAAAAAATCTGATACCAGTCGAGAGTGAGGCTCAGGCTCTCCGCCGTACCTGCAAGGGCGACATTGAGAAACTCCATAGCGCCCGCGTCGTATTCGTTATTGGGGTCGTAAATAATCAGCGCTTTCCAGCTCCCGGTCAGCGGGTCAATATTATCAATGATATTCGCATCGGATGGAACTCCGTCATAAACCACGTCCTCTGTGTACCAGAGAAAGTCCTCCAAATCGGGGCGTTCCTCCGTGGATAAGCTCACGCCTGTTACCTCCGGCGCGGGAATACTGCCGCTTTCCGTGGCCGCAGGCGGGGTTTCTTTCTCCGATGCCGGTGTAACGAGCGCTGTTTGCTCCGTCCTCGGCGCAGGAGATTCCTTTACTGCTGCTGACCGCAGATTGGGCGGTATAGTGAGAATGCCTATCACAAGCATCAGCAGATTGGCCGCGATCAGTATTGCGGGCAAGATTTTATTGCCTCTGCCCGCAGATGGAATATTATCTCTCATGGATATGCCTCCAGTTTGTTTGATCCGATTATTGTGCGCTGTTTTCTCATGTTGGCCGACATATCTTGTGCTTGGGGGAGTTTTTACCTCTGACAGGTAATCACGCCCCACTCTTTATCGTTGTGGTCTCGCATTGAGGCGGTAAAAGATGTTCCGTCAGCGGAGAATACAAATTTTGCTCCCGCAATATTTGCCTCGCCTGTCGACCACCGCACAAAATAGCTGCCGTTGATGTAGGTGCTCTGGGTTTCATTATTTGAGCAGACGATTTTATAGTAAGAGCCGTCGCCAAAATCCTTTTCAAATGTGACTACAGTTGTCACATCAATATCCTTACCTGTTTCCGTAACATTCATGACCCCTGTATATGTTCCGGAATAGTCCACCTTATTGGTTTTTGTATTTAAAATGACCTCCATTTCGGTTTTTACAAAGGGTTTGAGCTTGGCACTCAAGGCAACCTTACCCTCTTCCAAGTCCTTTTCTGTTTTATAGAATTCCACCTTCATAGGGAATCTCGCCGTTTCATGGGCACCCAGAGTGAACTTCATCTGTCCGTTTGCTTCGTCGTCAAGGCGGATGGTCCACTCTTTTGCTGTGGTTTTATCGGAAAGCGGGGCCAGTTTGACATATGCGTTGGCCCATTTTGCCTTCTCAGTGTCATAATCCTCCCTGAAGTTCAAGGTGTATACCCTATTTAGCAGTGCGGCAAGCTCTTTATACTCCTTTTCCCGCTGAGTTAGGGCATCAAAATACATATCCCGGCTCAGAGACTGGAACATAACCTGAAGGTAATCATAGATCTCAGCTTTGTAATTGCTTGATATTTTTTTGCGGTCGCTCTCCGACGGCCACGGATACTTGGACAGCTTGCCGTTCTTTTCATATGCGTCTATCCATGAATCCCAGTCGCTTGCTGCGACCTCCCAGTATTTGTTTACATAGTTGTCAATCTCGCTCTGCATTTTGTCGAGAGCTGTCTGCGGGGCGGATTTGTTTTCTTCGTATATCTTCTTGAATAAATCGTACCAATCCTTGACACGGCGCTTGTTTTCGGGTCTTGCGTAATAGGCGTCGTACATATTCTTTGTGCTTTCATACTTGGTGTCGATGGCAAAATTCATCACATCGGTAAGCGCGATGTCGATTACTCCAACGCCCACATAGGCCACCTGAAATGAATCCAACAGATATTTTTGTGACGATGCCAAATTCAGCCCCAGATTCAACACGGTTTTCATTCCGCTGATCGACGTTTCTTTGCTTGTCAGCCCGTTGCTGTATGCGTCATACGCGAACTGGGTGCAGGAGGTCGCGATGCCCAAAACCGTCAACGCGTTGCCGAACTGTTCGGTGATCATATCGTCGTATGCGCCTCCAAGCGATACGAGAGTGGGGATATTTGTTTCAGCGAACATCGGCAGTGAGCTGTTTGCATTTAAAAACGCTGATATAACATCCTCTTGCCACGACACGCCCTGCTCGGCGTAGGTTTTGAGCAGCAGCTCCGCTTGCTTTGTCGTCATGTAAGCGGCGTAGACGTTGACATCGGAAATGTATTCGCTGCGCTTTCCTGCGTTCGTGACCTTAAACACGCTATAGGTGGAGAGGTGGTCAGTGAGAATATGCACCTTGTTGGCTTCAGCGTCCACCGTATAAAGGACATCCTCCCACTGACCGCTCTGTTCGTTGAGATACTTACCGCAGACCGACAACAGCTCCTCATCGGCACCAAGCCCCGCATCGTCATAGGGTATGGTCAGCTCGACAGTGCCCTCCGGTTGTCCGGAGGACAGCTTGAAATCGTAGGCGTAGATTTCAACATCGCTGTCTATTGACGCGGGCGATACCTTTTGTATGGTGAGTTCCTCGCCAGCCTCCAGCAGACAGCCAAAGTCTATCGCCGCACCGTCCTCTGAGGTCAATGCCGTCTGTCCGTCCTCCACCGTAAAAGTTTCGGCTTTTTGTGTGCCAGGAGTCTTAGACTGATTACCAAAGCCGCAGCCTGAAAGTCCCGCCATTAAGGACATCAGCATAGCGGCTGCAAGCAAAAGCGATAATATTTTTCGTTTCATTGCGCAAAGCTCCTTTCTGTCGGCTTACTCAACCGCAAATCTGAACCTCAAATCCGGCGCGACGTTGACAAAGCCGGAGTAATAGTGCATGGTGACCTCGCTTTTGTCGGTCTGCCGCTGATAGACCATCCAGCCGCCGGTGGATTCGCCGGGGGCAAGCTCTATGTCCACCATATACCGCTCCTTCCTGTCAGCCACATCCGACATCACCTGTGAATTTTCCTCCGAGGTCATGTCGCTGTCGTCCCCGGTGGGCCCTTCCTCGTAGATGATGTAGAGATCCTTCTTGTTCGGGGAATCTATCGGTTCGCCGGAGACATTTGTGAAGGTAAACCAGACCTTCACATATTCGAATCCGTCCTTCGGCCTTGAAAGCATACCTGTATAATCAAAAGGCTCCGCCCCGTCAATAGTGATGGAAAGCCCGTTTGCCTCGGCTGCTTCGCCGATTCCATAATACCTGTTTTCATCCGCTTTCGCCTTGTCGGAGGGAGCATTGACCGATTCGGTGGGCGCGGAGCTTTCTGACGGTGATTTACCGCCGTTCTTTTCACCGCAAGCGGCGAAGGTGAGCATAAGTACCAATGATAAAAATATAATTAATGTCTTCTTCATAAGATTACCTCCTAAAATTCTTGTTATAGCAAGCCAACTTCCAGTCAGTCGATCTTGTATCCTTCATACCGGGGGCCATCTTTTGTTTCGTCTTTAAATACTATAGTCGTTTCACCGTTTACCTTTGTACTCCCATCCTCAAGAATAAAAGTATATTTTGAATCTATTGTAATTTCACTGTTTTCATGGGGAATCTTTTGAACATATGAAGCTGTTCCCGAAGCCGGATCATAGGATAATTCAAAAGGTTCTTCACCTTTAGCATCGCTGGATGTCACCAATTTATCTCCGCTCTTTGTGAACACGACAGTATGCTGCTGTTCTTTGCCGTCATAATAGGTGTTCATCGAATAAGTCCCGGCGACATCGTCAAGGGAAAGCCCGGCCTTTCCTTTTTCCTCTTCGCCGGAAGGGGCATTGCTTGCTTCAGTCGGAGCAGAACCTTGAGCTTGCGATCCTCCTTCGCTTTTCTCACCGCATGCGGCGAGAGTGAAAATCATTATAAACACCAGAAATAAAACCATAAGCTTTTTCATGATACTACCTCCATCATTTGTTCTCTCCGTTCAGGTTATCCCCAATGGTTCCTGTGACGTTTTTTTCAAAGCCGACTTCGCCAAGCTTCCCGACGGTTTCTGCCACCTTCTTTATCGTGCTGTCTTTGCCAAGCATCTCGCCGTAGGTACCGCCGACGGCATCGCCGTAGGCATCACCGACTGCGCCACTGGCTGCGTTAAAGGTCCCCTTCACTGTGCCCTTTACCAATGCGTCGGTCAAATCCCCGCCGTCGTTGACAGCATCCGCAACCTCGCCTGCAACTGTGCCGCCGAAGGCTACGCCCGCCTTGCCGATACCGCCTTTCATCATGGTGGTTGCGGCTTCGGTGCCGCCCTTGATTGCACCCTCTGTAAAGGAGCCCCAGCTTGCACCCTTTTCCATCATGGTGGAGCCGATATTTTTGATTCCCTTATAGGTGGCGGACACAGTCTTTCCGCCTGGAACGACCGCTTCGCCTGCCGCCATCGTGTAATCGGCAATTTCCACCGTTGCTTCCAAAATATCGACGGCCGTGTCTCGCTGCTTCGCATAATCGTGCATCTTCTGACGATACTCCTCGTCTCTTTCCATGCGTCGTTTAAGCTCATCTATAACCTGCTTTTCGCTGGCGCCGCTCATGCCAAGGTCGGTGGCAACGCGCTCAACCTTCTCCTTGCGGCTTCGCTCTTGCCGCTCACGCTGCAAGTCCTTCTCAAGCTGACGGCTCTCATCACTGCGCTCTTGGTTGCGCTGAGAATCCTCGCTGACATTTTGCCTGAACTGCGCTTCGTCCTGCCGGATGGTGCCGGCATTGTCCGCGCGGTGCTCCATCTGTTCGGAAAGCTCCTCGGGGGTATAGGTCGCGCCGCTGACAGGGTCGGTATAGGTGCCGTCGCCGTTTTTGACAAAGGTGCGCCTCTGACCATTTAACGGGTCGGTAGCCTCAATATCTCCGTCGCCGTCAAAGCGCATCCATCCGCTCAGGCCATCGCCCGCGGGTACGGGAGGAGGAGGGCCGCCACCGGCGCTCACCGGCGTTGCAGGGATAAATCCGCCCGTATTGCCAAACAAAATTGAAATCAAAATTGCAAGGATGCTGATGGCAATGGTGGATAGAGGTCCGGCCATATCATCGTCATCGCTTCCCCCGCTGTCCCGGGTGCCAAGCAGCCCGGAAGCTCCTTTAATTCCTTCAATTTTGCCAAGTTTCACCTTTTCTATTTGAAAATATATTGTAGCAGGTAAATTTTCCATAGATTCCCTTAAAACTTCATCGGTGTATTCCGCGCGCCATTCCTCAAATACGCCACCGGGAACCGTCGTTGTTTCAACCCAAACTTTTAGAATGCCCGTTTTGTCCACGTACCATTTGATTCCCTCGTTTTCCGCATTGCTCCCGAAATCATACTTGCATCTAAAAGACCTGTCACGTCCCTCCTGTTCAACAAATTGTATAGATGCGTCGGAGGAAGCAGACCCCGCTGACCCGTAATCCAATTTAAACGATTTGCCCGTCCAGTCATTGTCTTTTACATAGTAAATCACATCATCAAAGGTTATGTCGATTTTTGCCTGCCATTGAAAGTTGTAAACGACATCATTCTCGCCTTGCCTGCCGGAGTTTCCGGCCTCATATGCAACTGTATAGCTGCTTTTTTCATTGCACTTGATTACCCATGGCTCTCCTTGATATATCGTATAGTCTTCCAAGGGGCTGAAATCATCTGAATTTCCATGGGCAAGCCGTATGGCACTGGTTTCAATATATAGTGGCTTCAGCACCAGTTCCACCGGAACGAGGTCTTTAGCTAAAATAGCATCTCGAATATCACTCTGAGCCGTCAACTGATAACCGGCACGCTCTCCCAATCCATAATAATCTACCGGATCAACATAATCGCCTGCTTTGGGGCTTGAGGCAAAGGCAAACGCCGGCTTTGGGAAAAACAATGCGCAAATTATCCCCGCAATTAAAGCCGCAAACAGCTTCTTGCTCATCCTTTTCATGCCGCAGCCACCTCCTTTTTGCTTTTTGATATAATGGCGAATATCAAAGCGGCAACCAACAACAGCATACCGAGCCACCCGCACCACCGTAATCTGACCGCCGACAGCGCCACGCCGAGGGCAAAGCCCAGCGTCATGCCGCTTATACAGCGCGTGACTCCTATGTAGGACGGCGTTCTGCCCTTGGAAAGACTGTTTGCAGCCGAAAAAGCAAGCCCCCATAAAAACCCGCTCTGTCTGCCAAGGTTTTGCAGCAGCATTACAAAGGCGATAATGCCCACCATGCTGTTTTGCAGCGATTGATTGCTGTTCATAAAGGCATACAGCAGCAAAGAAGCGCCTACTCCGCCCAAAAGCGGGGCAACAGCGGTTAT
>JAYFPE010000010.1:0-132170 GCA_034928145.1 Candidatus Pelethousia sp. | reverse complement strand
ATCAGCAGCGCGGCCAAAATGGCCATCTGGGCCTCGTTCTGTGCCGGGACATCCTCTCCCGGCTGCTCGCCTTCGATCTGCACCTCTGGCAAAAGGCCCTCTATGGCCTCTCCCTGGGGCGCAGCGGCTTCGGCTAGGATTGCCTGGGCCTGTTCCGCCAGCGTCGCCATCTCCGTTTCGGGGATGGGCGCTTCTTCACCGCTTTGTGCCGCTTCCTTTGTGGGTTCCTGCGCAGCGCCGGCCTTCTCCTGGGCCTTATCCATGCTGGCGCGGAAGGAAGCCGGCCCGTCCGCCCGGGCTACTGATTCCCGCTGCTTGGTTTGCGCGGGGGCCGCGGCTTGCCGGACGGCAAGCGGTTCCGCCGTTTGCATTGTGATGATCTGCCTCTCCTCCTTTCGGTCTTGCAACCGTATGCATAATATCCCGCCGGGCCTCCCTGCCCGGCCTAACGGCGCGAAGCGCCGCTATTGGCTCAATGAAATCAGCTTTTCCGTCATTGCCTTAGCCCCCTCGGTGGTCATCTCGTCTAAAATAGCCGCCGCCTTTTTGGGCTGCATGGCATTGAGAATCTTGGCCGCATCCTCCACAGGCAGGACGGATTCCAGCACGGCCGCCGCGTTCTTTGGGTCCATCGCCGCCGTGGTTTGCACGATCTTGTCGAATTCCGCCACGCCGGTATCGAAGGCGGCCTGGCGGCTGGTAATGTCTTCATCCTGCGCATTCAGCTCGGCCCTTAGGGCATCGAGCCGCTCCTGCTCACGCTGCTGCTTTTTATCGGTTTTTTCCTGCTCGGCAGCTTTTTCGTTGAGATCCGCCTCGCGCTGGGTCAGCTCGGTTTCGCGTTGATCCAGTTGGGCCATGCGGCTGCGGTATTGGCCGTCCTGGGTGATGAAAAAGCCCACGATGGTGCTGCGCACGGAGAAATAGTCGTATAGGTAGCTCACCGCCACCCCGGCCAGCAGGGCCAATAGCAGCAGGATCAACACGAGCGTAAAAATCAGCTTGGCCTTGGGTTTTTTCTTGGGGCGGGGGGACGTGGCCAGCGCTTCCCTCGATCTTCTTTCCAAGCCTTACACCGCCCTTTCAAACATGGAGAAGGACATGTGTGTATCCAACTCCTTAGCCTCGTCCGCGGCAACCTCTTTGCAATATTCCAGGTATTGTTCGGCTCGCATATCCGCAAGCACCCGCAATTCGTTATTCACCCGCACCAGCGTATCCGTCAGCTCCTGCTTGCGGGCCAAAAGGGCGTTAAGCCTTTCCTGTTCTTTGGCGCGCTGCTCCTGTAGGAATTCGAAGTAGCCCTGGTAGGCGGTCAATTCGCCCGCGCCCACGCCCAGCCTGCAATCCTCGTCAAAGGCGGTGCGCTCCGCGTCAAACTTCTCGCCAAGCACAGCCAAAGTAGCCGCCGCCTTATCAATCTCTTTATCGACATTTTTCATGTCCAGCTTTAGGCGGTCGTATTCCTTTTCTTTGATAGCCTGGTATTTTTCGTTGGTGAAGACGAATTTCTTCATTTCACTTTCCTTTATGCCGCTTTTTCGCCGCTCTGCCCCTTATCCCAGGAGCTTGTCCATCTTTTCAAGGGTAGCCTCCATGCCGTCCGATTCGTTCATGGGCTGAATGAGGAACTCCTCAATGGGTTGGTGCAGGCGCACCGCCAAATCCACCGTGGGATTAGCTCCGGGTTTATAGGCGCCAATGCTGATCAGATCCTGCGTATCCCGGTAAGTCGCCATATTGTTGCGGATTTTATCCGCCATCTCCACATGCGCTTTGGAGCAGATCTCCCGCATCAAACGGCTGATGCTTTGCAGCACGTCGATGGGCGGGTAGTGGTTGTTGTTGGCCAGCTTGCGGGTGAGCACCATGTGGCCGTCGATGATGCCGCGCACCGTATCGGAAATCGGCTCGTTCATGTCGTCGCCCTCCACGAGCACGGTGTAGATGGCGGTGATGGAACCTTTGTCGCTGGTACCGCTGCGCTCGAGCAGCCTGGGCAGCATAGCGTAAACAGAGGGCGTGAAGCCGCGGGATACGGGCGGCTCGCCGATAGCCATGCCGATCTCCCGCTGGGCCATGGCAAAGCGCGTGAGGCTATCCATCATCAGCAGCACCTTTTTGCCTTTATCGCGGAAATATTCAGCGATGGAAGTAGCCACCATGGCGGATTTGAGCCGCAGGAGCGCCGGCTGGTCGGAAGTGGCCACCACCAGCACGGATTTTTGCAGGCCCTCCCGCAAATCCTTTTCGATGAAATCCTTGACCTCGCGGCCGCGCTCGCCCACCAGCGCGATCACGTTGATATCCGCCTTGGCGTTGCGGGCGATCATGCCCAACAGGGTGCTCTTGCCCACGCCAGAGCCCGCAAAGATGCCCATGCGCTGCCCCACGCCGATGGTTAACAGGCCGTCGATGGCACGAACGCCCATGGGCAGAACATCATGGATGCGCGTGCGCCGCAGGGGGCCGGGCGGGTCGTTATCCAGCGGGTAATATTCCTCCGGCATCAACTCCGGCCCGTCGTCGATGGGCGTGCCCAACGGGCCAAGGATGCGGCCCTTCATGGCCTCACAAGCGCCCACTTCCAGGCGCAGGCCCGTAGAAACGATGCGGTCGCCCGGGCTCAGGCCCGTGACGGGGCCCAGCGGCATCAGCAATACCTTGCTTTCCTTGAAGCCCTCCACCTCGGCCAGCACGTGGCCCTTGCCACGGCCCTGGTAGATCTTGCACAGGTCGCCGATGCTGGCCGCGGGGCCGTTGGCCTCCACCGTCATGCCCACGATGCGGGCGATGGTGCCGCTGTGCTCCATGCTGTCCGTTTCGTCGATGCGGCGCTTCAGCCCCTCGAAATATGCCGCCATGCGGCTGTGATCTCTATCCGTCATAGGCTACTGCGCCTCGACCTGCTGGTTGCGCACCGCATAGCGGATGCGGGAGAGCTGGATGGCCGCGCCGCCCCGGGTGGAGCCCATCTCACCGGTAACCAGGCAGTCCGTTTCAGGCATATTAGGATCCTGCCTAAGCGCCACGCCGCGCTTGGCCATTTCCTCGATAAATGGGCCGCCCTGGGCCGTGATCGTATCGTAGCGGCCGGGTGCAAGATGCAGTGTCAGCTGCTCACCGGCCGGGGCTTGCTCCAACACATTGCGCACGATGGCAAAAAAGGCCGCGTCGTTATGATCCAGCTCGTACCGAAGGATGCTTTCGGCTATGTGCAGGGCCGTATCCAAAAGATAGGGCTCCAGCGCCGCGTATAGCTCTCTCTCTGCCGTTTGCAGCGCCTCGGCCGCGCCCAGCATGGATTGGCGCAGGCTAAGGCGCTCCGTTTCCAGCGCTTTACGGGCCTTAGCCGCCTCCTGCTCCCGCGCCTCCTGGGCCAGAGCCCGGGCTTCCTGCCGGCCCTGCTCCACGATGCGCCGGGCTTCCTCCGCAGCCTGGCGGCGAAGGGCCTCGCATTGGGCCTCGGCCTCGGCAAGCAGGTCTTGCGGGCCTGGCTCCGCGGCAGGCGAAGCTTTCGAGGCTTGCACGGCGAGGTCTGCTTCATCCGGATCCTGCCAAGCCGGCTCCTCCGGTGACGCGCCCGCAATCTGTGCAGAGACCGTTGCCCCGGCGATCATTTCCATCATTTCCTCGAAGGTGGGCAGCAGCACCTTGGACCCGTCAGGCAATGATCTCATCCTCTCGGCCTCCACGCGCCACATCGATCACGCCGGCGTCCTCAAGCCGCCGCACCACGTTGACGATCTTCTGCTGGGCCGCCTCCACATCCCGCACGCGCACGGGGCCCATGAACTTCATGTTCTCGTCGATGGTCTCCTGCAAGCGCTTGGAGATATTCTTGAAGATCTTGGTGTTGATCTGCTCCGAAGCGTTCTTGAGGGCGATGGTGAGCACATCGTTGTCCACCTCTTTGAGCACCTTCTGCAGGGAAAGATCCGTAAGCTTGATGAGATCCTCGAAAACGAAGAGCCTGTTGTGGATCTCCTCGGCCAGATCCGGATCCTCCTGCTCGATGGAGCTGAGGATGAACGTTTCGGTGCCCCGATCGACGGAGTTGAGGATATCTACGATGGTATCGAGGCCGCCTACGGCTACGTTGGCCGTATAGCCAACATTGCCGAATTTGCGCTCCAGCACGCGCTCAGCCTCGCGGATATAATCCGGCGAAACGATGCCCATGCGGGCGATGCGCTTGATGACCTGGGCCTGCATATCCCTGGGCAGGGAGCCGAGGATCAGGGCCGCGCGGGACGTATCGAGGTAGGAGAGCACCAGGGCGATGGTCTGCGGGTGCTCGTTTTGGATGAAGTTGAAAACCTGGGCGCTGTCCGCCCGGCGCACAAAGTCAAAAGGCCGCACCTGTAAGGAGGCGGTAAGTCGGCTCAGCAGCGCATCCGCCTGCTCCGCGCCCACGGCGGCCACCAGCACATCCCGCGCATATTCGATGCCGCCCTCGGTCACATATTTTTGCGCCAGGGTAATGTCGTGGAACTCCTCCAGCACCCGGTCGCTCAATTCGCTGTCGATCCGGTCTAAATTGGTGATGGCCAGCGTCAGCTGCTCAATCTCTTCTTGTGAGAGGCATTTATATACCTTGGAGGAATATTCCCGCCCTAGCAGCACCATCAGGATGGCCGCTTTTTGCCTGGGCAACAGGTCGCTTGTATAGGCCATGGCTTTTTCAACGTCTCCTTCTCATGCTTTAGCGGTAATCATCCGTGAGCCAGTTGCGCAGCAGCTGGGCCACCACATCCGGCTTCTCATCGGCCAGCTCCTGAATATCCCGAAGACGCAGCGCAGTGATGGAATCCTCCGGCTCGGCCAAGCGCTCGCGGATGACCTCCGCGTCGTCCATCTTCTGCTCGGCCTCGATCAGGCGGCGTTCTTCCTCGATCCGCGCCAGCTCCGCCTCATGGGCCCGCCGCCGCTTGAGCGATTGCACGGCCGCTACGATCAGCCAAATCAGCAGGGCTAGGGCCATCACCGCGACAACCATCAGGAAGATCTCCCGGCGCGCCGCTCCTTCTTTATCCACGGCAGCCGCTTCCGCAGCCGCCTTCTCTTCCAGCATCAGCTGATAATCCTCGTTTACCTTGAAGGAGGTACGCAGGATGGAGATATACTTCACATCCACCCCCAGGCCGTTGGCCACGAGGGAGCGAACATTCTCCAATTCTTCGTCCAGCCCGTCATCCGCGTCGATCATGATGGAAACGCTTAGACCCGTCACCTTGCCCTGCGCTTCTTCGATTTGCTCACGCACCTCGTTGACCTCTGCGTTGAGCTGCTGTGAGTAGTTATAGACGGGGGCCGCATCTCCCTCTAAATTTTCGGGGTAGAAGGGGGCCGCGCCATTGGCGTCGAAGCCTGCTACGCCCTCGGCCATCTCCGCCACGCCCGCCCGCTCCGCGGCCTGCTGCAAGCTGACGATGATACCCATGTTATCCGCATCCCCGGGCGGGGAATAGGTTACGGTTTGCGTGCTCTTTTTATCAAAATCCAAATCCACGCTGGCGGAAACCACCACGTTCCCCGTGCCGAATACAGGGTTGAGGAAGTTATAGACCTGATCCTGAATGAGCTGCTGGTGCTGCTGCTTGAGGGCGATCTGATCCGCAGCGCGCATCCCGCCGCCGCCTGCCGAATCCAACGGCTCGTACACGTGCATGTTGGTGTCGGTTATCGTAATATTGGCGCTCTCCAGGCCGGGCACGGCCGTAAGGATGATGGAGCGCACAGCCTCCGCTTCCGCATCCGTCAGCGTTTCGTCCCTGGATAGCGTCAGCACCACGCTGGCCTGGGCCACCTGCTCGTTATCGGAAAGGGCGAATTGGCTGGTCTGCGCCAGGGTCACCATCACCCCCGCATCCTCCACCTTTCCCATCTGCTTGATGAGGTAGGCCAGGCGCTGCTCCATGGCATAGCGTTCATAGACCCGCTTGTCCTGATCTGTTACGCCCATGCCGGAGGCGTTATCGATATAAAAATTGTAAAGGTCCTCGCCGGAGGCAGGGAAACCTTCCCCCTGCAACTGCAGCATCACCTGGGAACGCTTGCCCTTGGGAACCCGGATGGTGACGCTGTTCACGCCCTCAACCGTATAATCTATGCCCAGGTCCGCTAAGATGGCGGTGGCCTGCGAGGCCTCCTGCGGCGTGAGGCCCATTTGCAGCACTTCGTATTCGACCTGCCCCGCGGTGACCACCAAGTATACGATAACGAACAGCAGCACGGCCAGCACGGCTATAATAGCGATTTGGAGGGGCCTGTTCAGGCCCTTCCAGAGGCTTTGGCCCCGCTGGACTATGGTCTGCTTTTTTTCTTCCATCGTATCGTAAGCTCCTATCTTCTACGGGCCGCCGGCCCGCAACGCGGCTGCGGGCGCATAAATATGCGAATTTACGCAAAGTTTTGCAGCCTGCGCGGCCTGCGAGCCCGCCATAACATGGCTAAATAATTATGCGTTTCCAAATTACCTATACTTATAGTAAATTTTACCTCGATTTATGCCGAAATGCAATGTCTAAAACACAATATTTGGTATATTGTGCCGCGAGTCTCCCCTCTCCGCAGGAAAAAACAGAAAAAAGGCAATGCATGCAGGAATACAGGATGACGGCCGTTAGGCGCGGTCACGCCTCCTTCGCATGCGGAAGGCGGCGTGGTAGGCGAAATGCGGGGGATCTCTCCCATGATCGCAGCCCGTAGGACCCGTGCCCGCAGGTATCCCCCGCCAAAGGCCGGCTCGCCGGCAGTCCCTTACGACAGGGCCTTGTTTCACCTTTCGACACGCCTTCTGCTCCCTATAAAAAATTTTGTGGAATTTTTTGTAAACAGCACTTAATTCCCCGGCGGGAAGCACGATATAGATAGCAACACCCAAAAGGCTGCGTCAGGGCCCGGCGCAACCCGGCGGGCAAAAAAGGCGCGGCAGGACGCCGCGCTGAACAAAAAAATATCTGGAGGATATTATCATGCGTATTCAAAACAACATCACCGCGATGAACACCCATCGCATGTACACCATCAACAACAACTCCGTTTCCAGATCCGCTGAAAAGCTCTCTTCCGGTTACCGCATCAACCGTGCTGGCGACGACGCCGCCGGCCTGGCGATTTCCGAAAAAATGCGCTCCCAGGTCCGCGGTCTGAACATGGCCTCCAAGAACTCCCAGGATGCCGTCTCCCTCATTCAGACCGCTGAAGGCGCGCTGCAGGAAGTGCACTCCATGCTCCAGCGCATGAACGAGCTAGCCAACCAGGCCGCCACCGGCACCAACGAGACCTTCGACCGCCAGCAGATCGACGCCGAGTTCAACCAGCTGAAGGAAGAAATCGACCAGATCGCCGATACCACCTCCTTCAACAACATGAAGCTGCTGGATGGTTCCTTGGGCCAGGGCACCGCGACGATTACGAATATGCAGGAGAGCATCGGCTTGACCCTGTCCGGTACGGGCAGCGCCATTGGCGGCACCGCGCTCGCCACCGCTACCATTTCCAATTGGCAAGGCGTGGGCACCAGCAAAGTCGGTACCTTCTCGCTCTCCTTCGGCACCCTCGATGAATCCACCGGCGTATTTGACGGCTCTGTCGCCAACGGCACTACGCTGCGCGTCACCTTCACGGATGAGGCCACTGGCGCTGTCGAGACCACCGACCTCAAGTGGAGCGATGTATACACCAACAACAACGCGACCGATCCCGCGGCTGATCTTGCAGCTGGCCAAACCGCTACCATCGACCTCTCCAACGTGGGCCTCGGCCGCATTACCCTGGTTGGCTCCGGTTCGGTGGACAACATCAAATTGGGCCTGACCGGCGACATCGTGACCGAGGAAGGCACCCCCGCCGGTGACGTCGGCGCGCTGAAGATCCAGGTCGGCGCCAACGAAGGCGAGCAGTTGGAGATCTCCGTGGCCGCCATGAACACTTCCGGCCTCGGCATTGCCGGCAGCGCCATCAACGACCAAGCTAAGGCTGGCCAGGCCATCACCGCCACACAAAAGGCTATCAACACCGTTTCCGAGCAGCGCGCCACCCTCGGCGCCATGCAGAACCGCTTGGAGCATAAGATCGCCAACCTGGATAACACGAGTGAGAACCTGAGCTCCGCTGAGAGCCGTATCCGCGACGTGGATATCGCCAAGGAGATGACCAACTTCACCAAGAACAACATCCTCTCCCAGGCTGCCACCGCGATGCTGGCCCAGGCCAATGCCGCGCCCCAGGGCGTGCTCAGCCTGCTCCAGTAAGGAACGGAAACCGCTTAACGCACAAACGCATCAAACAAAAAGGGGCTTCGGCCCCTTTTTTATTTGGTTTTGCGGCACATGGCCACCCCGCCCTACGCAATGTAATATCTATTTTATATCTCGGAGGTTTTTCTTATGGCTATGAATTCACCAAGGATTTGGAAGCGGGCAACGCCCTGATCGACAGCCAGCAACGGGAGCTGATCGCCGCCATAAACGGCCTGCTGGATGCCTGCGGCCAAGGCAAGGGCCGGACGCACCCGGCCGAAAGCGCCCAGTCCCTTTCGGACTGCACCGCCAAACATTTTGCGGATGAGGAGCGGCTGCAGGTGCAATTGCGCCAACCACAAGCGCTACCACGATATGTTTAAAAAGACCGTGGCCGATCTGACCCGCCGCTTCAATGTGGAAGGCCCGACCATCGTGCTCGTGGGCAAAATCAACACAGCCCTGGTCGGTTGGCTCATCAACCACATCAAGCTCCAGGATGTGAAGGCCGCGGCGCATATCCGGGCGCAATAGCAGGAAAAGAGGAAGAGCGCCGGGGGTTCGGGGGTGCAGTTCGCGGGCTAGCAGGGCCTTTAACAGCTGTACGCACTAAGCAATAGGAGCGGAGCTGTTTGCGCCTCAAATTCAATGGAACGCAATCTCTCTGTTTTCGATTGCGTTCCATTTGTGCTTATTTGCGCGTAACCGCCGCTTTTGCCGCTGAAATAACATGCGTGGCAGTTAACCCGAACTGGGCCTGCAAATAATGCTGCGGCCCAACTTCACCATAGCGGTCCTCCACGGCGACGCATTCCATTGGTGTAGGCAGCTTTACCGCAAGCAGTTCGGAAACCGCGGAGCAAAGCCCACCGATGCGGTTATGGTTTTCCGCGACAACAACCGCACCGGTTCTTTTTGCGTATTCCAGCACGGCGCTTTCATCGAGGGGCTTGATGGTAAACGGGTTGACGACCGCGGCGTGGATACCCTCCTTATCCAGTTCGGTAGCCGCCTGCATGGCTTCATGTACCATAATGCCGGTTGCGAAGATCACAAGATCCGCTCCCTCGCGAAGGGTGACCGCTTTCCCAATCGGCGTCTGCGTGCCCTCCGAAAAGACCTGCGCATACTGCTTCCGCCCAACGCGCACATATTTTACGCCCGGCAAGTTCGGGCACTGGCGCAGTACGCTTTTAAGCATCTCCGCATCGGTAATATCAAGAACCGTCGCCGTGGGGATGGTTCGGTATAAAGCGATATCCTCAAAGGGCATATGCGTGCCCCCGTTATACATCGCTGTTACGCCGGGGTCGGTTCCAATGATGGTGATATCGTTCCTGGCATATCCTGCCGAAAGGAACACTTGGTCAAAGCAACGGCGCGAGGCGAAAGGCCCGAATGTATGTATGATGGGCTTGAAGCCTTCGGCTGCAAGCCCGCAGGCAACGCCCACCATATTCGCTTCGGCAACGCCGCAGTTGATCGCGCGGTCCGGGTGCTCGCGCGCAAATTTGACCATGCCGATGCAGCTCATTAGATCCGCATCAAGGTAAATAATATCCTTATCCGCTTTGCAAAGTTCCGGCAGGACTTCGCTAAGCACATCTTTAAACGCCCGTTTTTGCATGGTGCCGTCATATATGATGCTCATTGTTCGCCGCCTCCCATCGCATCCAGCTTCCTTTGCAGTTCTTCCAGCCAGCCGTCTATCTGGCCGGGGACAAAGTTCATGTTGTGGTTGGCAACCGTTTGTTCAACTTCTGGCACGCCGGCGCCCTTCTTCGTGTGTAAGATTATGGCGTGCGGTTTCCCGCCGCGCGCGGCAGCCTTTACAACCGCCTCATATACCTGAGCGATTTCATTGCCTTCCACCCGCTGTGTTTCAAAGCCGAACGCTTCAAATTTTGCGGCGATATCCCCTAAGTCCAATATGTCAACGGTATAGCCATCTAATTGCTTCCCGTTTTGATCGACAAAGACTGTTAGATTATCCAGCTTTCTTGCTGCAGCGAACATGGCAGCTTCCCATACCTGCCCTTCGTTAATTTCGCCGTCTCCAAGCATAAGGAAGACGCGGCTATCCCTTCCGCGCAGCTTATCTCCCAAGGCCATCCCTGACGCAAGCGACGCTCCTTGGCCAAGAGACCCGGTCGTCATATCGATGCCGCGGGTTTTATTCCGGTCGCAGTGACTGGGCAGGTTAGTTCCGGGTTGGTTCAGCGTGCTAAGGTCCGAAGCAGGGAAGAATCCACGCAGTGCCAGGGTCGCATATACCGCCGGGCCCGCATGGCCCTTGCTACATACGAACTTATCCCGCTCGGGCCAGTCCGGTTCTTCGGGCCGTATGCGCATCACATCGCCATACAGCACCGCAAGCGTATCCACAATACTTAGGGAGCCGCCAATATGGCCAAAGCCAAGCGACCCAAGGGCGGTTAATGTACTGATGCGGATGCGCAACGCCAATTGCTTCAATTGCTGTTCCAATGACAAATCCATTTTTAACGCTCCCTTTTTATCAGATTCTTGCAACGCCGCTCAATCTCGCCGCTTCCGCAACCGCTTTGGCGACCGCCGGACCCACGCGAGGGTCGAATGCCTGCGGAATGATGTATTCCGGGCATAGCTCGTCCTCAGAAATCAGGCACGCAAGCGCGTTGGCTGCGGCGATTTTCATTTCATCATTGATATCGCCGGCGCGCACATCGAACGCGCCGCGGAAAATGCCTGGAAATGCTAGCACATTATTGACCTGGTTGGGGAAATCGCTGCGGCCGGTTGCAACGACCTTTGCACCGCCCGCGTGCGCATCCTCCGGAAAGATTTCGGGCGTTGGATTGGCGCAGGCAAATACGATGGCGTCTTTATTCATCGTCCGCACCATTTCGGTCGTTACCGCGCCGGGCGCGGACACGCCGATGAATATATCCGCACCGGCCAACATATCGGCCAGCGAACCCGCCGCTTTCTTCTTATTGGAAATCTTGGCAATCTCTACTTTTACGGCGTTCATATGCGCGGGTCGTCCCTCATAGATAGCGCCGTCCCGATCGCAGAGGGTAATATCGGCAAATCCGCAGCTTAGCAACAATTTGGCAATCGCAATGGCGGCCGCGCCAGCGCCATTCATAACCACCTTTACGTCTTCCTTCTTTTTGTCGACGAGCCTGAGCGCGTTGGTCAGGCCTGCCAGGGTTACGACGGCCGTACCATGCTGATCGTCGTGGAAGATCGGGATGTCGCATCTTTCCTTCAGCTTGCTTTCGATCTCAAAGCATCGCGGCGCGGCGATATCCTCCAGGTTTACACCGCCGAAGCTGCCGGAAATCTGATAGATGGTATTCACGATCTCATCCACATCCTTGCTTTTGATGCACATCGGGAAAGCATCCACATCCCCAAACGTTTTAAACAGGACGCACTTGCCCTCCATCACCGGCATGCCGGCCTCCGGCCCAATATCCCCTAGCCCCAGTACGGCTGTGCCGTCCGTTACCACCAGGCACATATTCCATCGCCGCGTCAATTCATAGGATTTGCTTACGTCATCCCGAATCGCCAGACAGGGTTCGGCAACGCCGGGCGTATAAGCGAGGGAAAGGTCTTCCTTGCTCTCTACCGGCACGGTGGCCACGACCTCGATCTTACCCTTCCACGCTTGATGTCGCTTCAAGCTCTCCTTGGCATAATCCATGTGCTATGTTTTCCTTTCAGAAATATTTATTTCCCGTGCATTCCTAATCATTTGCCTATTTTTACCGGCATGGCTGTAATTGTGGCAGCGTGGAGCCTCCGTATGGCATCACAATGACGCTGGCATTTGGGCCCAAGCGTTCCGTAGCCCGATCCAATGCGGCCTGCGCTGTCGCAAAGGGCTCAAGATGTATGCTTTTTACAAAATCGGCTTCCATCCGGCTGACCAAATAGATGTCCGCTCTTTTCAACACCATGGCGATCGCCGCGGCTTTATGGCCGCCAAGCTGGAAATCCCTCCGAATCCGCTCAATCATATCACCCGGCGCAGCAGCGGAGGTCATCCATTCCTCGAATATACGCTCGCCCAGCCCTTCCTGGCAAGCGCCAACGAGGATGATAATGCCGCCATCCCGCACCGCATGCTTTGCGTTATCCAGCGCTTTCTGCGTCTGATATAAATTGATATCTTTGGGCGCTCCCCCCTGGGACACAACGACGATATCCGCTCGCCTTTGAATGCCAGTGGCATAAAGCCGATCCACAAACGCGCAACCCGCCCGGTGCGCTTCTATAACATCGCCCGCTACGGCATGGATGATTTGCTTATTCTCATCCAGCACCACATTCAATATAAAGTCCACGCCTACCATCTTCGCCGCTTCTTCAATATCTTCCCGAACCGGGTTGCCATGAATCTTCCCCGCGCAGGCTGCATCCTCCGTCATATGGCTATGGTTGTGCTGTATGGCCTCACGAGTGGAACACCCAGGCATAATCGCCTTTGCCCCTCCCGAGTAACCCGCAAAATAGTGGTATTCGATATTGCCCAGGCAAATACGCCGGTCCGCGGCGGCAACGGTTCGCACAATATCCACAGGCGTGCCGTGCGCTGTGAGGCCGATGTGCATGCAGTCATCCATATCCCCATCCAGGCAGCGGATCTGGGCAAAAACTTCTTTTCCGGCCAGCTTTTCCTGCTCCTCGCGCGTCTGCCGTCTATGGCAGCCGAGCGCGAATACGAGCGTAATATCTTCTTTTCGCGCGCCGGCTGCATACAGCTCTTCCAGCAGCGCCGGCATCACCGTATGGGTCGGCATGGGGCGCGTAATGTCGCTGGTAATAATTGCGATGTGCTCACCCGGCTTAATTATTTCCCGTAGGCGTAGCGTTCCAATCGGATTTTGCAGCGCATGCCACACCGCCGCCTCACCTATGAGGGAATGCACAATCGAATTGGGGGTCAGCACACCCAGAAGTCGCCCCTCCGGTACGTCGACCGCCTGTATACCGGCGCCAAAACCAAGCTCTATCCGCATAAATAGTTCCTCTACTCTTAGATCACTTTTCCGCGCCGCCTATTGCCGCCTTTCCGCAGGGAACACCGTTGCGGCATGCCGCAGCGCCTTGACTACCGGCAGCTCCTCTCCCGTAAGAAAGCGAATCAGGGCGCCACCACCGGTGCAGACATAGCCGATTTTATCGCACATATTATATTTGGCCGTGGCCGTAACGCTGTCTCCTCCGCCAACAACGGTATAAGCTTCCGTATCCCCAAGAGCTTGCCAAAGCACTTTGGTGCCAAGCTCTGTTTCCGGCTTTTCGAATACGCCCATAGGGCCGTTAACAAATACTGTTTTGGAGGCCAGGATATTTTGCCGGTATAAAGCCGCCGTTTGGCTGCCTATGTCCAGGGCGGTAAAGTCGTTCGGCACTTCTTCAATCCTGAATTCGACGCGCTTCATATCCCTCTCACCAGCCAAATCTGCCGGCAGCAGGATCTTGTTTGCATACTTCGCCAAAATGTGCTTAGAAGATTCTATAAACGGTTCATAGTTCGTTGTGCGGATATAGGCAAGGCTGCCGCTTCCGATGGAAGCGCCTTTTGCCGCAAGCAGAATATTTGCAACCAGCCCCCCAGTGAGCACGCAGTCGGCGGCCCCGCTTTGTAGAACCGTTTCCATCATCATAAACGCATCGGCTACTTTTGAGCCTCCAAGCACAAATATGCTCGGATGCGCCGGCGTCTCCATCAACTGGGAGATTACACAATATTCCCGCTCAAACAAACGGCCCATAGCGCTGGGCAGCACCTGCTCGAATCCGCAAAGCGACGGCTGGTCTCGATGGGAAGCCGCGAACGCATCGCACACGTATAAATCCGCCAGAGGCGCCAGCTTTCGAACCACCTCGGTCTGTGCCTGCTGCTC
Organism: Candidatus Pelethousia sp.; assembly: GCA_034928145.1. Classification (GTDB taxonomy): domain Bacteria; phylum Bacillota; class Clostridia; order Christensenellales; family CAG-138; genus Pelethousia. Next base: position 118,021 of record JAYFPE010000010.1, on the reverse strand, counting down.
GTGCGTGAGTTGGAGCTTCATTTCAAAAATCGTCTGCTCCTCGGAGCAAAAGCGCACATTATCCAGCATCAGGATTTCGCCGTTTCGCAGCGTGCGAATCATCTCACGGGCCGCGGGCCCGGTGACATCATCAATAAACCGTACCGGCCGCTCAAGCAGTTTGGCAAGCACCTTCGCGTGCGGCGCCGTGGTATAGAAATTTTTGTATTCGATATCGGAGCCCTGGTGCGCAATCAGCACGACTTTGGCACCTTTATCGGACAGTTCCCTCACCGTGGGCACACATGCTTCAATGCGCGCAATGCTCTTGAGCGTTCCGTTTTGTCGATCTACCGGCTGGTTGATGTCAACGCGGCACAGCACGGTTTTTCCTGCAAAGTCAAACGCGTCGAGCGTGTTAATTCCAAATCGCATACCCTTCTCCTTATGGTTTATACGAAAACCGGCGGGATAAACTCCGCCGGTCCCGCATAGCAAACTTTATTGATGCAACTTTATACCGAGATATTTATTCGTTTCTTCCGTTCCGGTCTCGCGGGTAAGTTGCATGCCCATTGCCGCGCGGATTCCATCTATGGTTTCGGGAATCGTCACGCTTTCCTGGGGGATGTTGATGGCAAACATGATATCGTTGCCGCTCTCGACGATCGAATCCTCCCATAGGCCGATCTCATACATATCGCCGCGAGGATTGCCTAAATCCCTGGCATATTTAAAGAAGCTGGCGTTACCAAGGAACCCGTCTTCCAGTTTCACGACGCGAATACGCGGATGGGCCCGGAAGGATTGCAGGGCCATTTCTCTGGTGATCTTCTGTTTACCCGTAGCCACAACGGAAATAATGTGGCCGTGCGTGACCGGCGTATGCACAAGGATCCCTGTCGCGTTGATGTGCGGCATAATAGTCATCAGGTCTACGGCCTGATGGCTCGGCGCTTTATCGATCTGCAAAGCGTTCGTTAGCCCGCGGTGGTAATCGCCCGGATCCGCCACACGGCGGATAATGGTTATCGCCACCTTCTCAACGCCATAATTTCTATCAAGCACATCCACGGCCCGGATCAGACCGGTGGTATTGCAGCTGGTTAATTTCAAATAATCCTGGTTCAAGCCCTTTTCATAATTGGCATAGCCATGAAAAAACACATCGGCAATATCATTCTTCTCGCCACCCTGGAAGATCGCCTTTACGCCCGCACGCATATACAGTTGCTTATTCTTTGCGCCGATACCGCCGGGGCTACTGTCCAGCATCACATCCACCTTCCCTAATAGGTCGTCAAACGTACCGGTTACAGGTATCTGCAGCGCGTCAAATTTAGATTTATCCGCACCGTCAACCAAATACAAATCATAAGGCATTCCCTTTTCCTTCAACGCGCGGATCGAAAGGACGGGGGCCAGATCAGCAACGCCGACCAACTCCATATCGCCCTGCCGCGCGATGCCATCGGCGAGGCGTTGTCCGATCGTACCATATCCCGCTACACCAACTCGAATCTTTCTCATCATTGATACCACCTCTTACAACACTTTAATATAACTTATTCACCTTATCACCATATGACTCACCGTTATTATAAACTATTTATCATATCATGGCAATAGGTTTATGAGCTATTTGGATAACTTGTTTTAGTCTGCATGATCTCGAGTATTTTGTTTGCGTTTTCCCCCAATAAATGTTAAACTTTAATATGTAACAACCTACTTTTAGGGCAATTCGAAATAATTATCTTCTTGGGAGGGCCCCCTCTTTATGCGTCTTAACCGTTTGAATGCTATAGAGCAGTATGTTTTGCAAAAAGGCACCGCCACTTTAGAAGCTCTCGCAAAGAACTTCTCCGTTTCAGAAAACACGATTCGCCGCGATATCAACGAATTAATCCAAAGAGGTCAAATCAAAAAAGTGTATGGCGGCGTTTCCTCCAATTCTTCGCATGTACCTTTGTCCATCTCCGCGCGCGCTTCCAAATGCCCTATGGAAAAACTCACGATTGGCCGCCTTGCGGCAACGCTTGTTGAGGATAACTCCACGATCTTTCTGGACTCCGGCTCCACAACGATCACCTTGCTGCCCCATATCGCCTCTCGGCAGCAGGTTACGATGGTAACGCACAGCTTGCCCGCCATGTACGAGGCCTCAAAATATTCAAATCTGAAGGTCGTTGCGCTTGGCGGTATCTATAACCCCACCACCAGCTCCTATTTCGGGGTATCTACTATTCAAACGCTAACGCAGATGACCATGGACACCGTGTTTATTGCCGCTACGGGCGTTTCTCTGGAGCGTGGGCTGACCAACACCACCTACCTTGAGGCTGAAATCAAGCGTTGTATCACCTCGCGCGAACGGCGCGTTGTACTCATGGCAGACCACACGAAGTTCGGATATGCCTCCATGATTACATTTTGTGATTTTTCAGGCCTGTTTGCTATCGTTACAGACTGCCTACCGCCCGAACCGTTCCTTAGCGCAATCAAGAAAAGCAACATCCAGCTGATTTGCCCGGAGACAGTTTCCTATTAAGCCCGGCTTTGAAATACCTCCCCGAGCATGGCTGCGGTGGAGTGGGCATTGACGGCCTTCGTCGTACCGAATAAGACGCCGCTGACATTTGCACGATCCCGTAGATATTCCGCCGCCTGCCGCATGCTTACCCTAAGCTCGCCGCAGGCAAAAGCCATAAACGCCGTGACCGGCTTTTTGGCTGAAAGAATAGCTTGGCGGGCGGACTCTTGGTCAAACCACGCCCAGCTCTGATTGATAGGAGCAAAGTATCCCTCCACATCCAGATCCTGCGCATCGGCCTCACGCAAAACTGTAGAAGCATAGTGGCAGAGCAAGAGCGGGATTTGCCCCCGGCTTCGAACAACCTGCGCCATGCGGGCAATGATATCGCCGCGCCCAAGGGTGTAAAGCCAGTCCGCATCGGTTCCGCCCACTAGCACATACGTACTTTCACCTATCCCATCCAGGCGTTTTTGATAAACGTCCTCATCCAAGTAAATCGAGGCGATTTCCCCATCCGACAGGGGCTCCGCTTCCAGATCAAACCCAAACACCATACACGTTTTCTCGCGTAGTTCATCCTGCACACGCCTGCGTATTGCATTGGGCATAAAGCCCTCACACTTGACGTAGGTGCTGATGATCCTGCCCCTAAGAAACTGCAAATGCTTGCCATTGAGCATCGGCCCCTGCAAATACGTGGGGTTTCCATAGCCGACGATAGCCTCGCCGACGCTGTCGCGCAACCGCAGGAACATCTCCTGCACAGCGGGGAAAGAATAGTCAAAGGCTCTACATCCCCCATCGTACGCGCCGCGCATAACGGAGATACAGTAATCCGGATCCGTCAGTTTCCAATAGCAATGCGGATCATACAGTGCGCGAAAGACATCGCAAAAGGGATCGCCTCCCATGATGGCTGGTGCTGGGTATTTCATCTTTTCCTCCCATTCGCTATAAAAGCTTCAATAAAATACTTCCGATAGATCCCAGCGGAAAGATCTCCCGGAAGTAAGTAGATCGGTAACGCTTTCAGCCTATCTGTTTATGATCGTTCGCCTTATGTCAGAGCGTCCCTTCTAGTTCCTCATCGTCCACGTCGTCATCTTTCCAGTACAGGCCCCTCTTTTGAACACGCGGCAAAAGGAGCTTGACAGCGATGGGCGTTAGGATTAGATTGATGGGGATATTGCTGGCGCAGACGGCGATAAACATGGGCCAGAATTTATTTATGCTCATAATCTGCTGCCAGCCTGCGATAAATATAGCGCAGATGACAGCCGCTATGCCGGACCAGATCGAGATAGGAGCCCATTTCTTCGCGTTACGTACCATAAGTGCAGGCAAAAAGCCCATGATGAAGTTGCCCAGGAAGCCGCCGACGCCGCCGATACCAAACCAGCCGGATAGAACATCCGAAATGAACGTGTTGCCGATCGCTGCGGATATGCCTCCGATCCATGGCCCAAACAGGATGCCCCATGCGCATGCAATAAACGCTGCCGGACGGAAGGTAACCGTACCAATGGCAATGTTCATAGTTGCAAAGCAACCTACGCCATACAAAACTGCACCAACGATAATCAAGGAAATGGTTGTTACGGTACTATTCTTCTTATTCATCTTTTCAGCCCTCCGGGTTTATGTTATTTTTACGGTATGCTCCATCGCGCATTCCGCCGTTTGCGCTTTGGCGCTTCCGTCAACGGCTTCTTGGCGCTGCTTACAGCGTGAGATTAAAACCGCCCAAATGGACCTGCTGCCCATAGATGGCGAAGGCAAGAAGCCCCAGCGACATGAAGATATAGAGAACATCTCCTATCCTAAAGCTATATTGCGTATAGAACGTGCGTTGCTTCGTTACCCCGAACGCCCGTAGTAGCATAGCCGAGGCAATATTTTGCGACTTATTCAGGGAGGAATCGATGAGCGGGATAAACAGCGGGATAAAATTCTTAAGCTTTTGAACGAAACCGCCCTTATCCAGCTGGAATCCACGCGTCATAAAGGATTCCTTGATCGTAGTATAGCTTGCCATGAATTCCGGCAGGAATTTAAAGGATGTCGTGAGCATGAACGGAGCCGTATAACCGATGCCCACCCGCTGAAGCGCCTTGCCCAGCGCCGTGGACACATCCACGATCTCGGTCGTCATCACAAAAAACAGGCAACCCGTGATTGCCACGGCTATGCGAAGGCCCTGCGCCACCGCATAATAAATACCATCCAGCGTGATGTGGATAAATGCCCAGTCAATAAGCACGATTTCACCCTTTGGGTAAAAGAACGGCCAGATAATGATGATAAAGCTCAGCATAACCGGATACATCTTGCACATCGTCGGATAGAACACATCCTTTAAACCGGCAGGGAGCGCCAGCAGCCACAGGATGATCAGGATTGGAATGGATACAAACGGATTAATCGTAACGATAGGCGCCGCGATCATGCAGATGCAAAACAAACCCTTTGTAAATGGATTCAGCCGATGGATGATCGAATTGCGCTTTGCGGCCTCCATCATCGTAAGTACCGACACGTTTATGCACCTTCCTTTCCAAGATATGCGGCAATCAGATCCGCCACATGCTGAATATCGTAGTTATCCACCGCAATCTCAGGAGCCGCCTCCATGATGCGGTATACCTGCGGCGCTTTGATATACGCGCATTTGAGCAACTCCGGCTCACGGAATGCCTCGTCCACCGTGCCATCCAGAATTTTCTCACCCGCGCACAGCACAACGACGCGCTTAGCGTACAGAGCCACCAGCTTCATGCTGTGCGTAGTCATAATAATCGTATGCCCGGCGTCATTTAGCTTCTTGACAAGATCCATGACTCGAATGCACTCGCGCCAATCCAGGCCGGTTGTAGGCTCGTCGATAATCAAAACGCTGGGCTTCATGGAAAGGATCGAGGCGATCGCAAGCCGCTGCATCTGACCGCGGCCAAGCATAAAGGGCATCTCCGTGCGCCATTTTTCCAGTTCTACATCCGTGAGCGCCTGATCGACCAGCCTCCGGACTTCATCCGCGGGATATCCCAGATTTCTCGGGCCAAAGGCGATCTCGTCTTCCACGGAATCGGAAAAAATCTGATGCGCGGGGTTTTGAAACACATATCCGATATACTGCGCCATATCGGATACCCGCTGGTCCTTAACTGGCTCGCCTCCCACGACGACCGAACCTTTGGTCGCCTTAAGCAAGCCGTTCATATGCTTAATAAGCGTTGTTTTCCCAGAGCCGTTCTGACCGATCAAGGCCAAGAATTCGCCCTTTTTGATTGTAAGATCGATATTTTTTAGCGCGACCTCTCCCATCGGCTCGTAGACATGCCAGAGGCCCTTAATCTCAACCACGTTTTCACAATCACTCCGAAATGCCATTGCTCAGCCCTCACGATCCTTTCCTTGCGCACAGCCTTTGGAGCTGCTCTTTTGCCTCCTCCATCACGATGGGGATTTCCCCCACGTCAACGCCGCGCTTCTTCAGCTCCATAAACAGATGCGCGGCTTCCGGCATATACATTCCCATCTGTGCGAGGAGATCTTTATCCGTGAGAATTTCCCTTGTTTTGTCCTCTGCAAGCTGCTCACCTTCCGAAAGAACGATGATCCGATCCGCAAACCGGGCGATCTCTTCCATGTTGTGTTCAATAATAACAATGGTCTTTCCAAGGTTGTTGAGCTCCTTGGCGACGGTCATAATTTCCTCCGCGCCAATAGGATCAATTTCGGATACGGCCTCATCCAGAATCAGGACTTCGGGGTTCATGGCCAACGCCGTTGCCAGCACGACCCGCTGCCTCTGCCCACCGGATAGATAAAAAGGATGCCGCGTGCGATAATTCTCCAGGTGAACAAGTGCCAGCGCCTGCTCCAGTCGCTCTTTGATCACTTCACGGGGCAAACCCAGGTTTTCCAGGGGAAAGACGATCTCTTTTTCGACATTGGTCATAAGGATCTGGCTTTCGGCGTCCTGATGGACATATCCGATGATGCTGGCGAGCTTTTCAACGGAATAATCGGCGACAGGCTTGCCCAGCACTTTGATGAACCCGGCTGACTTGCCGGGAAAGAGGGAAGGAATCAGGCCGACGATACTTCTGCAGAGCGTTGTTTTCCCGGCGCCGGTCGGGCCGATAATCGCCAGCACTTCGCCTTTATATACATTAAAATTAATGTGCTGTAGCGCGATATTCTTTGCCTTTCTATATTTAAAACTATAATCCGATACCTCAATCAGGGTTTCCATGCGAAGCACCTCTCAAAAGTTAATGATAAGTTCGTGAAGAGTTAGTAATATGTTTGCCTTTCCTTTGCTTATTTCTTATTATACTATACCATACAGTAATAATCAACAAATTAGCGACCATTATTTAATAAGAATCTGACCATCTCATGTTTTGTGCACATATAAAATTATGCAAGTAATTCTTCTGTGCCTTACGGCCACAAGAATGGGGAGTACCGAAACGGCCACCCCAGGAAATATGGTATCATACCCACGCCTTCATTCGCCTAAAAGGGTAGATTGGCCAATAAGCTTTTTCCAAACGGCATGCTCTCCAGCGTTCTTCTCGCCTGCTTCTGCGCCGTTGCGAGAACCTTATTCATATCTATATTTGTAAATTGCTTATGCAGGTAGAGTATCTTCCCGCCAATAATTGTGGGATCTACATCGCTGCTCCTAAGCGAGTATACAATCTGCGAATCCACAGGCACCCCCTGCATGGGGCTGCTGTGCAGTGTATTTCGATCGAGCAGGATGATGTCCGCCAACTTACCCGGTTCCAGGCTGCCGATCTTATCATCCATCCCCAGGCAGCGCGCGCCGTTGATGGTCGCCATCTCCAGGATCTGATAGGCATTCATCGATTTAGGGCCGCAGCGCGGCTTGTGGATCAGGCTGGCTAGGCGCATCTCGTTGAGCATATCCAGGTTGTTGTTGCAAGGCGCGCCATCCGCGCCGAGCGAAATGCATATGCCGTCCGCCGCCATTTCCGGCGCTTTACAAAAGCCGGAGGCCAGCTTCATATTGGCGGATGGGCAGTGCGCGATTTTTACGCCGCGCGTGCGTACGATTTCACGGTCATGGTCGCTGAACCATATGCCGTGCGCGATCACCAAGCGCTCGTTCGCTACTTGTTGGGACTCAAGCAGTTCCATATCGCTCATGCCGGTTTCCCGCACCAGCCTAGCAGATAAAGGCCCATTTTCCGATACATGTGTGTGCACGAGCAATCCGTTTTCTTCGGCAAAGCGCCTTGCCATCTCCACTAGCCGTGGCGAGCAGTTCCTGGCGCCGCGCGGCATAACGGCATACTGAATTTTCCCCCCGCCCTGCCCATGCCATTGGCGGTATAGGCGCTTGCTCTCCGCTATGCTTTCCTCTGTTGAGAGGCCCCGCATCTCCGTCCCCGGTTCCATCGTATCCATCATGGCATTCCCTGCAATAAGGCGAAAGCCGTTTTCCACGGCGGAGGAAAAAACGCCGTCTGTATGGCGGGTGGTTTCCATAGAAAGCGCCGTTGTTGTGCCGCCGGCAATTAACTCTGCGATGCCCAGATCGGCCGAAGCGTGGATGGATTGTTCATCGTGTGCCGATTCAAAAGGCCATATGCGCTGTTTAAGCCAATCCACAACGTCTACATCGTCAGCCAGGCCACGAAAGAGGACCTGGCAGAGGTGGACATGTGTTTGGATAAACCCCGGCATGACGATTCGGCCATCGGCTTGGATGACCTGGTCCGCATAGGTCCGCTGTGTGCCGACCTCGCGCAAAATCCCATCTTCTATAAACAGGTCTCCACGAAAGATCCGTTTGCTTTTGTCCATCGTGACGAGTAAGCCGTTCTTGATCAGGATGCTGCCGCTCATTGGTATTGTACCCTCCATATCAACACTTGACATAAGGCTTGCCCACCTGCTTGGGGCCCTCTGCCTTGCCCACAAACCCGGCCAAGGCAAGAATCGTCAGGATATAGGGCAGGCAAAGCAAAATATCGGAGGGGATATTCCACCCAGCCGCCTGAATCGCCATTTGAAGTCCATCGGCAAACCCAAACAATAAGGATGCTAGCAATACGCCGACAGGGTGCCACTTACCAAAGATCATGGTCGCCATCGCCATAAAGCCCCTGCCCGAAGTCATCCCCTTGACAAACATGGATACCTGGCATAGGGACAGATAGGCCCCGCCGATGCCCACAAGCATGCCGCAGATCATCACGGAAAGATACTGTATGAGATAAACATTCACGCCCAGCGTATCCGCCGCCCGCGGATGCTCGCCCACAGAGCGGATCCGAAGGCCGAATTTCGTATGAAATAAAACAAAGGTGGATACCGGCACCAGCAGCAATGCAAGGTATGTCAACGGGCTGTGCGTACCCAGGATGGCGCCAAAGATAGGGATATCCTTCAAAAAGGGAATGGAGATCGAGCTTAATCCGGGCACGGTCGGCGTGCTGCCGGGATTACCCCAATAGGCCTGCAGCAGCAGCGGCGTAATGCCCGTAGCGAAAATGTTGATGCCCATTCCTACAACGGTCTGATTTGCCTGGAACTTGATGCACAAAAACGCGTGAAACAAGCCCATCAGTCCGCCAATTAGCATGCCGCCCAAAACGCCCAGCCATGCGGACTTCGTAACCAGGGAAGTGATCGCCGCCACAAACGCGCTAATCAGCATAACGCCCTCGATGCCAAGGTTAAGAATGCCGCTGCGCTCGGAGAACACGCTGCCAAGACCGCCGAGTATTAAAGGCGTCGCCATGCGTAGCATGGCTGCAAAAACGCTTGCGTTGAGAACCTGTGCAAGCACGCTCATGCTTCTTCACGCTCCTTCACTTTGTTAAAATGGTTCTGCTTGCTGGCTTGCCTTTTCTCCTGTACCCGCCTAATAAATTTGCGCAGGGTCCATTTGCAGGCAATCAAGAAGATAATAAATGCTTGCAGCACCTTAACCAATTCTGCATTGGTTCCCGCTTGTATCTGCATGGCGGTTGCGCCGGTTTTCAGCGCACCAAACAGAAGTGCCGAGAGCAGCAACCCAATGGGGTGGTTGTTTGCCAGCATGCCGACGGCTATGCCGTCAAAGCCGTAGCCGGAAGAAAAATTGCCATAAAAACGATTGAGGACGCCGCTGATCTCAACAGCGCCGCCGATGCCCGCAAGCGCACCCGCCAGAGCCATGGTGATGATAGCATATTTTAGGCTCTTGATCCCGCCATATTCGGCGGCAATAGGATTCAGGCCAACTGCGCGGACCTTATAGCCCACGCGCGTCTTCCATAAAAAAATATACAGGAGAGCAGCGCAGGCGATTGCGATGATAAATCCGCCGGTAAGGCGCGTGGAGGGGAACAAATTCGGAAGTTTGGCGGTTTCTTGGATCATCTGCGTAGCGGGCAGCGTACTGCCGCCGCGCAGCGGGCCGTTGGTGCTGACTAGATAGTTCGTCACATTGATCGCAATATAGTTAAGCATGATGCAGGTGATGACTTCATGTACGCCGCGCCGCGCCTTGAGATAAGCCGCAATAAACCCGAGCAGCGCACCGCCCGCGGCGCCAGTAAGAACCACCAGGCTAATGTGGAGAACTGGCGGCAGACCCGTGATTGCATTGCCGGCCCACGCCCCCATGATCGCACCTGCATAAAATTGCCCCTCGGCGCCGATGTTGAACATGCCGCCGCGGTATGCTACCGAAAACGCCATCGCTGTAAACATTAGAGGCGTCGCCGCAAGTAATGTCTCAGAAAACGCGGTTAGGTTGCCGAATGCACCCAAGATCAGCGCACTATATGCCGCCCCTAAATCGTTACCGATTACCACGATCAGGACCGCGCCAAACGCCAGCGCTAGAATAATGGAAATAATCGGGTTCACAAACCGGTCTAGCAGCTTGCCCCACATTTCGCTTTTTGACGTCTCTCTTTTTTCCATCCTATACCTCGTTATCGAACCGCAAGGATTCTTCACTGCCGCTCTTCGGCAGTTTTTTGCCGAAAGCCGGTCATCGCCAAGCCGATCTGCTCGCTGCTAACCTCGCCGTTCTTATAAGACGCCACGATCTCGCCGTTATAGATCGTGAGGATCCGATCGCTCAGCGACATAATCTCGTCCAGCTCATATGAAATCAGCAGGATCGCGCAGCCGAGCCTGCGCTGTTCCAATATCTGCTTGTGAACATATTCAATCGCACCAACATCCAAGCCGCGCGTTGGCTGGCAAACGATCAAAAGGGACGGGTTACGGGAGATCTCCCTGGCGAGAATAATCTTCTGCTGGTTACCCCCAGAGAACTCGCCCGCCGTCATATTAACAGACTTGCAGCGAATATCATACTGCTTCCGCATTTTTTCGCCGAAGGCGTCCAGCGCCTTATGATCCACAAACGGGCCCATGCAAAACTGCTTCCAATCCTCCATGCCCAGGATCAGGTTTTCCTTACCTGAAAACTCCAGAACCAAGCCCATCTTTTGGCGGTCCTCCGGGATATGCGCCACGCCGCTGTCGATCAGCTCCTGCGTACTGATGTTTTTGGTATATGGCTTGCCCTTAAAGCGGATCATGCCTTTCGTAAAGGGAATGAGCTTTTTGAGCACGAGTGCCAATTCGGTTTGCCCATTTCCCTCCACGCCGGCTATGCCTACAATCTCGCCCGCATGCACCTCCAGGGATAGCCCCCGAAGGGCCGACATGCCGCGGGAATTTTTCGCATGCACGTTTTCCATCTCCAGCATGACTTCCCGGGCCTGCTGTTCCTCTCGCTCCGTTTGCAGGATGACTTTGCGGCCAACCATCATTTCAGCCAGCTTTTGCTCGGTAACCTCGCTGGTTTCCACAGTGCCGATGTTCTTGCCGGCGCGGATGACGGTAACGCGATCGCTGATCTGTTTGATTTCCTTTAATTTATGCGTGATGATGATAATGGTCTGCCCACAGGCCTGTAGCGTCTTACAGATTTTAAAAAAATCCTGGATTTCCTGCGGAGTCAGTGTGCCTGTGGGCTCGTCAAAGATCATGATGTTTGCCCGCCGCAGTAAGATTTTTAATATTTCAACCCGCTGCTGCATGCCCACAGATATATTAGCGACTACAGCGGAAGGATCGACCTCCAAACCATATTCCTCCGATATGTCCTGAATCTGCCTAACCGCCTTTTTCATATCTAGCGCCAGGCCTCTAACAGGCTCTACGCCAAGAATCAGGTTTTCGGCGACCGTGAAGGGTTGTACCAGCATAAAATGCTGATGCACCATGCCGATATTCAGGGCGATGGCATCGCGCGGCTCCCGTATCTCTACTTTTTTCCCTTTTATGAGAATGGATCCCGAATCCGGCCGGCATAGGCCATAGAGGATGTTCATTAATGTGCTTTTGCCGGCGCCATTCTCACCCAGAAGCGCATGGATTTCTCCCTTGCGGATTTCCAGGTTGATATCGTCATTGGCAACAAACTTGCCAAAGGTTTTGACAATATTGCGCATTTCAAGGATGTTTTCCATCATGCCCTCCGACCGATTGTTGCGCCCGCTCCACCCCCGAAAGGAGGTGGAGCGGCCTCTCATATTCCCGATGATTATAGTTGTTCCTTTTGTTACCCCAGATTAGGCGCTTGATAGGCCGCCACTTCTTCCTTGGTGGCGGGGACAACAATCGTTCCGTCGATGACCATCTGCTTAAGCTTTGCAATCAACTCAGCCGCTTCTTTGCCATAGCGTTCTTCCGTATTGGCCGGCACATCAAATACGCCGTCCTTCATGCTCAGAAGCATAATGCCGGGTACCGCCGTGCCTTCTTTGATCTGCTTGGCAGCTTCGAACAGCGCGACATCGCGGGCAGCCAGCGCCGCCGTCAACTCAAAGCCGGGCGCGAAGGAATCCTTGGATTTATCGGTAGCGACGAATTTCTTATTCGCATCGCGGGCCGCTTCGATTACGCCGATCGCGCCACCGCTGGAAATCTCCATAATGGCGGCTGCGCCGCTGTTGAATTGCGCGAGCGCCAGCTCTTTGGCCTTGCCCGGATCGGCAAAGGAGCCGACATAGGTCGTCATAACCTCCGCCTCGGGATTGATGGTTTTAACGCCGGCGGCGAAGCCGCTCTCCCAGGCCACCACATCAGGGATCTCCATACCGCCAACGGTGCCGAACTTATCCTCGCCGGTCACATAGGCAGCCAGGGCGCCGCTAAGGAAACCACACTCATTGAGCTTATACTTATAAGAATAGATGTTATCGCCTTCAACCGAGCCGTCGATAATAACGAACTTCGTATCCGGGAACTGGGGCGCAACCTCTTTGAGCGCATCTTCCAACAGGTAGCCTACGCAGACGATGATATCGTATCCCTGCCGGGCTGCGGCGGACATGTTGGACGCGAATTGGGACGCCTCAGTGGATTCGATCACGCCGATCTCGAAACCTAGCTCGTCACGGGCCATTTCAACACCGTGCCAAGCCATGTCGTTAAAGCCGCCGTCGCCAAGGCCGCCGGAATCGGTAATCATGACCATTTTCAGGGCTGTGCTTGCGTCCTCAGGTACGGCGACAGCGGGCGTATCGGCAGCAGGCGTTGCTTCGGCAGCGGGGGGTTGTGCGCAACCGGCCAGCACAGATATGGCCATGAGCGCTACAAGCAGGAAAGCAATTAGTTTTTTCCTCATTTTCGTTCTCCTCCGTTTCTTATTTCACCACTTTTGTGGCAAATGCCCAGTTGGTTGGAATTGCGAATATAAATCAATCTAGGATGGCTTCAATTGTGAAAGATACACTATTTAGATCAAATTAGGGTTATATAATGGGTATATCTTTGTCGTTTTCTGCTTTATAGAGCTAATTATAATGTAATCAGATAGCTATGTCAACTGATTTTGGTGTTTCTTTGATGTGTTGAAAATGTCTTGATAATGTTATATACTTTTATCATTGAACTTTGGATCAAATCGGTACTATTTTCCCAATTTATGCACAATAACATAACAGGAGGATAATGGTTTATGGATGTAAGAGAAGTTTTGAAGCATCTCGATCACACAGAGTTGCTGCAAACCGCAACGCATGATGATATCGTCAACCTATGCGACGATGCGCTGCATTATGGTGCGGCCTCGGTTTGCGTGCCGCCCAGTTACGTAAAATGCGCAAGCGCCCGTTTGGCTGGGAGGCTCCCCGTTTGCACGGTGATCGGCTTCCCGCATGGGTACAACACCACAAGCTGCAAGATATTCGAAGCAAAGGAAGCGCTGGAAAACGGCGCCGACGAGCTGGATATGGTTATCAACATCGGCTGGGTCAAGGATGGGCTCTATTCGCAGGTTGAAGATGAGATCCGCGCGCTCAAGGCGGTTGCCGGTGATCATGTGCTCAAAGTCATCATCGAAACGGGTCTCCTGACGGATGAGGAGAAAATCCGCATGTGCGAGGTTGTCACCCGCGCCGGGGCGGACTATATCAAAACCTGCACAGGCTATGCCGCAGGCAAGGCCGAGCCACATGATATCGCCCTTTTCAAGCAGCACATCGGCCCGCACGTCAAGATCAAAGCCTCGTCCGGCATGACCTCCATCCAGCAAGGGGCCGATTTTGTCGCAATGGGGTGCAACCGCCTGGGCTCGCGCCTATTCATTCGGTTTGCTCGCGAACTTGATGTGGAATAGCAGCCTGGCAGGCGGCTTCCTTATTCCCTGATTTCTAAGAACCGCGATTGAAAAGCCCAACGGGGTGCCCCGTCGGGCTTTCGTTTATCCTCATGCATAGAATGCGGGAATCCTGCCCGCAAGCACCGCCCGCGTGCAATCCGCGGCAATTTCGGCCATGCTGATGCGGTTTTCGCGGCTAGACGCCCCCAGATGCGGCGTCATCACCACGTTGGGGAGTGTAAGCAGCTTTTTCGTCACCCGCGGCTCGTCCGCAAAAACATCCAATCCGGCGCCGGCGATACATCCCTGTTCCAGGGCATCCGCCAAGGCCGCTTCATCCACCAGCCTACCCCGGCCGGTGTTGATCAGGTAGGCTGTCTTTTTCATGCCGCGCAGTTGCCCGGCACCGATAAGGCCCTCCGTTTCCGGCGTGAGTTTGCAATGCAATGTGACAAAATCCGCTTCCCTAAGCAATTGGTTAAGCTCGACGAATTCGCATCCCAGTTTCTTTTCCAATTCCGACTTTGGGCCATGGGCGGCCGTATACAAAATGCGCATGCCGAACCCCTTAGCCCGTCGGGCTACACAAGCGCCGATTTTACCAAGGCCGATGATCCCCAGGGTTTTGCCATAAATGTCGCCGCCCAGCAGACCGGCCGGCTCCCAGGCATGATAGTTCCCGGCGCGGATATAAGCATCCGCCTCCGGTATGCGCCTGGCCGCCGCCATGAGCAGCGCGAAGGTCAGGTCCGCCGTGTTTTCAAATATTTCGCCGGGCGTTGTGCAAACGGTAATGCCCCGCTCCTTAGCGTATTCCACATCAATATTATAGGTGCTGGCCGCAAATAGGGTGATCACACGCAGCTTGGGCGAGGCGTCAATCATTTCCCGGTCAAAAACATCATCCAGGTTGATGATCACCGCATCCGCGTCGCTCAAATGCCGCTTCATTTCCTCCCGGGAAACGGGATAGCCGCTTCGGTTCACATCCAGGGTTACGTCTGCGTCCCAACCGCTCATCAGCGGCTCCGGGAAAACAACGGGCATATATATCTTCATAGCCACCTCCCTACTGCTCGGTAAAGCCGCCATCGGCTACGATGGAGGCGCCGGTCATAAAGGCCGTTTCATCGGAAGCCAGGTAAACCGCTGCGTTAGCGATCTCCCAAGGTTCCCCAAAGCGGCCCAGCGGACGCGCTCTTCTATACCATTCCCGGTATTCGTCCGGGTTAGGCTGGGCTTGAATAATCTTCTCCGTCATCTCCGTGAGAATGACACCGGGGCAAATATAATTCGCGCGAATCTGGTAGGGCGCATAGTCGATGGCGATGCTTTTTGTCAGCGCCGGCACAGCGGATTTCGACGCGCAGTAAGCCGAAATGCCGCGCAGGCCTACGATGGCTCCCGGGGAAGCGGTGTTGATTACAGACCCTTTGCGCTGCTCCACCATGATTGGCAAAACATATTTGCAGGTTAAGAACATGCCGCGCGCGTTTACGGAAAATACGCGCTCCCAATCTTCCAGCGAGGTTTCATGCAGCAAGCCCGCATGGTTAAGCCCCGCGTTATTGAACAACACATCAATGGCTCCAAAGCGGCGCACGGTTTCCGCCACCATATCACGGATCGACAGCTCGTCCGTCAGGTCAGTGCGGATACCTATTACATCCGCGCTGATCCGCCTGGCTTGCTCCAGGGTATGCTCCATGGCGTCCATATCGATATCGGCAATCGCCCCCTTTGCGCCCTCTTCCAAAAAGCGCATCACACTCGCCCTTCCCATTCCGGCTGCTCCGCCGGTAATGATCGCAACCTTTCCCTGCAACCGTTTTGTCATTTCTCTCACCCCATTCATCTATCCGCCGCTATTGGGCCAAGTATCCGCCATCCGCTACGATAGACGCGCCGGTCATAAACGGTGTTTCATCGGCGGCAAGAAAGACGGCTGCCATAGCGATCTCATTTTCCGTTCCGAAGCGTTGCAGCGGGTTGTTCGTTCGCATGTTTCGCGCATAAGCCTCGGGATCCTCCTGCGCTTCAATCACCTTTTTAGTCATATCCGTCATAATCACACCGGGGATCAGATAGTTGCAGCGAATGTTATAGGGCGCATAATCCACCGCTATGCTGCGCGTTAAGCCGATGACGGAGCCCTTTGAAGCGCTGTACGCAGCCAGCCCCTTGAGCGCTGCCGCGCCGCCGGAGGACGACGTGTTGATGATCGAACCGCCGCCCTGCTCCATCATGATCGGCAGCGTATACTTGCACATCAAAAACATACTGCGCACATTCACGGCAAAAATCTTATCCCACTGGGCAGATGTCGTCTCCGTGACGGTTGCCGAAAGGTTGATGCCCAAGTTGTTAAACAGCGCGTCTATCCGGCCAAACAGCCGCACGGCTGTATCCACCGTGCGTTTGCAATCCTCCGGCACGGACATATCGGCTACCACGCCCTCTATATCCTGCGAGATCAGCTTACCGCGCCGCACGGATTCTCGCAGCGCTTCACTGTCGATATCCGCGATTACAACCTTTGCGCCTTGGCGCAAGAATTCCATGGCCGTTTCCCGACCCATGCCCGAACCGGCGCCGGTAATAATGGCTACCTTGCCCTGCAAGCGCATAGCTGTTCCCTCCCCTATCATCCGCGTTGCTTTAGGAGCGCCTTAAGCTTTTGCGGCGTTATCGGCAACTCCGTCACGCGAACGCCCGTCGCCTGGTAAATGGCGTTCATAATGGCGGGCGCGGTCGCGTTGAGCGGCAGTTCGCCCATACCCTTCGCTCCATACGGGCCATAGGGATGGATCTCTTCGACCAGGATGGGGCGGATATCCAGCGGCACATCCCTCGTGTGCGGAATGCCCATATCCTTGATCTGCTTGGTGAGCACATATCCGTCTTTCATCTCAAACTTTTCGGATAGTGCATAGCCGATCCCCATGGCAACGCCGCCTTCAATTTGGCCCTCCACAAGCGCCGGGTTGATGGCACGGCCAACGTCGTTTGCGGCATACACGCGCAGCACGCGCACCTCGCCCGTATCTTCATCTACCTCGATGATAACGGCCTGCACGCCGAAGCAATAAGAGAAATGCAGGCGATGGCCGACCATATCGTTGGAGGGGTTGTCCGAGCATTCGTGGATCGGGCTGGTTTGGGGCGCAATATAATAGTATTTTTCATAAAGCTTTTCGTGCAGCTTTTCCGTCTGCTCGGCCAACTGCCCATAGCTCAAAACGGGGGTATGGCCTTCTCGCACGTCGAAGATTCCATCCTCGCCGCACTCGAGATACCCTTCCTCAATGCCGCTGATCCGGGCAACCATCCGCAGCATGCTGCCGCGGAACATGGCGCTTACCGTTTTAACGGCATTGCCCGAAACAAACGTCTGCCGCGAGGCCGTGGTAATGCCGCCATCCATCGAAACGGTGGAATCAATCGGTATGATGCGGATCCGGTTCATGGAAACGCCAAGGGTTTGTGCGGCAATCTGGACGGCGACCGTATCGTGGCCCTGTCCGCACTCTACAGCGCCGGCCAATAGCTCGATCATTCCATCCTGCCCAAGGCGCATCTGCGCCCAAGCAGCATCCTCGCAGCCTGAGCCCAGGCCAACATTTTTCATGCTGCCCGCAATGCCGACCCCGATCTTTTTGTGGGGGCCGGAAGGCTCGGGAAGGCCGTCCTTGCGCAGGGCGGCCTCGACCTTATCCAGCGCTTCTTTGAACCCCACGGAGTAGTCGATCACATGCCCGGTAATAGTTTGCTTGCCGATATCGAGGCCGTTGCGCCGGCGGATCTCAAACGGGTCAAGCCCGCATTTTTCCGCCAACCTGTCTACCATGCTCTCCATGGCCGCGCAGGGCTGTGTACTGCCGAACCCGCGCATGGAGGCAGCCGTCACATTGTTCGTATAAACCGCATAGCTATCCATGCAGGCGTTCGGTATGGCATAAGGGCCCGCGCCAAACACGCAGGCGCGGAACAGCACAAACTCGCCGCTGGAAGCATAGGCGCCGGTATCTCCCACGGTGTTTGCCTGAATCGCCGTAATCGTGCCGTCCTTCGTGGCGCCGAGCTTATAATGCATCTTCATGGCATGGCGCTTGGTAGAGAAGATGTTCAGCTCTTCCCGGGTAAATACCATCCGTACCGGGCGCCCCGTCAGGAGAGTGCCCAGCGCAGCCTGAATATGCACGGATGGCTCTTCCCGGCCGCCAAACGCACCGCCGTTGGGCCGCGTAACCACCCGGAGCTTGGATTCATCCATGGCTAGGCAGGCTGCCAGATCGCGGCGCAGGCCCATCGGGTTCTGCACGGAACCGTACACTGTGAGCAGGCCGTTCTCATCATACTCCGCCAGGGCGGCATCCGGCTCCATGTAGGCATGGTCGATCGCCCCCACGGAATAGGTATCTTCGATGATAAAATCCGCCGTGGTAAAACCCCTCTCCACACTTCCCTTATGGGTATGGATATGCTTGAGCAGGTTCCCCTCTTCGTAAATCTTGCATGCGCCCTCCGCCATCGCTTCCTCCGGCGTTGTGAGTACAGGTAGCGGTTCGTATGCAACGTGGATATGCTCCATGGCGGCATAGGCCTGCTCTTCGGTTTCGGCATAGACCACGGCCACCGGGTCGCCCACAAAGCGCACAACATCCCCTGCAATGACCGGCTGCTGGGGGAACATACCCTGGCCAAAATCTTTGCGGCCGGGCACATCGTCATAGGTGGCGATATAGGCGACGCCCGGCTGCTTGCGCGCCTGCGATACATCCACAGCCAAAACTTTGGCGTGCGGGTATTTTGAAAACAGCATCTTCCCCTGAAGCGGTTTCACGAGCTTATAATCATCCGTATATACCGGCTTGCCCGTTACCTTGCGCAGAGCGTCCGTACGCACGGCTCGATCGCCGACCACGCCGCTATACTCGTTGAGGTCTATTTTGCTCCGTCCGTTTATGATATCGGCTGCCAGCAGCACCGCTTCCACGATCTTCTTGTATCCGGTGCAGCGGCAAATATTCCGGCGTAGCGCATAGCGCACCTCGTCCGGTGTCGGGTCGGGATTGCTATCCAGGAGGGCCTTTGCCGCCATGATCATGCCCGGCGTGCAAAAGCCGCATTGGAAAGCGCTCAGCTTCATAAAGCTGGTCTGCAGCGGGTGTAATTGCCCACCCTGGGCCAGGCCCTCAATCGTTTCCACCTGCGCGCCCTGTAATTTCCCAAGCTTTACAGAGCAGGCCGTAACCGCCTTTTGATTGACGATCACCATGCAGGCCCCGCATTGGCTCCTGCTGCAGCCATCCTTGGCGCCGACCATGCCCAACTCATCCCTTAAATATCGCAACAAGGTCATCTTAGGATCCGCGGCCGTTATTTCCTTACCATTTAATCTGAATTTTATTTCTCCCATGCTGAAGTCCTCCATCCGTTATGATCGATTTGATTATGCCTAGACGTGTTACCGATCCGGAAAACTTCTGGCATACAGCTCCCCGGCGCGTTTTTGCACATAGTCAAAGGCGGCTTTTTCATCAATGGTCAGAATCTTGCGGTCATCCATCAGCACATTGCCATCCACAATTGTTGTGATAACATCGGACGCACGCGCGGAATAAACGATCTGCTCTACAATGTTGCTCGGATGCTCGTAATAGATGGGCCACATGTGCGGGCCTTCAAAGCTGACGGCAATGATATCCGCGCACTTGCCCGCCTCTAGGCTGCCGATACGATCCTGCATTTTAAACACCGCAGCACTTCCGCGCGTGGCCAAACGCAGCATATCCTGGCAGGGCATGATCGTCGCGTCGTCCCGGGTCACCTTTTGCAAATAGCTGCCGATTCGCATTTCATTGAACATATCCAGCCCGTTGTTGGATAGGTTGGAATCCGTGCCCAGGCCCAGCGTGCAGCCGGCTTGCATAATTTCGGGTATACGGGCGACGCCGTCTGCAATCTTCATGTTGCTGATCGGACAGTAGACCATGCCGACCGTTTCTCGTTTTTCCGCCAGCCGCGCGATCTGTTCGTCGGTCAAATAAATGCAATGGGCCATGACGCAGGGCGCGTCGAACACGCCGGCGTCATCGAGATACTGCACCGGGTCCTTGCCATAGCGGTCGCGGATGGTTTTCAGCTCATCCCTTGTCTCGCATAAATGGGTGTGCACGCCAACGCCGAGCTCACGTGCAAGCCTAGCCGCCCTTGCATAGCTCTCCGGCCCGCAGGAATATGGCGCGTGCGGCCCAAACCATACGCTAATTCGGCCGTTTTGTGTGCCATGGTAGCGGCCGATCAAATCCACGGTTTTTTCGATGCTCTCAAGATGACCGCTCGTCGCATCAAAAAACTGCGGGCTGAAGATACCGCGCAGGCCCGTTTGCCGGACGGCCCTAATCGCTTCATCAGCAAATCGGAAAATATCAATGAAGGTCGTTACACCTCCACGGATCAACTCGAGCTGCGTCATTAAGGCGGCGGCATACATATCATCCGGCGTATAACTACCCTCGATCGGATAACAGACCTCCACCAGCCAGCGCATCAGCGGCAGGTCTTCATGCAAGCCGCGCGTGAGCGTTTCATGGCAGTGAGCATCGATCAGGCCCGGCATAATGGTAGCGTTTTCATGGATGATCTCCCTTTGGGGCGCAAACTGCGCCCTTAAATCACTCAAAGGGCCGACGGCCTCAATTTTGCCGCCAATCACCGCAACGGCGCCATTGCGAATCCGGGTATCCTGATCGTCCATGGTCAGCAGATAACTCCCGCCAACCAATAAATCACAAGCACGCAATTTTAATCCGCTCCTTTATACGCCTTTTGCTTTTTATTGTTGCTCCGCCGTTTCCAAGCCATTTTGCTTGACGACCTGCGAATACCAGCGCCCGCTCTCCTTTACGATACGCTCCTGGGTTCCAAAATCCACATAAACCAGCCCAAAGCGTTTGGAATACCCCAGGGCCCATTCTAGATTATCCGTAAAGCAGAAGGCATAATAAGCCGTCACGTTTATCCCGGCACGTATGGCACGCTCCAGTTCTACAAGATGCCGGTGCATATAATCGATGCGGCAATAATCCAGAACCTCATTGCGGTAAGAAATAATATCCGTCTGGCAAGAGCCGTTTTCCGTGATCTGAATTTCAATATCCCCATAATCCGCCTGGATCCTTGCCAGGATGTTATACAGTGCTTCCGGTACGATTTCCCAGTTGATATCATTGAGCGGCTTCCCCGTTTTTACCGATGCACACTGAATCGGCCAGTTCTTCGGATCATCTACAAAGAAATGCGGCGAATAGTAATTCAGCCCCAGGAAATCTTGCCGCGTTGAAATAATCTTCAGATCCTCCCGGCTAATAGTGGGAAGGATCACGCCCTGCGCCTCGTACCAATCCAGCATGTCCTTAGGGAAGCTTCCCTTGTAGAGCGGGTCCAAAAACCAGCGGTTGCGGTAACCGTCCGCCCGGCGTGCAGCTTCCACATCGGCAGGCTTACAGGTAGCCGGTTTGCAATCGGAAACATTCAGCGCAAAGCCGATCTTCGCATCCGGTAACATCTCATGGCAGGCCTGAACCGCTTTGCCGTGGGCAAGTAGCATATGGTAGCTAACCAGAAGCGCCGTATTAAAATCGCGCAGACCTGGCGCATAGGTGCCAAGATAATTACCGATAAAGGCGCCGCAGAACGGCTCGTCAAAGGTAACCCAGCTCTTTACCTTGCCGCCGTATTCACGAAACAGCAGCCGGGCATAGCGCTCGTAGTAATCCGTTACCTCCCGGTTGGCCCAGCCGCCTATGTCCTGCAACTTCTGGGGCAGGTCCCACATATAGAGCGTTATCATGGGCTCAATGCCTTGCCTAAGCAATTCATTGATCACATCATGGTAAAACTGGATCCCTTTGGGATTTACCTCACCCCGGCCGTCAGGGATGACACGTGTCCAGGCAATGGACGTGCGGAAATGGCGAATTCCCATTTCTTTGAGCAGAGCGATATCTTCCTTGTAGCGATGATAAAAATCCGAGGATATATCACCGCTTTCACCGTTGAACGTATTTCCGGGGATATGGCAGTAGCGGTCCCAAATCGATTCGCCGCGGCCATCCTCCTGCCAAGCGCCTTCGGATTGATAAGCGCTGGTGCCTATGCCCCATATAAAGTGATCAGGAAATGTCAATTTTGTCATTGGCTCTTTCTGCTCCTTTCAGCTTCTCCAGTATGGGCGAACGCTGCCCCAGGGCGCACGCAGCAATTTTTCCGTATCCTCGTTGGAAGCGCCGGCGACCAATTCTTTGGCGCAGCGGACGGCATCGTTCATGATGGCTTTCTCATCTATGGTTTTTACCACATAATCCTCCATCACGACCTTGCCGTCGATGATGGTCGTACGCACATCCCCGCCGTTGGCGCTGTATACGAGCTTTGGCGTGTAACGATTGACGGGGATCAGGTGTGGCTTGTTGAAATCCACAAGGATGATGTCGGCCTTTTTTCCTACTTCCAGGGAGCCGATCTCATCCTGCATGTTCAACACACGCGCGCCGTTGATGGTGGCCATTTCTATGGATTGCTCGGCTGTGAGAAAATCTGCGGAAAGGTTCTTTTGCTTTTGCAGATATGCCGCCGTGCGCATGACTTCAAACATGTCGTATGTATAGCTGGCGCCGCCATCGGTACCCAAGCCCACGGCGATATTGCGCACCAGCATCTCCGCCACGGGGGCAACGCCATATGCAAGCTGTGCGTTGGCCGCCGGGCAATGGGCGATCTTTGTATCGGTATTGCCGATGATCTTGATCTCCTCCGGTGTGAGCCAAACGGCATGCACATAGACCATATTGGGGCCCACATAGCCGAGCTTGGCCAAATACTCCACATCGCGCATGCGGTATTCCCGATAGCAGTTTGCAATCAGGTCGCTCCATCCGGCCACGTGGAAGTTGTTTTGCATACCGTTTGCCAGGCAATATTCCTGAGACATTTTGAGCAGTTCCGGCGATGCGTCCTGCGTTGTACCAACGCCAAGGGCCACGGTGGTGCGGCGCGTATGATGCCATTGGGCCGCAAACTTCTGCACATCCGCCATCAGCTCTTCGCGCGTATGCACCATGGTCATGCTGGCATCGTCGATCGCTTCGCCGGCAAACGAGCGATCCAGCAACCCATAAACGATGCTGGCGCGCATGCCGCTTTCATCGAGCGCTGTGGCAAGATTGCGTACATTGTCAAAGTAAGTATGCATATACCAATGATCACATACGGTGGTCGTTCCGCTCTTGATCATCTCCAGCGCCGCGACTTGTGCGCTTACATAGGAATGCTCCGGCGTCATGCGGCTGACGATAGGGAACAGAAACCGCCAATTCCATGGTTCAAAGTGCATATCGTACCCGATGCCCTCGATCAGCGCCTGGTAGATATGCGTATGGGTATTGATCATGCCGGGCATTACGGCGCAGCCTGTTGCATCCAGCACTCTGTCCGCATGTACATCGCTGCAATCGCCCATGCGGATGATCCGCCCCTTGTCTACGGCAATATCGCCGGTGAATATGCGGCGCTCGGCATCCACGGTAATAACCGTGCCATTCTTTATCAGCAGATCCATCTTTATGTTCCACCCCCTCTATTAGTATGGGAAATGCTCCACCCGATTGGCGGATGGAGCGCTTTGCGCTTTCCCAACTTCTACAACTGGCAAATAGCATCAATCAGGCTGTAATATCCTTTCGCCGCCCGCTCCATTTGCTCGATCTCCACATATTCGTCTACAACATGCGCCTGCGATTCGGCGCAAGGCCCAAAGCCAATGGTGGAAATGCCGTGGATACCCGCGGAAGCGCTGCCATTTGTGCAGAACTTGTAGGCCGAAACCTGGGGCGAAAGCCCGGTGGATCGCAACGCGCACAGCGCCGTGTCAATCAAATCTTTATGGCGGTCTCGATCCAGGCACCAGGCCGGCGCAAATTTCTGATGGGTCTGATGATAGCCGGTATAGAACGTGAGATCGAACCCGGCCACATATGCTTGCGCATCAAACTCTGAATCTTCCGCTTTGAGCAAATCGATCTTTTCGCGGATCGCAGCCAATACGGATTCCTCGGTATCCCCTATCAGGAGGCGACGATCGAATGTAACCTTGCAGCGCTCCGGCACAACGGAAGCGCCGGGATACGGGGAGGAGATGATATCGGTCAATTCCATAATGCCCTTGCCAAGCAGTTCATGCCGGGTTGCCGGAATTGTCCTGACCTGCTCGAGCAGCTTCATCATTTTATAGACCGCGTTAATGCCGACCTCGGGGTTGGAGGAGTGCGCCGGCCTCCCCTTGGTTTCTATCACGATCTCGGCACGCCCACGCTGGCCAATGTTCAGGTTGAGCTGTGTTGCTTCGCCGATCACGACAACATCCGGATGGATAGAGGAGATGATATGCGATAAGGAACAACCCTCGGCAATCTCCTCCATGGCCGTACCGGTCACGTATACGTCACCCTTAGGCCGTTTATCCTTGGCCAGGTAGCCCGCGGCAGCAATCATCGCGGCGAGGGCGCCCTTCATATCCGCAGCGCCGCGGCCATAGATCCTCCCGTCCTCGATCCGTGCGGCAAACGGATCGTGCCGCCAGGCGGAGGGGTCGGATACTTCCACCGTATCGATATGCCCATCTAGCAGCACGGTCTTTCCGCCGCCCGTACCCTTGATCTTGCCGATGACATTTCCCTGGTCATCCACGTATGATTCATCAAACCCCAACGTGAGCATGCGCTTAGCAAGCATTTGCGCAAGCGCCTTTTCTTCGCCGGTTACGCTGCGCAGGCAAATCATATCGCGGCAAAGCGCGGTCAGTTCAGCTTTACGTTTCTCATTGAGCATGTTGTGCTACTTCCCTTCGATTTTTACGCCATATCCTTCGATACGCAAATTGCCCGCGCTTTGCAAACCGTCTGGCATACGCCGCAGCCCGTGCAGTACTCGTAATTGACAACGGCCTTTTTATCGCTATTTTGGGTAATCGCGCCCGCATAGCAGGATGTGACGCATATACCGCAGCCGATGCACGCATCGGCGTCAACCTGCGCCCGCAGCGTTTTGGGCGCAACGTGGTGCATATATTCTTTGGCGCATCCACGGATCTCGTCCAGACTGCGTATCTGGTTATCAGCCATCCATTTTTTCAGATCAGCTTCCACCTTATCAAAGATCGATAGCCCCTTGAGGATCGGCGTGCCGACCATGCCCACGCAGGTAGCTCCCGCCATGATAAGTTTTATAACGTCTTGCGCGCAGGTCACACCGCCAACGCCCAAGATGGGCACGGAAACATTCTGGGCGATCTCCGCGATGTAGGCTAGCGTCAGCGGGAAGATCGGCGCCGAGGATAGATAGCCGAAGGAACCGTCACAGCCCAGGATCGGCCTGCGGGTCTTTACATCAATATCCATAGCCGGGCCAACGGCATCCATGGCCGCGATCATATCCACACCGGCATCTTCCAAGCGCTTGCAAAGATCGCCGATGTTTTTGACAAACGGCGGCAGCTTAACCATCAGCGGCACTTTCACCTGCTTTCTGGCAAAGCGGATGGCATCCACCAAGTTTTCCGGCTCATAATCGGAAAAGGTAACGAAAGAGGCGCCATGCTCCTGCAACACAGCCGCAAATTCAGCCGCTTTCTTGGGCGGGCATTTGTTGGTGCCAATATTGGTAAACAGCGGCATAGGGATGTCGATTTGATCCAACTCCGGCAGCCACCCATCCAGGTCGGTTGCCGTCCAGTCCGCGTTGATCAGGCCGCGGCCTGCGGCGATCATGTAGGGATTCTCCGAGCGGGAGTTTTGTTGCTGGATGCTCTTTGTAGTGATCGCACCAATGGGGTGCTCCGCAGCGCGCTTAATCAGCCGCGCATTGGCGGTCAGCGGCCCCTCGGAGAGCACCAAGGGGTTCTTCATGCTTACGCCGGCCACTTTGACCGATAGATCCACTTCGAAAGGCATATCTATTCTCCTTTGTACTCTTCTACATGCAGAGTTCTTCAATCAGATTGCAATAAACTTCCGTCACTTTGCAGACGTCGTCGATATCCACTTCCTCATAAGGGGTGTGCGCCATTCTACCGTCGCCCGGGCCATAGACGAGCGTGGGGATCCCCAGATCATTGATCAGAAAATCCATGTCGTTGTAGCCGTTGGAATAGCATTTTTTCAAGTCCTGCAGGCCACTCTTGCGGGCGGCCTGATTCAGATAATCATACAGCTCACAGTCATCCTTCATCCAGGTAGGGTTGAGTCCCCTTTCGCGAATGGGGGCCCAATGCCAGTCAGGGCGGGCAACCTCTACGGTTGCTACGATGGCGGGATCCTGTTTCTTTGCTTCTTCTACAACCGCCTTGACCTGCTCCAGCGCCAAGGGCGTATTTTCGCCGGGCACGGTTCTGCGGTCCATCCAGATCACCGCCTCGCCGGGCACATTGTTATACGCTGTGCCCGCATCCATCTTGCTTACACAGATGGTCCCCTGCTTGACACCGAATTCACCAAGGTCAATCTGCGGGAATTGCATTGCGAACAGGCCATGGAGAATCTGCAAGGATTTCTCGATGGCGTTGACGCCCACCCATGGATTGCTGGCATGCGCCGTTTTGCCTTCCACTATAATACGGATGGGGGTCGTTCCCTTGCAGCCGAACTCGCACGTCACCGTGTTGGTCGGTTCCGTCGTGAGGGCGTATTCGGCCTTGATGCCGCTCTTGGCCAGCGTATAGCTGCCCCGGTGTTCCGATTCCTCATCGATCACAGCTGCAAGGCAAACCGGCTTTTTCAGCTTTTTGCCGGAGCGTTTGATGGCGATCAGCGCACAGAGGGATGCGACCACACCGCCCTTTTGATCCACGATACCGCGCCCCCACATCCTGTTATCCTGGATTTTCGTGTGGAAGGGCTCCGGCATATCTAATACTGGCACGGTGTCATAATGCCCATGGAGCATTAGTCCGAGCGTTTCGCCTTGATAGCCCTCCGCTCCTTCGGTAATGATAACGTTAAACCGATCATCTTGCCCACAAGGCATAATCTCCGCATGCAGCCCGTGCTCCTTGGCAATGGACTCGATCAGCCGCCCGCAATCGCCCTCGCGGCCAAAGGTACTATCGCACTGTACGACGCGCGCCAGGATGTCGCATATTTCCTCATTGGCGACATGCTTGCCGCGGCCTACGTACTCGCCTTGATACTTGGGTACATAATCACTCATTTTACCTGCGCCTCTATTTTTCAAAATAATATGTTCAAAAGCTCTGGCCGCGCTAGGATCAAGGAATGGGCCAATCATTCCGCTTCCAGAAGTCTACAGCCTGCTCCTGGCACTTTGCGCGGACTTCTTCTTCATCCATGAGCAGATATTCGCCGCCCTTGACCACCAGGTTGCCGTCGATGATAACCGTGTCAACATGCGCGCTGTCAGCTACGGTCACGATAAAGTTCATCACGTTGTTTTCAAATACCGGAACGGGGCTGTTGTTTTTGAGGAGAACGACATCCGCTTTCTTGCCGACTTCCAGCGTGCCGATCTGATCCTCCATATGCAGCGAGCGAGCGCCGTTAATGGTGGCCATCTCGAACATCTGCTTATCCGGAAGCAGCTCAAGATCCTCATAACGGATGCGGTGGATCATCTGTGCCGCGCGCATGTTCTCAAACATGGACTGCGTCTGCCCATCCGTACCGAGGGATACGTTTACGCCCGCGTCGATAAACGGAACCATGTTCGGCCAAAATCCGAAGCTCGCGTTTGAAACCGGCTGATGCGAAATATTGCATCCGTGCCTTTTCATGATCTCGGGGTCCAGGCGATTATTCATATAGCTGCAATGGAAAAACAACACGTCCGGCCCGAGAAACTCGAGGTCTTCCAGCCATTTAAGGCACCGCTTGCCATATTTGAGTGTGCTATCGAAGCTATGCCAGCGGTCGTCGGCAAGGTGCATTTGCAGCCCCGCACCAATGCGGGTCGCTTCTGCGCGGCATTTTTGAATCAGGTCTCCGGAGCAGGTATAAGTGGTATGAACGCCGATGACGCCTTGGATGCGGCTATCGGGATACTTCCTGCGCTCCTGGATAAAATCAACGTTTTCCTTAAGCCCCAACTCGGCGTTTTCCGGACTGATACGGCCCGTGGTTTCAAAAGACATAAGGCCGCGGATGCCGGATTCTTCCGCCGCACGGCCCGCTTCGAACAATGCGCCGGGAAGCGCATAAGAGCCCTCGCAGGTATCCGAAGTCGTGGTATAGCCGTGCTTGATGTTTTCGATGCAATTAATCAGGGTGCCCGCATATACATCCTTACGGTTGACCTTGTCCTCCAACATCTTGAACCAGAATCGATCCATCCAGGATACGAAGGAAAAATCCACATCGTCATAACCCGCATGGGGCAGGCTGCGAACGACCGCGCTGTAGAGGTGGCTGTGCGTGGAAACAAACCCCGGGATGGCGATCTTCCCCTTCGCATCTATCACTTCCGCACCTTCCAGCTTTTGTGCCGTCAATTTCTCCATCGAGTCGATTTCGGCGATCTTATTGCCGTCGATGCGAATAAAGCCGTTACGGATCAGGCATTTTTTCTCATCTGGAACAACAATCATGGCGTTTTTAATAATCTTCATGTGTTTCTCTCCTCCTTGAATCTGCTTAATGTTGTACCATAATCATATTTGTTATTTGCTATCTGTGAATCCCAATCAACATATTGGGTAATTAATGATAATATTTGTTGAGCTATTTAAGCAAGTTTATGTATTCTTGCTTGTTAACTAGTATATATACGTTTTTCGCAAATGTCAAATGGTTCTGTTGGTAAAAATCCGTTTTTCTCTAGAAAGGCACAATTTACCTACCTATTTAATGTTTAAGCATATATTTATGCCTGCAGCACGCGTTTAAAGCGATTCGTTACTTATTAAACTTGAAATATTCCGCAAGTTATAATTGCAAAAATTAGTATTTTGTTGTATGATATCGTTAAAATGCCGGTTATATAATGGTACAACATGACCAAATTAGAGATGCAGGGGGTATTCAAATGAATCACTTGTTCCAACTGGCGGTAACCGCCGCGCCTTGGGCTTTGGAGGGCGCGCCGGTATTGCTGCGTGGCGATTTGGCGGAACAGTTTCGCCGCGCGCGGGATATTGGATACGACGCCGTTGAACTGCATCTACGCGAGCCTGAAGAAGCGCCGGCCCAAATGGTGCGGCGGTTATCGGAAGAAACCGGCGTCAAGGTTTCCGCCATTGCAACAGGGCTCGCAAATCTCGTTGATAAACTTTGCTTTATCGACGATGACCCCGATGTACGGGATGCCGCCGTGGCGCGGATCCGGGCTTTTATCGACTGGGCTCGCATCACCGAAAGCGGGATCATCATCGGTAGCCTGCGCGGAAAAATTCCCGATATCCATAATCGCTCTGCCTGCGATGAACGCATGCGCGCCTGCATTGAGCAGATTTTAGTTTACAACGAACCAGCTCCAGTGCCAATTTATTTTGAGGCAATCAATCGTTATGAGAACAATTATCTCAATACCGCCGAGGAAACGCTACGTTTTGTAAACTCCTTCGGCTCTGCGCATCTTTTCGTGCACCTGGATACCTTCCATATGAATATCGAGGAGGCGGACATGTGCGCTGCGATCCGCCTTACCAGAAAACGTCTTGGTTACATCCATTTTGCCGATAATACCCGGCATGCGTGCGGCTCGGGCTCTCTGGATTTCACCGCCGTGCTCCGTGCGCTGGCCGATATCGCCTATCAAGGTTATGTATCCGTAGAGTGCCTGCCGATTCCGGATGGGGGAAAAGCCGCGGCCGGCAGTCTTGACTATTTAAATAAAATCATAAATAATCATTAAAAGAAGGGACTGATGCCCATGTTAGCTCTTGCCAGCGATTTTGTAGGAATCACTTTGAAAAAGATCATCATGGACTATTTTGACCAGAAAGGGATTGCTTACAAAGATTATGGCACTTATGATACCGAAGTATGCGACTATCCCATCTATGCGCTTAAAGCCGCCAATGCCGTAGCTAGCGGTGAATGCGAGCGCGGCATCGTTTTTTGTGGAACAGGCGTCGGCATCTCAATCGCTGCCAACAAAGTGAATGGGATCCGCTGCGCTTGCTGCTCTGAGCCCTATTCGGCCAAGATGGCTACAGAGCATAATAACGCCAATATGTTGGCCCTCGGCACGCGTGTCGTGGGCGGGGAATTTGCAAAAATGATCGTTGACGCTTGGTTGGAGGCAAAATTCCTTGGGCAGCAGCACCAAAAGCGCATCGATATGATCGCCATGATCGAGCGGGATGGAACGATCGGCTGCGACATCCCCTGATATCTAAAAAAGGAGAATTTATATTTATGCGCCTGAATCGTATCAATGAGATGGAAGCCTTTATCGTAGAGCGCGGCAATGTTTCGCTCAATGAGTTAGCCGACCATTTTTCTGTATCGGTCAACACCATCCGAAGGGATATTTCCGAGCTTTTGAAAAACGGCCATATCAAAAAAGTTTATGGCGGCGTGATGGCTATTTCCTCATCGGTTCCGATTCCGATCAGCCAGCGTGAAAAAACAAACGTTTCCTCCAAGCATGTCATCGGCGCGCTGGCTGCGCAGCTTGTGCAGGATAATTCCACCGTGTTTATCGATACGGGCACTACCACGACCAATGTGCTGCCGTATCTTGAGAAAAAAAACAATATCACCATCGTCACCAGCAATCTCAAGGTCATGACGGAAATTCCCCATTACCCAAATTTGGAGCTGGTGTCTCTGGGGGGATTTTACGACAGCGCCACAAGTTCGTTTATCGGGGCATCCACGATCGAAACCCTTTCAAGCCTTACCTTTGACCTTGTGTTGATGAGCGCTACCGGCGTTTCTCTGAATCGCGGCTTAACCATTAATTCCTATTTTGAGGAAGCTATCAAGCGCCAGTTGGTTCAGCAAAACAAAGGACACATCGCCCTGCTGGCCGATACGGATAAATATGGCAAAGCCGCATTGTTCTCCTACGCATCCTTCGACGATATGAATTATGTAGTTGCCGAAAAAGAGCCGCCGAGCGAATATATGGACCATATGAAAGCCAGTGATATAGTATGCATCTATCCCGACCCCACGCATAACGATACCTGAAAGGAGCATTCACTTTCATGCCAATAACCAATGAAGCGGTGATAGTCGAAATTCTATCCCGGTTTATTTGCCATGTCTCTAAGGTGCTGCCAGACGACATCATCCAAAAACTGGCGGAACTGCGTGCGCAGGAAACCGAACCTCTGCCAAAGCTTGTTTATGACGCCATGTTCGACAATCAGGAGCTGGCAAAAGCGTTGGATCGCCCGTGTTGCCAGGATACCGGCGTTATACAGTTCTTCCCTGCCGTAGGGACGGAGTATCCACTATTATCGGCGCTGCCCGGCATCTTTGACGCCGCGGTGCGGGAGGCGACGGTACGTGCGCCGCTGCGCCACAATGCCGTGCAAACCTTTGATGAATATAACACCGGGGATAATACCGGTTTATGCGTCCCTTGCGTTGATTGGGAACTGGTTCCTGGCAGCAGTGACCTGACGCTGGATATCTATATGGCGGGAGGGGGCTGTACGCTGCCCGGCCGGGGCATGGTGCTGATGCCCGGCGCCGGATATGAAGGCGTTGTGGAATTTGTTTTGGATATTATGACCTCCTATGGGCTCAACGCCTGTCCGCCGCTGGTCGTGGGGCTGGGCATTGCCACCTCCCTAGAAACAGCCGCAAAGCTATCCAAGCGCGCCCTGCTACGCCCGCTCGGTACGCACAATCCAAACGAACGGGGCGCTTTCTTGGAGACCGAACTGGCCGCCGCCATCGACTCGATCGGCCTGGGCCCACAGGGCCTTTCCGGCAAGCGCTCCGTGCTGGCCGTACATATCGAGAATGCGGCCAGGCATCCTTCCACCATAGGCGTGGCGGTCAGCACGGGCTGTTGGTCGCACCGCCGGGGCCGTATCGTATTCCACGCAGATGGCAGCTATGATGTTATTTCCCACAAGGGGGTATCATTATGAAAAAAACTTTAACCGAACCCATCAGCAAAGAGGATCTCGCGTCCATCCGGATCGGGGATGTGATCTACTATACCGGGCACATCGTTACCTGCCGCGATGTCGGCCATCGCCGGTTAATCGAGGAGGGCATACCCCTGCCCGTTTCCGTGCGCGACAGCGCTATTTTCCATGCCGGGCCGATCGTTCGCAAAAGTGCGGACGGCGCCTATGAGATGGTTTCCATCGGGCCGACGACCAGCATGCGCATGGAAAAGTTTGAGCGGCAATTTATTGCGGAAACCGGTGTGAGGCTGATTGTCGGCAAGGGCGCTATGGGTGCAGGCACATCGGCCGGCTGTCGGGATCATCAGGCGCTGCATTGCGTATTCCCTGCGGGGTGTGCGGTTCTGGCCGCCAATGCGGTTGAGGAAATCGAAAGGGTGGAATGGACCGATCTCGGCATGCCGGAAAGCCTATGGGTGTGCAGAGTCAAAGAACTGGGGCCGCTGATTGTATCCGTTGACAGCCGGGGCGACAACTTATTTGAGGAGAATAAAGTCCTCTTTAACCAACGCAAGCAAGCTGCCTGTGAGGCGCTTTGCAAGAAGGTGAATTTCATTCGTTAGCTACTGTATGGGGAAGGAACAAGCATGTCTGTTCGGATTCAAAATGGCACCATCATCAATGCCGATGGTCGGCGTAAAACCGATTTGCTGGTTCAGGACGATCGGATTACGCGGATCGGCCCCGAATTGCCGGATGCCGATATCGTACTAGATGCCCAAGGCTGCTATGTGATGCCCGGTTTTATCGATACACATACCCACCTGGAACTCTCGCCCCACCTTTTTGTGCAAGATACCAAGGCGGCGGTGCTGGGCGGCACCACGGCCGTATTGGAATTTGCCAATCAGCAGCGCGGCTGCACGATGGAAGACGCGCTTGCGGACTGGCTAAAAAAAGCCGCGGGCAGCAGTACGAATTATGGGTTCCACATGGCGCTTACCGAATGGACGGATGCCCTGGAAGATGAGCTCCCCCATATTGGGCGTAAAGGCATATCTTCCTTCAAAATGTATATGGTTTACAATGGGCTCAAGGTTGACGATGGCGAGATTTACGGCGCGCTGCGCGCGCTGCGCCGGTATGATTATTTGCTGGGCGTGCATTGTGAAAATTGGGAGGTGCTGCTCCGCATTACACAGGAGGTCCTGAAAAGGGGCGTTGTAGGCGCGTCTGGTCACCCTCTGAGCCGGCCGCCAGCCGTGGAAGCTGAGGCTGTGGCGCGTTTTTTACGGATTGCGCAACTGGCGCAAGCGCCCGCGTATATCGTGCATCTTTCTACGATGGAGGGCCTAGAGGAAGTCCGCCGGGCGCGGGCGCGCGGCCAGGAGGTCTACGTAGAAACCTGCATGCAATATCTGCTGCTAAACGATGCCAAATATGCGCAGGCCGATGGCGTCAAATTTATCTTAAGCCCCCCCCTGCGCAAGCCGGAGGATCAAGCCGCTCTCTGGACAGCGCTGCAAGGCGGTGAAATCGACGTGATCGGAACAGACCATTGTTCCTTTTCCATGGAGCAAAAGCTGGAATATGCCGACAACTTCTCCCTGGTGCCAAACGGCTGCGCCAGCATACAGCATCGCCCGCAATTGCTGCATACCTTTGGCGTCCTCGCCGACCGTATTACGCCGGAGCGCATGGTTGGGCTGCTTTCCGCAAATGCCGCAGCACTATTCGGCCTTACGGACTATGGCGTCATCCGGGAAGGATACGCGGCGGACGTCGTCATTTGGGATCCCGCTATAAAAAGCACGATTACCGATACCAATCATGCGCATGACTGCGATGCTTCGATTTTTTCCGGGCTGTGTGTCGAAGGCGCCGCCCGTGATGTTCTAATCGGCGGGCGCCAGGTCGTCCGCAATGGCAAATTGCTGTGCCCCGGCATAGGCCGGTATCTGCCTCGTACAAAGAGCGCGCGATATCGTCGGCCATAAATTGCTTCCCAAAATCCCGGTTAAGGCAACACAGGAAAATACAAAGCGAACCCCGTTCAAATGCAAAGTTAGTCGAATCTGGCCCCCATAAAGTTGGAAGAGCATTCTACCTACCGTCAAAGCATCAACAGGATCAAGCCGGCGTCTGTCCGGCTTTTTTTCTACCCAATAGTAGGCGCGCATAGAAGCGCACAACGTAAATTAGGGCACTCCGTAAGCTATTTTTCTGATCGTTCTCTCACGCGTTTCGTATTTGAGCCTTCCCCCCGCTGGCAAAAACCTGTCAAAACGGATGTGGACATAAACGTATTATCCAGGATTTGTCACGTTTGGCAGCGGCCAAGACGCATCTTCTTAAGATTGCAATTGCTTTCCGGCACCACCTATAATATAAGCAACCAAGACCCCGGGATCTGTTTAACACTTCTTATACCCAGTCGAAACAAATAAAAAGGGGGTAATCACATTGTCAAACAGTAACTTAAAAGCAACTGTACAGAGGGTAGGCCGCAGCCTTAGCGCAATGGTTATGCCGAACATTGGCGCGTTCGTGGCTTGGGGCCTGATCACGGCCTTGTTCATTGGAACCGGCTGGCTGCCCAACGAAAAACTGGCCACGCTGGTAGGCCCGATGCTCTCTAACCTGCTGCCCTTGCTGGTAGCCTATACCGCGGGCAAAAACATCCACGGCCAGCGCGGCGCGGTTATCGCCTGCGTGGCCGCCATCGGCCTCATCGTAGGCTCAGACATCCCTATGTTCCTCGGCATCATGATGTATGCGCCGCTTTCCGGCTGGATCCTTAAAAAGTTCGACGCCGCCATCGAAGGCAAGGTCAAGGCCGGCTTTGAAATGCTGGTCGACAACTTCTCGCTCGGCATCATCGGCACCATCCTGGCCATCATCGGCTACTATCTCGTAGGGCCCTTTGTCGCGGCCATCACCGCCATCCTCACCGGCGGCGCAAACCTCATCTACAACGCGGGCCTTCTGCCCCTAATCTCCATCTTCGTGGAGCCCGCCAAGATCCTTTTCTTGAACAACGCCATCAATCATGGTATCATGGGCCCCATCGGCATGGAACAGGCCGCCGCGCTGGGTAAATCCATCATGTTCCTCATCGAGACCAACCCCGGCCCCGGCATGGGCATTATCCTGGCCTATTGGCTCTTTGGCAAGGGCCAGGCCAAGAGCACCGCGCCCGGCGCGGCCGTCATCCATTTCCTGGGCGGCATCCATGAGATCTACTTCCCCTTCGTACTAATGAATCCCGCGCTGCTGCTGGCCGTGATCGCCGGCGGCGCGACCGGCGTGCTTACCTATGTTATCACCGGCGCGGGCCTTGTGGCCACGCCCTCCCCGGGCAGCATCTTTGCCCTGCTGGCCATGGCGCCCAAGGGCGACACCCTGATCGTATTGTTGGGCGTGCTCACCTCCTGCGCCATCTCCTTCCTAGTAGCCTCCGTTTTCGTAAAACTCTCCGCCCGCAGGGAAACGGATGAGGACGCCCTGCTGGCTGCCCAGCAGGATGTCAAGTCTAGAAAGCTGGAGAGCAAAGGCCAGGTTCAGGCTCTGAGCGCCAAAATCGTCTTTGCCTGCGACGCCGGCATGGGCTCGAGCGCCATGGGCGCGACCACGCTGCGCAAGCGCCTCAATTCGCTGGGCTTTGACGCCAAGGTGCAGCACAGCTCCATCGAGGAGATCCCCACGGACGCGCAGTATGTGCTGACTCAGAACTCGCTGGTGGACCGTGTGCGCGCCAAGGTACCGGCTGCGAAGATCTTTCCCATCAACAGCTTTATGAACGCTTCCGAATATGATTCGTTCATCACGGAACTCACCCAATAGCGTTAATTCCCAATAACCGTCTCCCGGAGGAAGGGCCGCAAGCCGCCCTTCCTCCGGCTGGCGGCGGGGGGAGGTGCAAGTCTTGACGCTTACGACCCGCCAATATGAATTGCTAAACCTGGCGCTGGAAGGCGATGGCTATAAAACCATGGCCTCCCTCGCGGAGCGCCTCGGCCTTAGCAAGCGCACCATCCAGCGCGAGCTGGAAGCGCTCACCGCCTGCCTTGGCGAGGATGGGCGCCTGATCGAAGTGAAAAGCGGCAGCGGCGTGCGCTTTTGCGGCGGCAGGGAGCAGCGCATGAATCTGCTTAAAAAAATGGGCGGTCCGGAAAAGCTGCGGCCCGTATTCTCGCAGGAAGAGCGAGTCGCCGCCATTCTTATGCGGCTGCTGATGGAAGCCCAGCCCCAAAAAATTTATTCCTTTACCCGAAACCTTGGCATTACGGATACCACCGTTGGTTCCGATCTTAATCATTGCGAAAAATGGCTGGCTGAAAACGGCGTCCCCCTGGTGCGTAAGCCCGGCGTAGGCATCTACGTGGAAGCGGACGAATGGTTGCGCAGGCGGGCGTTGGTGCGGCTCTATTATGAGCAGGCCGAAAGCCATAAACATAAATTGGATAACATGGCCCCGGCTCTTAACGGCATACAGGACGCCTTCGATTCGCGCAAGCTCTTCCCGCCCGCCTTCTTGGGCCAGATCGAGCGCTTGCTGGACAGCATCCCCGAGCTTGCGGGCATGATCCAAAACGACCGCGGCCGCAAGGCCCTGGCCCTGCATCTATACCTGCTGTTGCTTAGGGTATCCCAGGGCGCGGGTATCGAGGAGCAGGACGGCGTTTGCACCTATGCGGCGGCAGGCAGCCTGGCCAATATCCTGATCTGCGCGCTGGAAGCGCATTTTTCCATACGCATCCCCAATGGCGAGCGCTTTTACCTTTCCTCCGTGCTGCAAAGCTCCCAGGGCCTGAGCGGCATTTCCGACCGGGAATCCGAGCGCCAGGCCGCGCGTATCGCAGAGCGCATGATCCTGCGCGCGCAGGCGCGCACCGGCGTGATGATCGACCCGGCCGCGGGCTTTACCGAGGCGCTGCAGCGCCACCTTGTGCCCACCATCGCCCGCCTCTCTATGGGGCTGGATATCCGCAACCCCATCTTGGAGGATGTGAAGGCCCATTACGGCGAGCTCTACGACTTGGCGCAGGAATGCGCGAAGGAGCTGGTAGACGAGCTGCACACCGAGGTGCCGGATTCCGAGATCGGCTACCTGGCCGTGCACCTGGGCGTAGCCCTGGAAGACAGCCGCAGCTATTCCTCCCGGCGCTGCCGGGCCATCATCTGCTGCCCCAGCGGCATGGTTACGGCGCAGCTTTTGGCCCTGCGCATCAAACGCGAATTTTCCGATATCGAAGTTAAAGACGTCGTTTCCACAGCCAAGCTGGATTCCGCCCAGCTTGAGCGTGATAGCATCGAGATGATCATTTCCACCGTGCAGCTGCCGCAGGTCGACCTGCCCAGCGTACAGGTCTCCCCCTTCCTCACGGACCCGGAAAAGGACGCCGTGTGGCAATTGCTCAAGGCCTGCAAAAGCGAGCCGCCCAAAACGAGCGCGGGCGTACAGCTCAGCGACTTGGTAACCACCCTGGCCCGCACGCGCACGGCGATCGATACCATTTTGCAAATCCTCTCCGGCCTGTTTTTATGGGAGGATGGCGATCTGGCGGATATGCCCGGCCTCATCGCCCGCATCGCGCGGCATACGGCGGGCACGCCTGAGCAGACGGCCGCCGTGCGGGCGGATCTCTGCGAGCGTGAGAAGCTGGGCAGCACCATCACCCCGGATGGGGAGACCATGCTGCTGCATTGCCGCACCGAGGGCGTATCCCAGGCCTGGCTGGGCATTATCCGCGCCAAAGAGGATCAGCCCGCGGGCCTGCCCAAGCTGGCGCTGGTCATGCTGGCGCAAAGGGAAGCGCAAAAGCAAACCCTGGAAACGTTGGGCGCCATCTCCCGCGCCCTGGTTGAGGAACCCGCCTTCATCAAGACACTCTGCCGCGGTGATGCGCAATCCTGCCATCATGCGGTGGAGAGAATATTGAACACATATTATTGTGAAATAATCAATCAATAAGGAGAACTTTATGGAAAAGCTGGCAACCGTGCCACAGAAACCTTCCCGCCTCGCAGCCCTGCGCCCACAGGACGTTCGCACGGGCCTTCGCGCGGCGGATAAATACGAAGCCATCCGCATGGCAGGCGAACTGTTAACAGAGCGCGGCTGCGTGGATGCGGGTTATATAGAGGCCATGATCGAGCGCGAAAACGTGGTGACCACCTACATCGGCGAGGGCGTGGCCATCCCCCATGGCGTAGGCGAGGCCAAGTCCCTGATTCACAGCACCGGGCTTTGCGTGCTGCAATTCCCCGCAGGCGTGCCCTTTGGGGATGAGCTTGCGTATCTCGTGGTGGGCATCGCCGGCAAGGAGGATGAGCATCTGCCCATCCTGCAAGCCCTGGCCAATATGATGCTGGATGAGGAATCCTTTGACCAGCTTCGCCACGCCACGGATCCGGCCTTCATCTATGCCCGGCTGACCGGCGGAGGTGAGCGGACTTGATCTTTACCGTAACGCTCAACCCCGCGCTGGATAAATCCGTAACGATAAGCGGCTTTACGCTGGATGCGGTCAACCGCGTTTCCCATATGCGCATAGACGCGGGCGGCAAGGGCGTAAATGTGAGCAAGGCGCTTAAGAGCTTTGGCTGCGAATCCATCGCCATGGGGTTTGCTGGCGGCGGCTCCGGCGAAACGCTTCTCGCTGCGCTGGCGGAAATGGGCGTTCTATGTGATTTCGTATCCGTGCCCGGGCAAACGCGCACCAACCTCAAGGTGTTCGACCCCCTGCACCATACCTATACGGATATTAACGAGCCGGGCTCCCCCGTCCCCCCTGCCGCGCTCGACGAACTGTTCGGGCGGATATCCGCCCGGGTGCAGAGTGGCGATACGCTGCTGTTTGCAGGCAGCGCGCCAGAGGGCGTGGCGGCGGATCTGCCGGCCCGCTGGGCAGTAGCCCTGGCAGCCCGGGGCGTGCGGGTGGCCGCCGATATGGATGGGGCTCTGCTTAAGGCCATGGCCAAAAGCAAGCCCTTCCTCATCAAACCCAACGCGCAGGAGATGGCCGAGCTTTGCGGCCTGGCCGATACACGGCTGGAGACCCTGGCCGCCGCGGCCGGCCGCCTGGTTGATGGCGGCATCGCCATGGTGGCGGTTTCCATGGGCGCAAAGGGAGCGATCTTTGCGGATGAAGCGGGCATGCTCTTTGCCGAAGCCCCTAAGGTAGAGGCCGTGAGCACGGTGGGCGCCGGGGATACCCTTATCGCCGGCCTGCTCTTATCCAAGGAGCGGGGCCTGGGCAAGGAAGAGGCCGTGCGATTTGCTATGGCTGCGGCCGCGGCCAAGGTCACCCGCCCGGGCAGCAGCCCCCCTACCCGCGCGCAGGCGGAGGCTTATGTATCGGGCGTGAAAATCACGCGGCTATAAGATG
Organism: Candidatus Pelethousia sp.; assembly: GCA_034928145.1. Taxonomy (GTDB): domain Bacteria; phylum Bacillota; class Clostridia; order Christensenellales; family CAG-138; genus Pelethousia. The sequence continues at coordinate 78,362 of JAYFPE010000010.1, read as the reverse complement.
GGAGGGATGTTTTGATGAAAACGACCGCGGTGCGGCTCTATGGCGCGGGCGACTTGCGCCTGGAAACATTCGAGCTGCCGGAGATGAAAGACGATGAAATTCTGGTTGAGGTGATTTCGGACAGCGTCTGCATGTCTACCTACAAATGCGCCATGCTGGGCCAGGAGCACAAGCGCGTACCCAAGGATTTAGAAAACAACCCCACCATCATGGGCCATGAAATGGCGGGCAATATCGTGGCCGTAGGGGCCAAGCACAAGGGCAAATTCCGCGAAGGCGGCAAGTTCACCCTGCAGCCCGCGCTTAATTACAAGGGCACGATGTGGTCGCCCGGGTATTCCTATCCCTATTTCGGCGGCAACGCCACCTATTGCATCATCCCGCCCGAGGTGATGGAGTTGGGCTGCTTCCTCGAATACGGCGGCGAGGCTTATTTCGAGGCCTCCCTGGCCGAGCCGATGAGCTGCAACATCGGCGCGTTCCACGCGGCTTACCACACCCGCATGGGCGATTACCACCATGAGATGGGCATCGTGCCGGGCGGTAAGGCGGCCATTGTGGCCGGCGCCGGACCCATGGGCTTGGGCGCGCTGGATTACGCCATCAGTTGCGATAGGCGACCGGGTCTGTTGGTCATTGCCGACATCGACCAATCCCGCCTCGCCCGGGCGGAAGAGATCTTCCGCGAAAAGGCCGCAAAAAGTGGCGTGGACGTACGCTTCGTCAATACCGCCGATCTGGCGGATCCGGCCGTGCATTTGAGGGCGCTTGCAGGCGGCGGCTTCGACGATGTGTTCGTCTTTGCGCCCGTGACCGCCGTGGCGGAGCTGGGCAACGCTATTTTAGGCCGGGACGGATGCATGAACATCTTCGCCGGGCCCATGGATCCCGCCTTCAGCGCCAGCATCAACCTTTATGACGCGCATTATAATTCCACCCATATCATGGGCACCACAGGCGGCAATACGGACGATCTTAAGGAGGCCCTGCGCCTTTCCGAAGCCGGGGCCACGGAACCCGCCGTTATGGTGACCCACATCGGCGGGCTAAACAGCGCAGCGAACGCCATCCTCAACCTGCCGAAGATACCCGGCGGCAAAAAGCTCATCTACAACCACATTGCCATGCCGCTCACGGCGATCGAGGATTTTTCAAGCCTGGCTGAGAAGGACGCGCGCTTTGGCGAGCTGCACGCCATCACCAAGGCGCACCGGGGCTTATGGTGCGCCCAGGCGGAAGCCTATCTTCTTGCGAACTGGAAAGGATAGAAAGGAGCATTCGCCATGTACGTACAAAACGTGCTGATCAAAAACACCTCCGGCCTGCACGCGCGGCCGGCCTCCGAGCTGGTGGCGCTTGCCAAGAGCTTTGAATCCCAGGTGCTCATCCGCAACGTGGACGACCCGGACGCCGTAGCGGTAAACGCAAAGTCCATCGTTCGCCTGCTTTCCGCAGGGCTCAACGCCGGCACCAACATCGAAATTTCCGCCGAGGGCGGCGACGAGCAGGCGGCTGTGAACCAGCTCGCCGCGCTGATCAACAGCGGCTTTGGCGAGGGCTGAGCATATGCGCATTTTCAAGGGAAACCCCGTTTCCCCGGGCCTATCCACAGGCAGCGTATACCAATACAAGGCCTATGCGTGCGATGTGTTCGAAGCCTATGTGCAGCCCGGCCAAGAGCTGGGCGCTGTGGCCAAATACCAGGAAGCCGTAGGCCTGGCGGATAAGGAGCTGCGCGATATCATCGCCTCCTTCTCGCAGAGGGATGCGGATAAGGCCAAGATATTTTCGGCGCACCGGGCCTTTCTCGGGGACGAGGAGATGGATGAGGAGATCCGCGCGGCCATCCTGGAGCGCCGCCAGGCGCCGGATTTTGCCGTGAACCGGGTATTTACGGAATACGCGGCCCTTTTGAGCGCCGCCAAGGACCCGCTGATCGCCTCGCGGGCGATGGACCTTCGGGATGTGCGCAACCGCTTGGTGCGCATCCTCCACGGGGAGCCGGAGCGCAACCTCTCTCGCCTCGGCTGCCCCGTGGTGGTCGTCGCCCACGACCTTCTGCCCAGCGATACCGCTACCATGGATAGGGCGAATGTACTGGCCATCATTACCGAAGTAGGCGGCTCCACCTCCCACTCCGCCATCTTGGCCCGCGCCTTCGGCATCCCCGCCGTGCTGGGCGTGCCGGACGCCACCAAGGCCCTGCCCCACGGGGCCGCGGTCATCGTGGATGCGCTAAACGGCGAGGTGCTGCTCGATCCGGATGCTTCCGCCCTGCGCCAATATGAAGAAAAGCGCGCGGCCTACCAGGCGGATCGGCGCGACGCCGCCCAATATTTTGCCCAGGAGCCCCGCCTCAAAGACGGCACGCCTGTGGAGATCGGCCTCAACATCGGCGCGCGCATGGATAAGGACGCCATCGAGGTATGCAGCTTCGTGGGGCTTTTCCGTACGGAGTTCCTCTATATGGAGAGCGAGCGCCTGCCGGCGGAAATGGAGCAGTTCGCCGTATACCGCGCTGTGCTCGAGCAGGCCAAGGGCCGCCCCGTGACCTTGCGCACGCTGGATGTGGGCGGGGATAAGACCCTGCCCGCCCTGCCCCTGCCCAAGGAGGATAACCCTTTCCTGGGCTGCCGCGCCCTGCGGTTGTGCCTCGAAAAGCGCGAGCTCTTCCTCACCCAGCTGCGGGCCGCCTTGCGGGCCTCCGCTTACGGCAAGCTGCAGATCATGTTCCCCATGGTCGGCTCACTGGATGACCTGCGCGCCGCCAAGGAGGTCCTGGAAGAAGCCAGGGCGCAGCTGCGCGGCCAGCAGATCCCCTTTGACGAAAGCATGCCTGTAGGCATCATGATCGAGATCCCCTCCATCGCCCTCCTTGCGGACGTCGTGGCTGCCGCGTGCGATTTTGCCAGCATCGGCACCAATGACCTGTGCCAATACCTGCACGCGGCGGACCGCATGAACGCCCAGGTCGCCGGCTATTACCAAAGCTTTTCCCCAGCTATGTTCCGCGCCATCAAGATGGTGTTGGACGCCTTCAACGCAAGGGGCAAGCCGGTCTCCGTATGCGGCGAGATGGCTGGCTCCGCCCTGGCCGCGCCCGCATTGGCCGGGCTGGGCCTGCGCAAGTTCAGCATGAATGCGGCCTGCATCGCGGATGTGAAGCGCGCGCTCGCCCAATACACCCTTGAAGAAGCGCAGGCTCTTAGCCAAAAGGTCATTAACCTGGATACGGAAGCAGCCGTCAAGGCGCTGCTGGCAAACGCTGCGGGCTAAGCCGCGCGGCGCGGCATGAAAAGAAAAGGGCCGGACGATCATTATCCGGCCCTTTTATGTTGCCCTGCACCGCTTAGCTGCTTGCTTTTTCGATCAGCGTCCAGGGCGCGAGCTGGGATTCGCATTGCTCGCCGCTAAGCAGCTTGATCAAGGTTTGCGCTGCCAGCCTGCCCACGTTGTGATCTCCGTGGGAGAGCGAGGTGATGGTGATGGGGCCGAGGTCGCTGTAGCGGCTGTTGTCGAAGCTGACCAAAGCCATCTTTTCGGGAATCTTGACCCCTGCGTTTAGCAGGGCCAGCAGCAGTTGGCTGGCGATCTCATCGTTATAGCAGACCACCGCGCTGCAGCCCTTGGTAGCCGATAGCATCTGTTCGGTATAAATAAGGTTGCCGTTGGCCAGCGCGTCCTTGGTTTCGGTATTGTACCAGTAAAGCTGGCTATCCTCCATGGGCAAGCCGGCGTCCAAGAGGGCCGCGGCATAGCCGGCGTAGCGCTGGTGGCCCTGGATATCGTCGCTTTTGAACATGCCGGCGATGCGGGCATGGCCCTTTGCCGTTAGATATTGCACCAGCTGGCGGCCGCCGTTATAGTTATCATCCAGCACAGAGATAGCGTCCGTCAGCTCCCGGTAGTTGCCGTTCATGAATACCAAGGGGATGTTGCGCTCCATCAGTTTGCGGTATAAATCCAGGTTGGGGTTTGGCAAAGCCGTTTTTGTGCCCTCCACCAGCACGCCGTCTAGCTTAGGCAGGGCCAAGAGGCCTTGCAGAACGCGGCGCTCGTTTACCACCTGGTTTTGCGTGGCATAAAGCATGGTGGTGCAGTTGTTGCGGGATAAAACGGTTTCCACTTCGCGCAGGATGCTGGGGAAGATATAATCGCTGATATAGGTGGTGATCACCGCGATGGAGCGCTGTGGCGGCGGAAGGGGCTGCGCCTTGCCGCGCACGCGTGAACCGCTGCCATGCTGCCGCTCAAGCAGCCCTTCCTGCACCAATACGGACAGGGCGTGCCGGATGGTTTGGCGGCTGACCCCATGTTCCAGGCAAAGGGCCTGTTCGCTGGGGAACTTCTTGGTTTCGGTAAAAATATTATCCTCGATCTGCCTGCGCAATGTATTGGCGATTTCCTGATATTTAAGCAACTACGTCACCCCACCCTCAAACTCTATGTTCATCATAACAAATTTGTATCATCTTTTCAAGTGGTATCTAAACTTGTATTTTATCTAGGTAAGGGCTTGTCTTTCATTAATATGTGCATGTGTGGGCAGGCCGCGTGAAGGTCGTCCGCTCGATATGTCTGCGAAAAACCGCCCGAAGTCAGGCGCATTTCGTCGTAATTAAAACAAAATTTGTATTTTTTTATCCGAACCCTCCCGAATTAATTGTATCGTAAAAGAAAAAGTTATAGCAAGTTGTTCCATACAAATGGTTGACAGATACCTTTGCGCGTATTATACTGACCCTAAGAAAGCATCCTGTCATATCTTCAATGAGCTTTCGAGTCAATCTATCCTGTCCACAATGATCGCAGAGATCGAAAAAAGAAAAGGAGAGAGGAAAAATGAAGAAACTTCTTGCGATGGCCCTTACTTTGGTACTGGCGCTGAGCCTGGTTGCCTGCGGCGCGCCCGCGGCGACTACGGAGGCACCTGCCGCGGCTCCCGCCGAACCCGCAGCCCCCGCCGCACAACCCGCGGCCCCAGCCGCCGAGGCGGGCGCTGACCTCATTACCGTAGGCTTTGCCCAGTGCAAAGCGGATGAATCCGACTGGCGCAAGGCGAACACCAAGTCCATGCAGGAAGCCCTTAGCGCGGAGAATGGCTTCAACCTGATCCTGGCCGACGCCAACAACGACGCAGCCAAGCAGGTAGCCGATGTGCAGGGCTTCATAGACCAGGAGGTCGACTACATCGTGATCGCCGCCGTCAACATGGATGGCTGGGACACCGTGCTTAAGAATGCCAAGGACGCCGGCATCCCCGTGATCCTGGTAGACCGTACCATTAACGCCAGCGAAGACCTCTTCACCTGCTGGGTCGGCTCCGATTTCAAAGCCGAGGGCGTGAAGGCTACCGATTGGATCGCCACCCGCTTCACCAGCGACCAGCCGGTCAACATCGTCAACCTGCAGGGCCAGCTCGGTTCCTCCGCGCAGGTAGGCCGCAGCGAGGCGCTGACCGAGGCCGTGGCAGCCAACGCCAACTGGACCCTGCTCGAGCAGCAGACCGCGGACTGGAGCACCGATACGGCTAAGGAAATCATGGCTTCCTGGATCCAGCAGCACAAGGATATCAACGTGGTCTACGCCGAGAACGATAACATGGCCGACGGCGCCATCCAGGCCCTCGAAGAGGCCGGCATTGCCGTGGGTGGCAAGGATGGCGTGGCTATCATCTCCTTCGACGCCAACAGGGCTTACCTCCAGATGACGCTGGAAGGCAAGATCAACTGCAACGTCGAGTGCAACCCGCTGCACGGGCCCAAGGTCGCCGAGCTGATCAACCTGATCCAGGGCGGCGGCTCCCCCGCCAAGGTCGAAGTTGTAGACGAGGCCGCCTTCTACTACGACACCATCACCCAGGATATCGTGGACGCCCGCCCGTATTAATTGGCCTGCACATAAGCGGGATTTTTAAATCGTAAAGCGGAATCCCATATTCGGTTCGGGGAGATTCCTGGAATCTCCCCGAACCGAAATCTATAATAAGACGATATATAATTATGATATAATGGAAAAAACAGCATCTCAATGAAGGTGGGCAAACTTTATGGGTACGATAACACAGGAGCAAAGCGGCCCCGCGCTGACGATGACCGGCATCGGCAAATCGTTTCCCGGCGTTCGCGCGCTCAACCAGGTTGATTTCAAGCTGCGCCGCGGCGAGATACACGCCCTGATGGGGGAAAACGGCGCGGGGAAATCGACGCTCGTCAAAGTGCTGACCGGCGTTTATGCCATGGACGAAGGAATCGTCGAGCTGGATGGAAAGCCTGTCGTGATACGTTCGCCGCAGGATGCGCAAAAACTGGGCATCAGCACCGTTTACCAGGAGGTAAACCTCTGCCCCAACCTTACGGTAATGGAAAACCTCTTCCTGGGGCGCGAGCCTCGCTCTATGGGCCTGATCAACTGGCGGCAGATGAGCCGCAATGCCACGGAATTGCTGCAAGAGCTCAACATCGCGGCCGATCCTACGGCGCAGCTGGACAGCTGCTCGATCGCTATCCAGCAAATGATCGCCATCGCCCGCGCCGTAGATACCAAATGCCAATTTCTGATTCTGGATGAACCCACCTCCTCCCTCGATGCGGATGAGGTGCAAAAGCTCTTTTCGCTCATGCGCCAGCTCAAGGAAAACGGTGTGGGGATCATCTTCATCACCCATTTCCTCGAGCAGGTCTACGAAGTATGCGACCGCATCACCGTGCTTAGAAACGGTGAACTCGTGGGCGACTATGAGCTAGAAAACCTGCCCCGCCTGGAACTGGTCACCAAAATGCTGGGCAAGGAGATCGAAAACCTTTCCGATCTTGGCGGCGGCCGGGCCGCGGCCGCTCTCGAGGACGAACAGCCGCTGATTGAGGCCGTGGGTCTCTCAAGCGGCGCTTCAAAGGTGGCCCCCTTCAACCTGCAAATGCACAGGGGCGAGGTCGTAGGCTTCAGCGGCCTATTGGGCAGCGGCCGCAGCGAGCTGATGCGCGCCGTCTACGGCGCGGATAAGGCCATTCAGGGCCAGCTGCGCATACGGGGCAAAAACATTAAGATCAAGCGTCCGTTGGACGCCATGCAGCAGGGCATGGCTTATTTGCCGGAAGACCGCAAGGCGGACGGCATCCTGCCCGAGCTTTCCGTTCGGGAAAACATCATCATCGCCCTGCAGGCTAAGCGCGGCCTTTTCAGGCGCTTGACCCACAAGGAAATGGAGCAGTACGCGGATGAATACATCCAGCTGCTCAACATCAAAACAGCCGGCAGCGAAACGCCCGTCAAGAGCCTCTCTGGCGGCAACCAGCAAAAGGTCATCCTGGCGCGCTGGCTGCTGACCAACCCCGCGTTCATGATTCTCGACGAGCCCACCCGCGGCATCGACATCGGCACCAAAACGGAGATCCAAAAGCTGATCCTAAAGCTCGCGGCCGAGGGCAAGAGCGTGGCCTTCATCTCCTCGGAAATGGAAGAGATGTTGCGCACCTGCTCCAAGATGGTGGTCATGCGGGACCGGCGCAAGGTCGGTGAGCTGACAGCGGGCGATCTCAATCAAAACACGATCATGCGCACAATCGCGGGAGGGGAGGCCGACCATGCCTGATTACGATACCAAAAACAAACCCATCAAACTTCAGGAGCCTTGGATCAAGCGCCTGCTCGGCAGCAGGCTGGCCTTCTCCCTGGCCGTGCTGCTGATCGTGGTGGTGCAGAATATCATCACCACCCCCACGTTTTTCAAAATCTCCATCGCCAACGGCCTGATTTCAGGCTATATCCCCAACATCCTCGACGAGGCCAGCGAGCTGATCATCGTGACGCTCGGCATGACGCTGGTCACAGCCGCCTCCGGCGGCCAGGATATCAGCGTGGGCTCCATCATGGCCATCTCGGCCAGCTTTTGCGGTCTCTTGCTCAATGGCCCCGAATATCGAACCGCCGTTTTCCACAGCCCCTATCTGCTGGCCCTCTTCGTGGGCCTTCTGGGCGGCGCGCTATGCGGCGCGTTCAACGGCTTCCTGGTAGCTGTGCTGAAGATCCAGCCGATGATCGCCTCGCTGATCCTCTATACGGCCGGGCGCTCCATCGCCAAGCAGATCACGCATGGCCAAACCGTGTATATCATGAACCCGGTTTATAAATGGTTAGGGGTGCAGATCCCCGGCATTCCCATCCGCACGACCATCCTGGTCTCGATTTTAATCATCGTGCTGGTGGTGCTGCTCACCAAGCTGACGAGTTTGGGCCTATACGTGCAGAGCGTGGGCATCAACGGCGCCGCCTCCCGCCTGGTGGGCCTCAACTCCCCGGTCATCAAGTTCATGGCCTTCGTCATCTGCGGTATATTGGCGGGTGTGGCGGGGCTGGTTGGTTCGAGCGGCGTGGGCAGCGTAAACGCGGGCGAACTGGGCCTTGCCATCGAGATGGACGCCATCCTCGCCGTGGCCCTAGGGGGCAACATGCTGGGCGGTGGTAAATTCAGCATCGCGGGCTCGGTGATCGGCGCCTATACTATCCAGGCGATCACGACCACGCTCTATGCCATGAGCGTGCGGGCGGACCAGCTCAACGTATTCAAGGCGGTCATCATCATCGTCATCATCGTGGCCAGCAGCGATGTTTTCAAAGCAAACGTCAAAAAGCTAAGCCAAAAAGTATTCGCCGGGAATGCGTCCGTGGGAGGTTAAGGCGATGAAAGATAGAAATACACCCCCCGCCCCCTTCACAAAGCGCAGGGGCCCGAGCAACGCCGTCATATTGCTGCTGATCACGATCTCGCTGTTCGTGCTGCTATATGTGGTCTCCGTCATCCTGTTCAAAAGCAGCAACTTTGCCAAATATTCGGTGTTCTTTAACCTTTTCAACAACAAGGCCTATTTGCTGATGCTGTCCCTGGGGCTGACGGTGGTTTTGATTACCGGCAGCATCGATATCTCGGTAGGCGGCGTTACGGGCCTTGTGAGCATGGTCATCGCCGTAATGCTGATGGATGGCAAGGTGAGCGCCATTTGGACGATTCCTGTCTCCCTGGGCATCGGCATCGCCTTTGGCGTCGTGCAGGGCTACCTCGTTTCTTATTTGGAGATACAGCCCTTCATCGTTACGCTCTCAGGCATGTTCTTCGCGCGCGGCATGATCAGCGTAATCAACGCCAAGTCCGTGCCCATTTCGGATGCGGTCTTTATGGGCTGGTCGAGCGCCAAGATGTATATCCCCTTTCTCTTCAACGAGCGCAAGAACGGCACGCATGACGTAGCCTACCTCACCCCGGCGGCCATCGTGGCGTTGGTGGTGCTGGTCATCCTCATCATTACCCTCAAAAAAACCAAGTTCGGCCGCTCCCTCTACGCTGTCGGCGGCAACCCGCAAAGCGCGCTGCTCATGGGCGTCAACGTTAGGCGAACCAAATTCATGGCGCATGTGCTTTGCGGCCTATTGGCGGGCATCGGCGGCCTGCTCTTTACCCTCCTCTCCCCCTCCGGCAACCCGGGGAACGGCCAGGGCTATGAGATCGACGCCATTTCCTCCAGTGTGATCGGCGGCGCCATGCTCAGCGGCGGCGTGGGCCTGCCCATCGGCACGCTCTTCGGCGTGCTGATCAACGCGCTGATCGAGCGCATCGTGCCGCTTCTGGGCATTGTGGACGCATCCTGGCCCAGGATCATCACCTCGGCCTTCCTCTTCGTGTTTATCGTGCTGCAAAGCGTCTTTGCCGCGGCCGGCAAAAAGGGCGGCTTCGGTTTACTGCTGCCGGAATGGCTGCGAAGCAAGGGGCATGAGCGGAAGCAAGATGTATCATCATAAAAAATAAAGCGTATGGTCTGAACTGACGAAAGGAGCTTTACATGGAAAAAATCGCACAAGATAGGAAGCAAGAAATAAGGAGCGCCATCGGGGCGGGCAAGACCGCGCTGGGCATTGAGCTTGGTTCCACGCGCATCAAGGCGGTGCTGATCGGGGAAGATCATGCGCCTATCTCTTCGGGTGGATATGAATGGCAGAACACGCTGGAAAACAACATTTGGACGTATCCTCTGGAGGATGTTTGGACGGGCCTCGCGGCCTGCTTCCAAGATCTCTCGGATAACGTGCAAAAGGATTTCGGCCTGCGCCTAACGGCTGTGGGCTCGCTAGGCATTTCCGCCATGATGCACGGCTATCTGGCCTTCGGCAAGGACGGGGCGCTTTTGACCCCCTTCCGTACCTGGCGCAACACCATGACGGAAGAGGCGGCACGGCTGCTGACCGCGGATTTCGGTCTCAACATTCCCCAGCGCTGGAGCGTCGCGCACCTATATCGGGCCATTTTAAACGACGAAGCGCACGTTAAGGATATCGCTTATTTAACCACCCTGGCCGGCTATGTGCACTGGAAACTGACCGGCAAATTTGTGCTGGGCGTAGGCGACGCCTCCGGCATGTTCCCCATCGACAGCAAAACAAACGATTACGACGCCGCTATGATGGGCGCTTTTAACCAGCGCATCGCTTCGCGGGGCTTCCCCTGGAAGCTGGATGGCATCCTGCCCAAGGTGCTGCTTGCCGGGGAGCCTGCGGGCCGCCTGAGCGTGGAAGGCGCGAAGCTGCTCGACCCCAGCGGCAATTTGCAGCCGGGCATCCCCCTTTGCCCGCCGGAAGGCGACGCGGGCACGGGCATGGTCGCCACCAACAGCGTGAAGGTGCGCACGGGCAACGTATCCGCCGGCACCTCCGTATTCGCCATGGTGGTGCTCGAGCATGGCCTCTCTAACGTATACGAAGAGATCGATATGGTAACCACCCCCGCGGGTGCGCCTGTGGCCATGGTGCACTGCAACAACTGCACCTCCGATCTGGACGCATGGGTGGGCCTCTTTGGCGAGGCGATGGCTGCCCTCAGCGTCAAGCCGGATAAGTCCGCCCTCTACAGCGCGCTCTATCATCAGGCGCTGTGCGGGGATGCGGACTGCGGCGGCTTGCTTGCTTACAACTATTATGCCGGCGAAACGATCACCGGCTTCGACCAGGGGCGGCCCTTGTTCGCAAGGCTCCCCGAGAGCAAGCTTAGCCTTGCCAACTTCATGCGCGCGCACCTTTACGGGGCCCTGGCCACCCTCAAGCTGGGCATGGATATCCTCGTTGAAAAGGAACAGGTGCGGATGGAGACGCTATTGGGTCACGGCGGCCTGTTTAAGGTGGAGGGCGTAGCCCAGCAATTGCTGGCCACCTCGCTCGATGTGCCCGTGGCCGTGATGCAGACCGCCGGCGAGGGCGGGGCCTGGGGCATCGCCCTGCTCAGCATGTACATGCACGCGCGGGCGCAGGATGAACCCCTGGAAGACTATTTGCAAAACAAGGTCTTTGTAAATGCCGCCAGTACCCGCCTGGATCCCAACGAACAAGAGCGGGCCGGCTTCGCCGCCTATATGCGGCGCTATGAAAAGGGCCTTGCCATCGAGCGGGCCGCCGTGCAACATCTCGACTGAGCAAAGGAAAGGATATATGGCTATGAAGAACAATGCATATGAATTCTGGTTTATCACGGGCTCCCAGTTCCTCTATGGGGAAGAAACGCTCAGGCAGGTGGAGGCGGATAGCCTCGCCATCATCGCCGGGCTCAACGCCTCCGGCAACCTGCCCTTCCCCGTAGTCTACAAGGGGACCATGAAAACCAACGAGGGCATCGCGAGCGTAATTCGCGAGGCGAATTACGCCGCGTGCTGCGCGGGCGTCATCACCTTCTGCCATACCTTTTCTCCCAGCAAAATGTGGATCAACGGCTTGAATCTGCTGCAAAAGCCCTACCTGCATTTCCACACGCAGTTCAACGAGATCATCCCTAACGAAGAGATCGATATGGATTATATGAACCTGCACCAGAGCGCCCATGGCGACCGGGAGCACGGCTTCATCGGCACGCGCATGCGCCTGCCCCGCAAGGTGGTCGTAGGCTATTGGGGCAATGCAGAGGTGCAGAAAAAAATCGGCAAGTGGATGCGCGCGGCCGTGGGCGCCGTGTTCAGCCAGTCCCTTAAGGTGATGCGCTTTGGCGATAATATGCGCGAGGTGGCCGTGACCGAAGGCGATAAGGTGGAGGCGCAGATCAAGCTGGGCTGGCAGGTGAATACCTGGCCGGTCGGCACGCTGGTGGAAGCCATAGAGGCCGTAACCGAGGCCGAAGTTGAGGCCATGATGGCGGGATATAAAGAGCGCTACACCCTCGCTACGGATGATTTGGATACCGTGCGCTACCAGGCTCGCGAGGAGGCCGCCCTCAAAAAGCTGCTGGATGCCGAGGGCTGCCTGGCCTTTAGCAACACCTTCCAGGATCTATACGGCATGAAGCAGCTGCCGGGGCTGGCCACGCAGGATCTGATGGCGCAGGGCTATGGCTATGGCGGCGAGGGCGATTGGAAGGTAGCGGCCATGACGGCCGTCATGAAGGTCATGGGCCAGGGCATGGGCAAAGGAACCTCCTTTATGGAGGATTACAATTACGATTTTCAAAACGGCATCTCCTTAGGCGCGCATATGCTGGAGGTCTGCCCCAGCGTGGGGGCGGAGCGGGCCCGCATCGAGGTGCACGATTTGGGCATTGGCGATCGGGAGGCGCCCGCCAGGCTGGTATTTGAAGGCAAGGCCGGCCCCGCCATCGCCGCGAGCCTCATCGACATGGGCGGCCGCCTGCGCCTGATCGTGCAGGATCTCGAGTGCATCAAGCCTTCGCAAACCATGCCCAACCTGCCTGTGGCCCGCGTAATGTGGAAGCCACTGCCCAGCCTGGCAGTGGGCGCGGAGGCCTGGATCATCGCAGGCGGCGCGCACCATACCGTGCTCAGCTACGATTGCGACGCGCAGATGATGCGGGATTGGGCGCGGATGATGGATATCGAGTTCGTTCACATCCACGCGGGCACAGACCCGGCGGCACTGGAAAACGAGCTGATGATGATGGATCTCGCCTGGAAGCTCAAATAAGGAGAAGCCTATGTTGAAAGGGTTGAAGCAAAGCGTATACGAGGCCAACATGGCCCTGCCCAAATACGGCCTGGTCACCTTTACCTGGGGCAATGCCAGCGCGGTAGACCGGGAGGCCGGCCTGATGGTTATCAAGCCCAGCGGTGTGGAATATGACGAGCTGTGCCCCGAAAACATGGTGGTGCTGGAGATTGAAACGGGTAAGCAAATCGAAGGCGCGCTGCGCCCCTCCTCCGATACGGCCACGCACCTCGAATTATACCGCGCCTTTGCGGGCGTCGGCGGCGTGGTGCACACCCACAGCCGCTGGGCCACCATCTACGCGCAGGCGCGGTGCGGCATCCCCGCGCTGGGCACCACCCATGGCGATTATTACTGCGGCGAAATCCCCTGCACGCGGCTAATGACGGCCGAAGAGATCGGGGGCGAATACGAGAAGGAGACCGGTGCCGTCATCATCGAAACCTTTCAGGGCCGCTCGCCGCTGGATATCCCGGCCGTGCTGGTGGCCAGCCACGGCCCCTTCGCCTGGGGCAAGGATGCAAACGAAGCCGTGCACAACGCGGTGGTGCTGGAGGAAGTGGCCTTCATGGCCTGGCACGCAATGCAGATGCAGCCGGATCTGCCGCCCATGCAGCAGGAGCTATTGGATAAACATTACCTGCGCAAGCACGGTGCGCACGCCTATTATGGGCAGGGCTAAGGCTCAGCCGCGCGGGCAGGAACGGCGCGTATCTCCATATCGTTGAACGAAAAAAGTGGCCTCGGCCACTTTTTTGAATTCCTTATCTTTTTTCGTAAATATCTATGCCCAGGGCGGTCAATTCCGCCATGCCTTTTTCGGTTAGGTTGTAAACGGTTGTTTTGCTTTCATCGCGCTCCAACCACCCCGCGGCCAGCATTTGCGTAAAGAGCCGATCGCCTAGCGTGCCGCCCAAATGCCCATAGCAGGAACGCGCCTTCAATACCTTTTTGCTTTTTTCCATAGCCAGCCATCCTCCCTTATCATACGTTTGCCTTTTATGCCATTATACGGCATATGCGCTTAGCTATCTATAGTCTATATAATCCAAAAACCGCTTAACGGCCAGGGACGCCCCCTTTTTATCCCGCAGGGCCAGGCCGATTTTACGGTAAGCCGGCACATCCAGCTCCTTGGCTACGACGCGGTAGGGGATGCGCCGAAGGATCAGCTGCGGCAGGATGCTGATGCCTAGGCCGCTCTCCACCATGGAGAGGATGGCGTAATCATCCCAGGTGGTGAAATGCACGTTGGGCGCAATGCCATAACGCTCGAACATCTCCGAAACATCCGATTTCGCGCCCTTCTCGAGCAGCATGAAGGGGTAATCGCACAAGGCCTTGACGGGAAAGGCTGCACAGCCCGCCATGGGATGGCCTTCGGGCAGCACCACCAGCAGTTTATCCTGCTCGAGAAACACGGTTTCAAGCTCCGGCCGCGCGGGCAGGCGCAAAAAGCCGCAATCCACCCGCCCCTCCAGGATCCAGTTTTCGATCTCCACGTAATCGCCCAAGAGCAGCTCATAATCCATATTGGGGTAATCTTTTTGGAATTCCTTTATGATATTGGGCAGCCAATGGGTGGCGATGCTGGAAAAGGTGCCGATGCGGATCAGGCCGGATTGCAGGCCGCTCAATTCCTCTACCCGCGCTTGCAGCTCGCGGTATGCCTCGCACATATTTTTGGCAAAAGGCAGGAGCTTTAACCCGTCGGAAGTGAGCCGCGCGCCCGCGCGACCGCGCTCCAGCAGGGTCACGCCCCACTCCTGCTCGAGGTCGCTTATCATGCGGCTAATTCCGGATTGGGAATAGTTAAGCATTTGCGCCGCCTTGGTGAAACTGCCATACTCCACCACACGCACGAAAGCCATGTATTTCTGCAGGTTCATATCCATGCTATATTATCATCCTCTTTATGCAAAACATTTGTTTTTGTGATTCATGAATCTATGATACACTATTGTCCGAAAGGTTTGCAAGAAAAGAGATAAAATGTGGCATGTTTTTCGTAAGCAACATCTACACCGCGCCGCCCCAGCGATTTGCCAACCCCTTGCAAGAAAAGGTTTACGCAGCGCTGCAAACGCTGGCCATCCCGTTTGAGCGGGTGGATACGGACGAGGCCATCACCATGGAGGATTGCCTGTTGATCGACCAAAGGCTCGATATGAAGATGGTAAAGACCCTCTTCCTCTGCAACCGGCGACAAACGGCCTTTTACCTGTTCATCACGCCGGGGTCTAAACCCTTCAGCTCCAAGGATTTCAGCACCAGCCTAGGGGTGGCGCGGGTCTCCTTTGCGCCGACTGCGCTGATGGAAGGGATCCTGGGCGTCAAGATCGGCGCGGCCACCGTTTTCAGCGCACTGCTGGAATCCGCCAAGGGCGTGGAGATTATTATCGACCGGGACGTAGCGGCCGAAGAATGGTATGGGTGCAGCGACGGCACCACTACCGGCTATATGAAGATCAAAACGGCGCATATTTTGGAGAGCTTTTTGCCCTTTACAAAACGCGCGCCGGTTATTATTGAGGTGTAATATTATGGGATTGTATCAAAACCGCATCGTGGTCAAGGTGGGCACATCCACGCTGACCAACGACATTGGGCAAAATGACCTGCGCTCCTTTGACCGCATCGCCTGCGTGCTGGCGGATGTGCAGAACATGGGCTATGAGATCATTCTGGTCTCCTCCGGGGCCATCGCCGTGGGCGCCAACAAGCTGCGAATGAAGACCCGGCCCTCCAGCATGCGTCTCAAACAGGCGGCCGCGGCCGTGGGCCAATGCAGCATCATGTACCTATACGACAAATTCTTCAACGATTATGATAAGACCACGGCCCAGATCCTGCTCAACGCCGAGGATATGGAGATCGAGGAAAAGAAGGAAAACCTCACCAACACCTTCGATACCCTGCTCGAGATGGGCATCATCCCGGTGGTGAATGAAAACGACTCCGTCAGCTATACCGAAATCGAATCGGAAGACCGTCTCTTTGGCGATAACGATATGCTCTCCGCCGTGGTGGCCGTGCTATGCAGGGCGCAAAAGCTGGTGATCCTATCCGACATCGACGGCTTTTACGACAGCGACCCCCGCCTCCATCCGGGCGCAAAGCTGATCGAGCGCATCGAGGCCATCGACGAGGGCGTGCTCTCCCTGGCCGGTGGGGCCGGCTCGCGCAGGGGAACGGGGGGCATGCGTACCAAAATACAGGCCGCCCGGCTGGCCACGGCCCAAGGCATCGATACCATCATCACCAACGGCAAAAACCCCGCCGCGCTCTACGATATTATCCGGGGCGGCAACGTGGGTACGCTGTTTGTGGGCAAACGAAATTAGGCGCGTAAACAATATAAAAAAGCATCGGCATTCAAGCGGGCCGGTGCTTTTTGGTTCGCTTAAAGGTTACATCGGAAAACGTACTGTAAATGCGCTGCCCGCGGGCCCGCTTTTTACCGAAATCTGTGCGCCGTGCAGCAAGGCAGCGTGCTTTGCGATAGCCAAGCCCAGGCCTGTGCCCTCGATGGCGCGGCTGCGGCTTTTCTCCACCCGGTAAAAGCGCTCGAAAATGCGCGCCTGCTCGGCCTTGGGTATGCCGATGCCCGTATCCGTTACGGTGAGAACGGCCCGCTCCCCCGCCTTTTTTATTGAGATCGCGGCCGAGCCGCCTGGTCTGTTGTATTTGATGGCGTTTTCCAGCAGGTTGTAGACCATTTCCTCCAGCACGGAGCGCATGCCCATAGTTTCCAACGCTTCGCCGGTTACGGATACGGTTACACCCCGCTCCGCCGCCTTGGCGGATAGGCGGCTTGCCGCTTCCTCGGCCAGCGCAAGCAGGTCGACCCGCTCACGGGCGGGCGGCCCGTCCTCCTCCAGCTTGGAGAGCAGCATCAGATCGCGCACCAGAGCGATGAGGCGCTGGGTCTCGTTATAGATGCTCTGCAAAAATTCGGGCGTGTCCTCCGGCTTGGCAAGGCCGCCCAGCATGATCTCCGCATAGCCGGAAATGGCGGTAAGCGGCGTTTTCAGCTCATGGGATACATTGGCTGTAAACTCACGGCGCAGCTTTTCGCGCTCCTGCTTCTCTGTCACATCAAGCAGCAGCAGCACCGCGCCCTGCATGGCTTTTCCGCTTTTTACAGGGCTTGCGAAAACCTGGCACTGCCGCCCGGCAAGCTCTACGATGCGCTCGTGCGCTTCACCCGCGAGGGCCGCCTCCGTTACTTCGCGGAAGGCCTCGCTGCGGTTGAGCGCCAGGATGTGCGCGCCTACCGGGCTTGATAGCTGCGCATCCAGCAGGTGCAGGGCGCTTTTGTTATGCGAAAGCACCCTGCCCTCGCGGTTGAGGATGAGGAAGCCCTCGTCCATATTTTCCGTGACGGCGCTGAATTCGGCCCGGCGCTGGTCAAGCTCCGTCATCTGGTGGCCGATCTCGCCGCGCTGCGCCTTGATGCGGCTTAGCAGGGGCACCAGCTCGTCGTAGACGGGGCTGTTTTCAGGGTAGTCGAGATCGAGCGCATTGATGGGCCGAACGATGCGCCGTGTTACCAGCGAGGCGATAAAAGCCGAAAGGGCCGTAACGGCCAGGGCGATAAGCGCCACCAGCCAGAGCAGGCGGTTGTAGGAGGCAAGCACGCTATCCATCGAACTGGCCACTCTGAGGACGGAGCCATCCGAAAGCTTCACGGCATAATAATAGGTTTGCTCTCTGCGGGTATTTGAGTAGCGGGTGCTCTCGCCCGAGCCGGTTTCCAGGGCCTCCCGCACCTCTTCCCTGTTTAGGTGGTTATCCATCTGGGCCGGGTCGCCCACGCTGTCAAAAAGCACCGTGCCGTCCGCCGCGATCATCGTAAGCCTGTGGCCGCTGCGGCGCTCAATCCGCGAAATATAAGCTTCGCCCCCCAGCTCCAGGCCCGAGCGAATATACGAAGCCTGCGCCTCCACCTCCCGCTTGATGGTGCGGAAAAAATCGTTATAGGCGGCGATGGTGATCAGAACGGAGCTGATCAGCACGGCCAGCGCGGACAGCAGGGCCGCAAAGCGGAAGATCTTGCGCTTCATGCTTCCCCTCCGACGCGGTAGCCCACGCCGCGCACGGTCTCGATGAGCGCCGCGCAATCCCCCAGCTTTGCGCGCAGGGTGCGGATATGCACATCCACCGTGCGGCTTTCGCCCGCGAAATCATAGCCCCAAACGTTGGACATAATCTGATCCCTGGTGAGAACGATACCGCTGTTGCGCAAGAGATAGGCAAGTACGTCGAATTCTTTCAAGGTGAGGCTGACGCTTTGCCCGTTTGCCAACACCAGGTGCCTGGGGATGCTCACGAACAGGCCGCCCAGGCGGTATTCCTCCTGTTTCTCCTCCGGCTCCACGCGGCGCAAAAGGCTGCGCACCCGCGCCACCAGCTCCATCATGCCAAAGGGCTTGGGCAGGTAATCATCCGCGCCCAAATCAAGGCCTGTCACCTTGTCGTATTCCGTGCCCCGGGCCGTGAGCATCATCACGGGCAGGCGGGCCGTGGCGGGGGCGGAACGCAGCTTTTGCAAAACGCTGAGCCCATCCTCGCCGGGCAGCATGATATCGAGCAGCGCCATGCTTGGCCTTTGCTCCCCCATCGCCTGCCAGAACTCCTCCGCCGCGCCAACCCCCCGCGCTTCCAGGCCGGAATTGTTCAGCGTATAGACGACCAGCTTGCGGATGCTGGCATCATCCTCCAGCACGTAGATCATCGGTTTTCCTCCGGTCCGTTCCCTGCTTTGCTGCCGGTAAGCGCATAGAGCACCCACTCGGCGATATTCTCCGCGTGGTCGCCGATACGCTCGAAGTATTTGGCGATCATCAGCAGATCCAGGCACTCCTCGGCCAGGCTGCTATCCTGCACCAATTGCTCGATCAGCTCCCCCTTGATCTTGCTGAACAGGTCATCCACCACGTCGTCGTAGGCGATCACGGCCCTGGCCTTGACCTGGTTGCCGGCCACAAAGGAATCGATGCTGTCCGTAACCATTTTGATGGTGGCGCGGGCCATATCCGCAATGTGTATGTCGCTGCCCACAGAACTGCCCTGCATGAAGGCGGAAAGCTCGGCGATATCCGCGGCCTGGTCGCCGATGCGCTCCATATCCGTTACCATCTTCTGGGCCGCGGTGATGGTGCGTAAATCCCCAGCCACGGGCTGCTGGTGCAGGAGCAGGCGCACGCATATCTGCTCGATTTCCCGCTCCAGCAGGTTGATATCCTGCTCCAAAGCCACGGCCTTTTCGCCAAAGGAAGCGTCCCCTTCCAGCAGGGCCTTCGTGGCGCTGGCGATGGCGTCCTCGCAGAGGGCGCCCATGCGGATCATGCTGGTGTGCAGCAGTTCCAACTGCTCGTCAAAACGCCTTCTCATCAACCGAACCTCCCTGTAATATAGTCCTCTGTGCGCTTATCCCCGGGCATGGAAAACATGCGGTCCGTATCGCCGTATTCGATCAGCTCACCCAATAGGAAAAAGGCTGTTTTATCCGCAATGCGGGCAGCCTGCTGCATGTTATGCGTAACGATGGCTATAGTATATTTCATTTTCAATTCAGCCACAAGGTCTTCAATCTTGGAGGTGGAAATAGGGTCGAGCGCGGAGGTGGGCTCATCCATCAGCAGCACCTCCGGCTCCACGGCCAGGGCCCGGGCGATGCAGAGCCGCTGCTGCTGCCCGCCCGAAAGGCTCAAGGCGCTCTTTTTGAGCCGATCCTTGGTCTCCTCCCAAATGGCCGCGGCCTTAAGGGAGTTTTCCACGATCTCATCCAGCCGGATTTTGGAGCGCACACCATGCGTGCGAGGGCCAAAAGCGATGTTGTCGTAAACGCTCATGGGGAAGGGATTGGGCTTTTGGAACACCATGCCAACCCGCTTGCGTAAAAGGTTGATGTCCATACCGTTATAGATATCCGCCCCATCCAGCGCCACGGAGCCTGTGATGCGGCAGCCCTCCACCAGATCGTTCATGCGGTTGAGGGTTTTAAGAAGGGTGGATTTCCCGCAGCCCGAGGGGCCGATAAGGGCCGTAACCTCGCCCTGCGCGATGGCCATATCCACGCTTTTGAGCGCCTGGAAGCTGCCGTAATATAGGTTTAGGTCTTGTATCGTAATCTTATCCATTGCGTCCTCCGCTCATCCTTTTGGCGAGCCACGCCGAGCAGGCGTTGATCAGCGCCACAAGCGCCAGCAGCACCACGGCCGTGGCATAGGTTTGATCGATATACAGCCCCTCGCTCGAGAGGTTGTACATATGCACCGCCAGCGTGCGCGTGGAGTCGAACAGGCTCTTAGCCGGCTTGGCCAGCGTGCCCGCGGTAAAAATCAACGCCGCCGTTTCCCCCACGATGCGGCCGATGGCCAGGATAATCCCGGCCAATATGCCCGGCACAGCCGCAGGCAGCACAATGGCGAACACCGTGCGCAGCTTGCCGGCTCCCAGGCCGAAGCTGCCCTCGCGGTAGGCATCCGGAACGGACATCAATGCTTCCTCCGTGGTGCGCATAATCAGCGGCAAAATCATAATGGTAAGCGTGCACGTACCCGCCAGGAGGGAGTAGCCCCAACCCAGCGTGACCACGAAGAAGATCATGCCGAAAAGGC
The DNA here is from genome assembly GCA_034928145.1 of Candidatus Pelethousia sp. Taxonomy (GTDB): domain Bacteria; phylum Bacillota; class Clostridia; order Christensenellales; family CAG-138; genus Pelethousia. The sequence goes on along the minus strand of JAYFPE010000010.1, from coordinate 57,771 downwards.
CGTATACAATGGAGGGGATGCCCGCGAGCACCTCCGCGGCCATGCGAATCACCTTTACCAGCCTGTTGCCCCGGCGGGCGTATTCATGAAGATACACAGCCGAGAAAATGCCTAGCGGCCCGGCCAGCAGCAGGGACAGAATGGTCATCAATATGGTATTGATCAGCGCCGGTAGCAAGGAAACATTCGTGCTGTTATATTCCCATGCAAAGAGGGAGGGCTTGAGGTGCGGCAGGCCCTTCACCAAGATGTAGCCCACCAGAAAGGCGATTACGGCCACGCTCAGCGCCGCTGCAAGCCGCACAGCGGCTTTGATCAATATGGATAGATAATCCTTCTTCATGCCCGCTCCTTCCTTCTAAGCAGCGAGAGCAGCAGGTTGATGAGAAGGATGAACACGAACAGCACCACGGCCGTGGCGATCAGCGCCTCGCGGTGCAGATCCGCCGCATAACCCATTTCCAGCACGATGTTGGCCGTCATGGTGCGCACGCCTTTAAAAATGCTATCGGGGATCACCGCCTGGTTTCCGGCCACCATAATCACCGCCATGGTCTCCCCCACCGCCCTGCCGATGCCCAGCACCACCGCAGCCAGCAGGCCGGATTTAGCGGCAGGCAGCACGGCGAAAAATACGCTGCGCTCATGGCTGGCCCCCAGGGCCAGCGCCCCCTCGTAATAGCTCTCCGGCACGGCACGAATGGCCGATTCGGATACGTTGACGATGGTGGGCAAGATCATGATGCCCAAGAGGATCGAGGCGGTGAGCACGCTTTTACCGCCGCCAAAGAGGGCTTCCATGAGGGGAACCAGCACCACCAGGCCGAAAAAGCCATAGATGATGGAGGGGATGCCCGCCATCAGGGAGATAGCTGGCCATAGCGCCCGGTTGACCCTGCGCGAGGCGAATTTGGCCATATATACAGCCGTGAGGATGCCCAGCGGCACCCCGGCCAATATGGCGCCGGCCGTCACATATAAGCTGCCCACGATCATGGGCGCGATGCCATAGATGTCATTGCCCGGCTTCCACCTGGTGCCCAGCAAAAAGTTCAGCGGGCCGATCTCGGCAATGGCGGGCAGGCCGTTGGCAAAGAGAAAGAGGCATATCAACACCACGCACAAAATAGAAGCGCAGGCGCACAGCAAAAACACATATTTCAGGCAGGTTTCCTTTAAACGGTTCATGGCAGCTCCTTTAACGGATTGGTTCCCCGCAGGCGCAGGGAAGCCGGGGCCGGTCCCCGGCGACCTCCGGCTTCGTTCGTTCGCTCATCGCGCCTCGGACCAGTCCGTGATGCTGCCGGTGTAGATGCCCTTTACCTGCTCCTTGCTAAGGTTCTCTAAGGGGTTATCCTTGTTGACGATCACCGCGATACCATCCAGCGCGATCACCGTGGGGGTGATGCCCGCTGCGAGTTCGCTTTCCTTCAGCTCGCGGGAGGCCATGCCGACATCGCAGATCCCCTCAATCACCGAGTTCATGCCGGTGGTGGAATCGCTCTGTTGGATCTCCACCTCCACGCTGGTATTCACAGCCTGGTAAGCTTCTTTCAAGGCTTCCATGACCGGGGTTACGGAGGAGGAGCCGGCCACTACCACCTTGCCCGCCGCGGCGGTGGCGCTATAGGCGCCGCTGTTCTCCACGGCGATGTAGCCCTTACCCTCCACTATGGCTTGCCCTTCCTCGCTCATGATAAAGGCCATGAAGTCCTTGGCTGCTTCGCTCACATTCGCGCCCACCGCGATGTTGAATGGCCGTGAGATGGCATAGCTGCCGTCCTTGATGGCCGCCGCGCTAGGAGCCACACCCTCGATCTTCAGGGCCTTGACCGTATCGTTGAGGGAACCCAGGGAGATATAGCCGATGGAGCTTTTGCTGCCCGCCACCGAAGTCATCATCACCGAGGTGCTGTTGGTGATCTCCGCGGCATCCAGCGTCATATCCACCTTTTTGCCATCGGCATCTTTTTCCTCCACCCCGAACAGCTCAATGAAAGCGCCCCGGGTGCCGGAGCCATCCTCGCGGGAGATCACGTTGATCTTGCCGGTGATTTCTGCGCCGCTATCATTGGCGCCGCCACCTTCTGCACCGGCGCCATCGCCATTCGTATTGGCGCCGACGCAGCCTGTGAGACCGGTAGCCAGCAGGGCCGCCACCATGATATACGCAAACAATTTCCTCATTTTCATTTTCCTCCTTGTATTCTTCCTTCTTCTTTTTTACTTATGATACAAATTTAATGCACGCGGGTTAAATCGAAAATCCTTGCCGTGTTAATTCCATGTAAAATCCCTACATGGGGGGGCGATCCTATGCGGGGGGTGGACTTGGGGCTCATCCTTTGCAGCGTCTGTTTGGGAAGATAGCCGTTTATTATGCCCCCGGTTTTACAGGCAAATAAAAAAGGCGTTCCGAAGAACGCCGCGGGTTATGCATTATTTATGCATCGTCCGTGTCCTTATAATTCATGCTCATGCGCCGGGCGATTGTGCCAATGAATTTGGAATTTCCCGGCGCCCGGTCGTAATCCCGGCCCAGCAGCTGCACGAGCGCTTTTTTATCCGGGGTCTGCCACAGGGCCGCGATCAGCGTGCGGATGCCCCGTTCTACGCTGGCCGGGTTCACGCCGAACTTTCCCGCTATCAGCGGGTAGACCAAGTGCGACATGTTCCGCCCGGCTTCCGGCTTCTCCCAAACCAGCAGAATGCTCTCCACCAAATACGGATAGCCCACATAATCCGGCGTTGCGCCTGCCCGCAAAAGACGGATTTCTAAATAATCAGATCGTCCCATGCTGTTTCTTCCTTTTTCTTCATTATTTAGCTTTTTTTATATTCTGTCATATTCACAGGAAGATGCAAGAAAAGTCGAAAAAAGACACGAACTTTGACATTTTCCCCCATTTTTCGACAACCAAAAACACAAAAAAGCGCCCCGCGCAGAGGCGCTCTCAAGCACATTAATTTTTAGTCAAGCATGGGCTTTTTGATATCATCCAGGCAAAGCTGGCGCTCAAAGCTCATGGCCAGCATGCGGCGGCTGGGTTTCACAAAAAGGTTGCTCATGGGGATGCGGTCGTGCACATGGCGCACCGCCTCCGCAAACATGGGCGCGGCGGAAAGGATTTTGATCTTTTCGCTTTGGCGCGCGGCCGGGCAATCCACCGTATCCGTGGTAACCAGCATTTTAATGGGGCTCTCCTCGATCTTCTTTACGCCCTTCTCATTCAAAACCACATGGGAGAGGAAGGCGTAAACGTCCTTAGCGCCCTTATCCTTAAGGCCATGGGCCACATCTACCAGCGTGCCGCCGGAAATGGTGAAGTCATCCAGCACGATGCAGTTCTTGCCCTTCACATCGCCGATGATCTCCAGCACCTTGGCGTTCTCGTCGTGGCCGGCGCGCATCTTATCGCCAATGGCCACCGCGCAGCCCAGCTCATTGGCCATCCCCCGCGCCCGCTTGGCGCTGCCCGCATCCGGGGATACGACCACCAGGTTGTCATCCACAATGCCCATGCGCCGCGCATAGGCGCAAAGCAGGGGCTGGGCGTAAAGGTGATCCACCGGCTTTTTGAAAAAGCCCTGTACCTGCGCCGCATGCAGATCCATCGTGATAACCCGGTCCGCTCCAGCAAGCTCTATGCATTCCGCACAGACCCGCGCGCGGATGGATACCCGGGGTTCGTCTTTTTTATCGCCCTTGGCGTAGCTGAAATATGGGATGATCGCCGTCACCGAGTTGGCGCTGGCCCGCTTAAAAGCATCTAGGAAAAACAGCAGCTCCGCAAATTCGTTGTTGGGATCCAACCCCAGCGTTTGCACAAAAAACACATCCTTATCGCGGATGCTCTCGTTGATGCGTACAAAGGTATTCCCTTCGGAAAATACGATGGTCGTGCAATCGCCCATTTGCGTACCCAGATAATCGCACATCTGCCGGGCAAAATCCTTGCTCGCCGTGCCCGCGAAGATGCGGATTATTCCGTCTGTACCGGACATGTTCAGTCATCCCCCTATTGTTTCGTATTATATTTGCGCGCCTTGCGGCCCGCTTTGAGTATAGCAGAATGCCCTGCATGTAGCAATGCGCATCCTGTCGGAATTTGCAGGAAACGTTTCAGTCAACATAAGGCAAACTTATGCCAAACTGTCTTGATATTAATCAAATGCCCTAGTCAACCGGGCCTTTTCCGCCACTCCCTATCTTTTACCGCTCAAAAAAAGATCGAGGGAGAAGCAAAAACTTTTATGGCCCTTATGTTAGAAAAGCAGGGAACTGAAGCGCAAAAGGTATCTGCGGAAAAAATGCGGCTCCTTCCAGGAGAGAGATGCGAAAAAGGGTGCATCGTGTTATAATAACGCAGACCGCTTGCAAGGAGGATGGATAATCTGTGCGCATGATCGGTAATATTTTATGGTTTATATTCGGCGGCTTCTTGTTGGGGCTGAGCTGGTGGCTGGCAGGGCTGCTGTGGTGCGTCACCATCATCGGTATCCCCTGGGGCCGCCAATGCTTCAAATTCGCCAAGCTGATATTTTGGCCTTTCGGCAAAGAGGTGGATTACGGCGGGGGCGTATTTTCGCTGCTGGCCAATATCATCTGGCTGCTGGTCAGCGGCCTGCCTTTGGCTATTGAGGCCTTTGTTTTCGGCGTGCTTTGGTGCGTTACCATCGTGGGCGTCCCCTGGGGCCTGCAATTTTTTAAATATGCCAAGTTGGCGCTCATGCCCTTTGGTGCCAAGGTGAAGTGAACGAGCCTTATACGCTTATTTGGCAATGCACACAAAGGCCCGGCGCAGAAAATGCGCCGGGCCTTGCGTTTATCGAAAATCCCCTTGGGGGGTCGGGGGCCACAGCTCCCGGAGGCTTAGTTCGCGCGCGGTGAACAAGGTGAATTGCCGCAAAGCGGCAAGAGAGGATGCCCCGGGGCGCATGCGCGCCGCGAGCGGAAAGCCATGCTTGCAAAGCTTTCTTCTCTGGAAGCGCCGACCGTGCGGAACGTACAGGCGATTCCCGCAATCCTCAAAAAAGTGTCGCTAGACACTTTTTTGACCAGCAAAGGCCAATCGTTCGTAGATGGGCGCAAGGGCCGGATGATCCTCCCAGGCGTCCCCCAAGGATACAGCCCGGTTCTCACCGTGGAAATCGCTGCCGCAGGAAACCAGAAGGCCATATTGGCGAGCCAGCGAGAGGTGGGCCTCCTTTTGCCCCGGTGTGGCGGTGGGGTAAAAAGCCTCGATGCCGTCCATCCCTGCTTCGGCCAGCCTATCCACCAGGCTGTGCATATCGCAATTCATCTTGCAGGGGTGGGCAAGCACAGCCAAGCCGCCTGCCCGGTGGATCAGCGCGATGGCCGCCTCGGGCTCGATGCGGGGGCTATGCACATAGCCCGCCTGGCCGGGCCGCAGGTAATTCTGGAAGGCCTCGTTTATGTTTTGCGCATAGCCGCCCGCAACCAAAGCCACGGCTACGTGCAGCCGGGTCATAGCCCCCTGGCTTTGCGGCATGTGTGGCAGGATATGCATCCCCGCCGCCTCCAGCTGCGCCACCATAGCGCTGTTTCGGCGGCCGCGGCGCAGGACGTTTTGCTCCGCAAAAGCCGCCATCTCCGCGTTCGCGGGGTCAATCCCTAAACCCAGCATATGCAGCTTGGCCGGGTGCTCGGTATCAATCTCCAGCCCGGGGATCACCTGAACCCCCAGCTCCTTACCCGCCTCCATGGCCTCCGCCAGGCCCAGGATGCAGTCATGATCGGTGAGGGACATCATGGCCAGGCCGGCGGCCCTGGCCGCTGCCACCAGGGCCTTGGGCGGCAACGTGCCGTCCGATAGGTTGGAATGGGTATGCAGGTCGAATTTATCCATAATGCTCCAATAAAGTTATCTTCTAAAAAAAGGGGGCGGCCCGGCCGCCCCGCTATCGTATTTACTTATTCGTTGCTGCCATCCCGCGCGTCCTGGGGGGCTTCCGGCTCTTCCGGCGCGGCCTTTGCGGCCTGGCGCTGGGCTTCCTCCTCGGCCAGGACTTCGTCGTCCGCCTTTTCGAGGGCTTCCCTGCGCTCGCGGAAGCTGCTCAGCTCGATGGATTCGCCGTTGAAGATCTTCTCGAACTGCTCGCCGTCGATGCGTTCGTATTCGAGCAGCGCCTCCACCACCCGGTCCAGGGCTTCGCGGTGCTCGCTGAGCACCGCCTTGGCCCGTTCGAACTGCTCTTCGAGGATGCGGCGAATCTCCGCATCCACCTTGGCGGCAACCTCTTCGGAATAGTTGCGCTGGTGGCCCCAATCCTTGGCGATGAACACCTCCGTATCCCCGCCCAGGAACACCGGGCCGATGGCCTCGCTCATGCCGTATTCGATCACCATCCGCCGCGCCAGCTCACTGGCGTGCTTAAGGTCGCTGATGGCGCCTGTGCAGATATCGTCAAGGGCCAGGCTCTCGGCCACGCGGCCGCCCAGGCTCATGCAGATCTGATCGAGCAGTTTGCCCCGGGCCACATGGCTGTCGTCCTTATCGGGCATGGTCATGGTATAGCCGGCTGCGGCGCCGCGCGGGATGATGGATACCTCGTGCACGGGGTCGCAATGGGGCATTTTGAGGGCTACGATGGCATGGCCCGCCTCATGGTAGGCCGTAATCTTTTTATCGTCTTCCGTGACTACGCGGCTTCTTTTTTCCGGGCCCACCACCGTGCGGGTGATGGCCTCTTCCAGCTCCAGCATGGAGATCTTCTTTTTCTTATAGCGGGCTGCCAATATGGCGGCCTCGTTAAGCACGTTCTCAAGATCCGCCCCCGTAAAGCCGCTGGTACGCTTGGCGAGCACCGCAAGGGATACCTCCTCGGCCAGAGGCTTGCCTTTGGCGTGGACTTTGAGGATCTCCTCACGGCCCTTCACATCCGGGTAATTCACGGTGATCTGCCTGTCGAACCGACCGGGCCGCAACAGGGCCGGGTCTAGAATATCCGGGCGGTTGGTTGCCGCCAGCACGATGATGCCCTCGTTCACGGCAAAGCCGTCCATCTCGACCAAGAGCTGGTTGAGGGTTTGCTCGCGCTCGTCGTGCCCGCCGCCCAGGCCCGCGCCACGCTGGCGGCCCACGGCGTCGATCTCATCGATAAAGACCACGGCCGGAGCGGCCTTTTTGGCCGTGCTGAACAGGTCGCGTACGCGGCTCGCGCCCACGCCCACGAACATCTCCACAAAATCGGAGCCCGAGATGGAGAAGAAGGAAACCCCCGCTTCCCCGGCAACGGCTTTGGCCAATAGGGTTTTGCCCGTGCCGGGCGGGCCTATAAGCAGCACGCCCTTGGGAATGCGTGCGCCCATTTCCATAAAGCGCTTGGGCGCGCGCATAAATTCGACGACCTCGCGCAGCTCTTCTTTTTCTTCATCGGCGCCTGCTACGTCGTCAAACGTAACCTTCTGGCCCGGGTCCACCTGGGTGCGGGCCCGGCTCTTGCCGAAGTTCATCACATTGCTGCCGCCGCCCTGCGAACGGAACATGAAATAATACAGCAACCCGAAAGCGCCCATCATGATGATATAGGGCAGGATCATCTCCCACAGGGAGGCTGGCGGCGTGGGGTTGGCCTGGGATTCGAAGGGGTAATCCGCATTGGTCACCTTGTCTGCCGGGATGCCTTTTAGCTCCTCGGTGAGGATGGCCATATCCTGCTTATAGGCTTCAAGAGAGGGGATATAGGTATAGAAATCGGCCTTGGCCGGGAACGTATCCTCGCTCAGCTTGCTGTCTTTTTGAAGGCCCAGGAGCTTGAGGTCCGTCACCTCCGCCTTGGCCACCTTGCCTTCCCGCACAAGCTGGATGAACTCGTTATAGCTCACCTCCTCCGTGGGGCTGCCCATAGGGTCGAATCCGGACACCAGGGCTATGATAACCACCAATAACACAAGGTATATCAGCGGCGTAGATAGGTTTCTCTTCAAAATCTTACCTCCATGGGCATGCCAATGCGCGGCCACAAAAAAAGCATGCCACGCTTGAGCATATCGTATCCCTATCATAGTAGCACAAAAGAATATCTACTTCAAACCCCAACTCCGTTGAAAAAGGTGAAAAATCCGTGACGGATGCTTTACAAAAGCGTCGCTTTTCTCTAATATAAAGGATGGAGCATAAAAACACGGCAGGAGATACGATATGTATAAAAAGGTTTCCACATCCCTCGACTTTACGGAACGCGAAAAAGCCACGCTGGCTTTTTGGAAAGAGCAGCGCATTTTTGAAAAGAGCGTGGAGCTGCGCCGCGGCGCGCCGGCCTATACCTTTTACGACGGGCCGCCCACGGCCAACGGCAAGCCCCACATCGGCCATATTCTCACCCGGGCCATCAAGGATATCATCCCCCGCTACCGCACCATGAAGGGCTACGACGTGCTGCGCAAAGCTGGCTGGGATACCCATGGCCTGCCCGTGGAGCTGGAGGTGGAGCGGCAGCTGGGCCTCGACGGCAAGGAGCAGATCGAAGCCTACGGCGTGATGCCCTTCATCGAAAAGTGCAAGGAATCCGTTTGGAAATATAAAGGCGAATGGGAAGAGATGAGCGACCGCGTGGCCTTCTGGGCCGATATGGACGACCCCTACGTTACCTATGAGGATAATTACATCGAATCCGAATGGTGGGCCCTCAAAACCATTCACGAAAAGGGCCTGCTCTATAAGGGGCACAAGGTTGTGCCCTATTGCCCCCGCTGCGGCACGGCCCTTTCCTCCCACGAGGTAGCCCAGGGCTATAAGGATATCCGCGAGGAAAGCGCCACGGTCCGCTTCCGCTGCCTGGATGAGGACGCTTCCTACCTGGCCTGGACGACCACGCCCTGGACGCTTCCCTCTAACGTCTGCCTTTGCGTGAATGCGGACGTGGCCTATTGCCATGCCCAAAAAAACGGCGAAACCTTTATCCTTGCCAAGGAGCTAGCCAAAGACGTGCTGGGCGAGGATGCGGTGATCCTGGACGAATTCCCGGGGAGCGCCCTCGTGGGCCGCTCCTATGCACCCCTTTTCGACTGCACCGCCACGGCCTGCCAAAAAACCGGCAAGCGCGGGCATTATGTGATTGCGGATGACTACGTAACCACCACGGACGGCACCGGCATCGTGCACAATGCCCCCGCCTTCGGCGAGGACGACGCCCGCGTTTGCAAGGAGCACGACATGCCCTTTATCCAGCTCGTCAACACCCGCGGTGAAATGACCGCCGGCACCCCCTGGGACGGCGTGTTCGTGAAGGAAGCGGACAAGCTCATCCTGCGCGATCTAAAAGAAGCGGGGCTGCTTTTCGCCTCGCCGGAGTTCGAGCATAGCTACCCCTTCTGCTGGCGCTGCGACACGCCGCTGATCTACTACGCCCGGGAGAGCTGGTTCATCAGGATGACCGCCATCAAGGACAAGCTCATCGAATATAACCGCCGCATCAACTGGATTCCCGAAACCATCAAGGAAGGCCGCATGGGCAACTTCCTCGAGAACGTGATCGATTGGGGCATCAGCCGCGAGCGGTATTGGGGCACGCCCCTGCCCGTTTGGCTCTGCAAGGATTGCGGCCATATCCATGTGGTGGGCAGCCGCAAAGAGCTTTGCGAGCTTGCGCCTTCTACCCCGGCGGATATCGAGCTGCATAAGCCCTTCCTCGACCCGATGACCGTCCCCTGCCCCAAGTGCGGCAGGGAGATGAAGCGCGAGGGCGCGGTGATCGACTGCTGGTTCGACAGCGGCTCCATGCCCTTTGCCCAATGGCACTATCCCTTCGAAAACAAAGAGCTGTTCGAGCGGCGCTACCCGGCCAACTTCATCAGCGAAGCCGTGGATCAGACCCGTGGCTGGTTCTATACCCTGCTGGCCATCTCCACCTGCCTGTTTGATGAGCCGAGCTTCCAGAACTGCCTCGTCCTCGGCTTGGTGCAGGATAAGGACGGGCTCAAGATGAGCAAGCACAAGGGCAATGTGGTAGACCCTTGGACGGTGCTCGATAACCAAGGGGCCGACGCGGTGCGCTGGTATTTCTACACTGCCTCCATGCCCTGGCTGCCCAGCCGCTTCTCGCCGGAGGCTGTTTCCGAGGCCCAGCGCAAGTTCATGGGCACCCTCTGGAATACCTATGCCTTTTACGTGCTCTATGCCGAGATCGACGGCTTCGACCCTACGGCCCATACCCTGCATAGGGAAGCCCTCACGCCCATGGATCTGTGGATCCTCTCCCGGCTCAACAGCCTGATCCGCACCGTGGACGGCCACATGGACGCCATCCGCATCACCGAGGCGGGCCGCGAATTGCAGCGCTTTACGGACGACCTTTCCAACTGGTATGTGCGGCGCTGCCGCGAGCGCTACTGGGGCAAGGAGATGACTGCCGATAAAGAGGCCGCCTATATGACCCTCTACGCTGTGCTCAAAAGCCTCTGCCTGATCTCCGCGCCCTTTATCCCCTTCATGACCGAGGAGATCTACCAGAACATCGTGCGCAGTGTGGATAAGACCGCGCCGGACAGCATCCACCTGTGCGATTGGCCGGCCGTGGATGAAAGCTACATCAATAAAGACCTCGAAGCCCACATGGACGAGGTGCTTTCCATCGTGGTGCTGGGCCGCAGCGCCCGCAACACCGCGGCCATCAAGAACCGCCAGCCCATCCCCGCCATGCACGTGCAGGGTGAGGAGCTGCCCGCCATGTTCACCAGCATCATCAGCGAGGAGCTCAATGTGAAGCGGGTGGAATATGTGGGCGACGCGGCCTCTTTCATCTCCTACCGCGTCAAGCCCCAGCTCAAAACCTTAGGGCCGCGCTATGGTAAGATCCTGCCCAAGATCAACGCCTACCTGGCTCAAGATGGCATTGGCGACGCGGTGGTGGCCGCCCATAACGAGGGCCATGATTATACCTTTGAGCTGGAGGGCGTGGTCGTATCCCTCTCCCCGGAGGATGTGCTGGTTTCCACCGGCCAAAAGGAAGGTTTTGTGGCCGAGGCCGGGCGCGACCGCTCCGTGGCCCTGGATATCCGCCTCACGCCCGAACTGATCGACGAGGGCTTCGTGCGGGAGCTTGTGAGCAAGGTGCAGACCATGCGCAAGGAGGCGGGCTTTGAGGTGACGGACCACATCCTTCTCACCCATACCTCCAGCTCCAAACTGGCCGATATCTTTGCCCGCTTCGAGGCCGATATCGCCGCCGACACCCTGGCCGACCAGGTTCGTGCCGGTGTAGCCGCGGGTTACGCCAAGGAGTGGGATATCAACGGCGAAGCCGTAACGCTGGGCGTACAGAAGGTATGATTTGGGTGGCTATCCTCCCCCAAACCCCCGACTTACTCTTATAAAAGAGTAAGCAGAACCATTGTTGTCAAGGGATGATTGGAAGAGGCCGAAGATGCAGGGCGTGTAGTTCGGTATAGCCTACAAATGGGGCTGTCGTGTTAAGAAAGGCGCGGCAGCCTTTAACTATTGCCGCTTCCTTTCTCTCCAGCAGTGTTTCCCAGTATGCTTTAGCGGCACCGCGCACAATCCCGTACTCCAGCGTCAGGCGATCGAGCAGCGCACTAAGCTTTTCATCCGCCCGCGCCACATATTTGCTCGTGGATTTCGCCCATACAAAGCTGTATCGATTGGCGTTCGCCTCGATCTCTGTTCCATCCAGGTGCTTAAAGCTGATTTCCCCCTGTTCCTTGAGCATCTCCACCATCTGATAGAATAATCGCTCCAGCACTCCATCCTTTAGGTGTTCACTGGTAAAGCTTACTAGTCTGCTGTGATCGGGCGCGCGGTTTCCGCTCAGCAGATACATGAACCGAATATCATTTCGGGATGCCATCTCTATTTTTCGCGTGAAAAACTGCCCGTTCACGAACACCAGGACTACGATCCCAAACAGCTGCTTCGGCGTCGCCTAGCCCCTGCGTGGCCGGCGCTGGTATGTTTGGGTCAATTCGCTGTAATCCATCCTTTCCATGGATCAGCGTCCTCATCGTATTTCCTGCTTCGATGCGCATTCCCAAATCCAGCGGCATCTCCACTTGCACTCCGCTCGATTTTTCGCTATGATTCTCTTGTAATACTGGTGTTTTCATATACCCAATTTACACGAAAAAACGAGCCTTGGCATTACTTGCCCCGGCTCGTTTTTATGCTGAGCTGTCGCTTAGCATGACAGCCCCTTTGGCAGGATAGTGAAGCGGTAGAAGTGAGAATACCCCGGAAGCGAGCTGTCCTGAGTTTCCCTTAAGCGCCCCTGTTTTTGAGGGTTATGTGCGCGATGCGGAACGGATCCACCACCTTGTGGTTGAGCGTTATGCCCAGGCCGGGGGCCGTGGGTACATCCACATATCCATTATTTACCTTTTTCTCAAACGCTTCTTCCACAATAGAGTAGTGCATATCCCCATGGAAGGGGAAGATCTCCTGGATGGCAAGGTTGCTCACGCAGGCCGCGAGCTGGAGGGCCGCGCCGCAAAGTACCGGGCCGCCGCAGTTGTGGGGCGCCACGCGCATGTTATAGGTCTCTGCCGTTGCCGCAATGTGAAAAAGCTCCAGGATGCCGCCACAAGTGCCGGGATCGGGCTGCACGATATCCACCGCGCGCGTTTCAAACAGGCGGCGGAAGCCATATCGGGTATAAAGGCGTTCCCCGGTCGTCAGGGTAAGGTTGGTCTTTTGGCGAACCGTCATGTAGGCATCTACATCAAAGGCGTCCATGGCCTCTTCAAACCAGAAAATATCATAGGGTTCAATGGCCTGGGCCAACTGGAACATGGCGTCCGTTGTGCCCTCCGCCGTAACATCCACCATGATATCGATATCCGGTCCAACGGCCTCACGAACTAGGCGCACCGCATCCACGGCTCTGCGAAAATCCGCCTTGCTGACCTCCCGGTTTTTTAGATGCCTGTTCAGGCCCCGGATCGGATCGATCTGGCTGAGGGGATACATCTTGATGGCGGTGTAGCCCTGCTCCACCACCTCTACCGCCCGGTCGGCAAAATCCTGTGCGGTTACGCACTTGCCCTCGGACCAGCCGTTGGCGTAAACGCGGATTTTATCCCGCTGCTTACCGCCCAAAAGCTCGTAGACCGGCACGCCCAGCGCCTTGCCCTTGATATCCCAAAGCGCCTGCTCTATGGCGCTTACGGCCGCATAAAAGATGGCGCCCGCGCCCTTGCCCCAGAAGGTATCGTAATAGAAATCGTTCCAAATGGAGGCGATGGCAGAAGGATCCTTACCAATCACAAACCGCTCGGCCAGTTCTGCAGCCATGTGGGCGGCTCCGTGGCAACCCACGCCAAAGCCTACGGCACCCTCGCCTATGCCTACAATGTTTTCATCCGTAACTAGCTCCACAACGACCGGGCGAAAACTGCCTGTATCAACCAGGTAAACATTTACCTCTGTAACGTGCATTTTAACAGTCTCCTCTATTTATAAATTTATAAATCGTTGATCTCGCGAACCCTGTGGCACGCCACAAAATGGCCGGGCAGCACTTCCTCCAGCGGTGGCTGCTTTTGCAGGCACGCATCGCAGGCATAGTTGCAGCGGGCTGCGAACCGGCATATGGGGGCCGGATTGATGGGGGAAGTCAACTCGCCCCTAAGCAGGATGCGATCCCGCTTTATATCCAACTTGGCCTGCGGAATGGCGCTGAGCAAAGCCTTTGTGTAAGGGTGGAGCTGCTTGGCAAACAGATCCGCGGAGGGGCACTTTTCCACCATAACCCCAAGATACATAACCATGATCTCATCCGAGATATGCTTGACCACGGATAGATCGTGGGTAACGAAAATATAGGTCAGGTTCCGCTTCGCTTGCAAATCCTGCAAAAGGTTAAGAATTTGGGCCTGGATGGATACATCCAAGGCCGATACGGGCTCATCGCAAATAATAAACTCCGGGTTCAGGGCTAGAGCCCGGCCCAGGCCGATGCGCTGGCGGCGGCCGCCATCCAGCTCATGGGGATATACGTTTTCATACCGCTCGGGCAGGCCTACGGTTTCCATTATGTTGCGCACCCTATCCCGGTATTTCTCTTTGGTTTTGCAGGCCTTATAGATCAGTAGGGGCTCCCCGATGATTTCCGCCACGGAAAAGCGCGGGTTCAGGGAGGAGAAAGGATCCTGGAACACCATCTGCATATTCCGGCGCAAATGGTGCAGCTCTCTTTTGCCGGGCTTGGATATATCCTGCCCCTTGAACAGGATCTGCCCCTCCGTTGCCTCCAACAGGTGTAGGATAACCCGGCCCAGGGTGGATTTGCCGCAGCCGGATTCCCCCACCACACCAAGGGTCTTGCCTTTTTCCAGAGTGAAGCTGATGTCATCCACCGCGTGGAGCAAGCCGGACTTAGTGTTAAAATGTTTTTTAAGATGCTTAACTTCCAATAAGGTTTCCATATTACCGCGCCCCCTCATCCTTGGCAAATTTCCAGCACTTCACATGGTGCTCCGGCGTCATTTCAAAGGCAGGCGGGTTCTGCTGTGCGCACCTTTCCATCGCATACTGGCAGCGGGGATGGAACCTGCACCCGCTCGGCAGGTTGGAAGGATCCGGAACCAGGCCGCTTATGGCTTGCAGCCTTTCCGCCGTGGAGTCCAAATCCGGAATGGAGTTGAACAGGCCCAGGGTATAAGGATGGGAAGGCTGGCCGAACACATCCCGCAGCGCACCGTTTTCCACGATCTCCCCCGCATACATGATGGCAACCTTATCGCACACCTCGGCCACCACGCCCAAGTCATGGGTAATAAGCAGCATAGCCGTGTTGTATTCGCTCTTGAGCCGCTTCATCATATCCAGCACCTGCGCCTGGATGGTTACATCTAGCGCGGTGGTGGGCTCATCCGCAATGAGAATCCGGGGGTTGCAGGCCAGCGCCATGGCAATTACCACGCGCTGCTTCATGCCGCCGGAGAACTGATGGGGGTATTCCCCATACCGCTCGCCGGAAATGCCCACAAGCTCCAGCATTTGCTTTGCCTTGGCCGCGGCCTCGGCCTTACTGCTCTTTTCGTGGAGCTGGATCGCCTCCATGATCTGATCGCCCACGGTAATAACAGGGTTAAGGGAGGTCATGGGGTCTTGAAAGATCATGGCAATATCCTTGCCCCGTATCTTTCTCATCTCCTTATCCGTTTTTTTGAGCAGGTCCAGCCCGTTATAGAAGATTTCACCGCCCACGACCTTGCCCGGCGGGTTGGGGATAAGCCCCATAATGCTCAATGCCGTGGTGGTTTTGCCGGCGCCGGTTTCACCCACTAGGCCCAGCGTTTCCCCCTCGTTTAGGGAAAGCGTAATGTTGTTTACGGATTCCACAACATCTTTATCCACAATATAGTGCACAACCAATTCTTTGATTTGCAGCAGCGTTTGTTCTTGCGGGTGCATGTTCATCCCTCCTTTATCGCTTTAGGCGCGGGTCAAGGGCGTCCCTCAATCCATCGCCCAGCAGATTCAACGCATAGGACGCCACGATGATGGCCAGGCCCGGGAGGATGGCCACATACCAATAATCACGCAGGTAGGCGCGACCTGCGGATATCATCAGGCCCCACTCCGGCGTGGGCGGCTGCACACCCATGCCCACGAAGCTCAAAGATGCGCTCATCAGGATGGTATTGACCGCGCCCAGGGTATATTGCACGATAATGGGCGCCAACGCATTGGGAAGGATGTGGCGGAACATGATGCGCAGATTACTGCCGCCGATCGAGCGGGCGGCTTCCACAAACTCCTGGTCCTTAAGGGTAAGCACCTGCGCCCGCATGATCCGGGCGAACTCGGGCGTTGCCGTAATCGTTAGCGCAATCATCATGTTTTTCATACTGCCGCCCAGCGCCGCGATGATGCTCACGCACATCATCATCTGGGGAATGCCCATGAAGATATCGATGGTGCGCATCAGAATGTTATCGCTCTTGGGGAAATAGGCCGCGAACAGCCCCACAAGCGCCCCGGCCACGGCCGCGATGCTGGTAACCACAAACGCGATAAAGAGCGTATACCGGCCGCCATAGAGAACCCTGGTCAGAATATCCCGACCAAAGTTATCCGTTCCAAAGGGATGTGCCCAATTTGGGAAAACAAAGCGTTCCCCATAATTCTGTGTGGCATAGTCATAGGGCGAAAGCAAGGGCGCAAGCAGGGAGGAAAGCAGCACCACAACCAAAATAACCAGGCCGGCCACAGCCATCTTATTGCGCATGAGCCGCTTGATCACCTCTTGGGCGAGGGATATCTTTTTCTTTTTTAGAGGGATTTTTTCTACGGTATCAACCACGATCCTCACCTCCGCATTCCTCGGCCGGCCTTGCGCTTAGGGCCGCGGGCTTTTTCTTTTTCTTAGATGCATATTGCGATTTAACGCGCGGATCAATGAGGCAGTAGATAATATCCACCAGCAGGTTGATCACCACGCAGTTGAAGCCGATCCACAAAACGCCGCCCTGAACAACGGGGTAATCCTTAAACCCAACGCTATCCACAATATACTTGCCAAGGCCGGGGATCGCAAATACGGTTTCCACCAGCACCGCGCCCGCCAAAAAGCCGGTAATACGAATGCCGATGGTCGTTACGATGGGCACCTGGGCATTTTTGAAGGCGTGCCGCATAATGGTAAGGAAGCTGCTTTGCCCCTTGGCCTTGCTGGTGCGCACGTAATCCTGCCGGATAACCTCCAGCATACTGGAGCGGGTCATGCGCATGATGGAGGCGCTCGCCTGCAGGCCCAGCGTAAACACCGGCAGCACCCAATAAATAGGGCCGTAGCTTCCCGTGGCCGGCAGCCACTTAAAATTTAGCGAAAAAAGCAGAACCAGCAGCATCGCGATCCAGAAGGAAGGCGCGGACACACCGAAAAGGGAAAAGGTAGTCAGGGCTCTATCAAGGAAGGAATATTGGCGCACAGCGGATATGATGCCCGCCGTAACCCCGATGATGATGCCTAAGAATGTGCTCAGAACAGCCAGTTTTAAGGTGTTGGGATAACGATCCATAATCTCCTGGATAACCGGGTTGCCGGTTCTATAGGAGGTGCCAAAATCGCCCTGCGCGGCATTCCAAAGATACCGCCCCAGGCGCACGATGTACGGATCATCTAATCCCAACTCTTGGTGAATCTGCGACACCTGCTCCGGGGTTGCGTTTTCACCCAGAATGGATAACGCGGGATCTCCAGGCGTGAAATACATTAATGTAAACACGATGGTGATTATCCCCACGAGGACGGGAAGCATCATAAGAATTCGTTTTAAAATATATCGAATCAAAGATTCACACCACCTAAATATAGTTCGATTTCATATCAAAAGATGCTACGCAGGCAGGATAGGCAGCCTGCGTAGCCCTTTTATCAGGAGTACTACGTGCGAATGTCAATGCCTATGTTCTATGCTCTTATTGGAAGTATACGAACTGCAGATAGTGCTGCTCGTAAGAGGGCGTGATCCGGAAGCCTGCGATGCCGGGCTGGCATGCCGCGTTGAGCTCTTTGTGCCACACGGGATAAACGATGAAGTTCTCCATCAGCATCTCCTGGCAGCGGTAGTACATCTCGTTGCGCGCGGCAGTATCGGTGGTAACCAGCGCCTTGCTGATTAGATCATAATACTCTTGGCTCTCCCAGCTTGACAGGGGCCATTCGGAGGTATCCGGCAGCCAGCGGAACAGGGTACGGCCGGCCTCGCCGGTGCTGGCGGTCAGGCCATAGATGCACATCTTGCCCTTGCCTTCAGAAAGGTAGGTGGCGAAGGTGGAAGTATCCATCACGTTGATGTTAAGGGTAATGCCAACCTGCGCCAACTGCGCCTGAATGGCCTCAGCAAAATCCTTGCGCTGCTGGTCGGAGCTGTTGCAGGAAATCTCGGTGGTGAAACCATTCGGGAAGCCGGCTTCCGCGAGAAGCGCCTTGGCCTTTTCCAGATCCTGCTTGGGGAAGTAGGCGCTCATATCCGGGTGGCGGCCGTCGATGCCGGGGGAGATCACGCCATCGGCTAGTTTGCCGAAGCTGCCGTAAGCCACATCGATCGCACCGGGGACATCCAGCGCATACCATATGGCCTCGCGCACCTTTATGTTATCCAGCGGGGCATGGGCCAGGTTCATATACAGGTAGCTGGTGTTCGCGCCCATGGCGGAAACCAGGTTGATGTTGGGGTTTTCCCGCACGCGGTCCACATCGTTCGCACTGATCTCGTATACGATATCACTTCCGCCGCTCTCCGCCTCGATCGCGCGGGAGGAAGAATCGTTGATGTAGCGCAGGGTCACGTGCTTAACATAGGGCTGGCCGGCGATCCAGTAGCCGTCAAAGCCTTCCAGGGTAAGGCTATCGCCCGCAACGAACTTCACAACTTTATAAGGGCCGGTGCCCACGGGGGAAGCGTTGAAATCGCCCTTGCTTTCCGTATAGCTGCGCTCGCTGATGATGCCGCACAGGGGGTTCTCCAGCATGGGAAGCTGCAAGGCATAGGGCTCGGAGGTAACAAGCTTAAGGGTGTAATCATCCACCACTTCGCACTTGTCAAAATCCACCTTGTTCACCTGCATGGCGGCGGGCGTGTTGTCGCTACGCATCCGCTTGAAGGAGAAGAGAACGTCGCTGGCCTTGAGCTCGTCCCCATTGTGGAACTTAACGCCCTTGCGAATGTGGAACACCAGCGTTAAGTCGTTCTCATACTCCCAGCTTTCAGCCAGCCAGGGAATGAGCTCGCCGTTGTCATTGTAAACGACAAGGGTCTCATAAATCTGGCGGGTGGACTGGTGCTTTTGCTGCTGCACGTTGTCATGCGGATCCAGCGAACCGGGATCCGCGGCAACGACCACCGTCATGGAATCCTTGCTGGACACGATACCGGTGGGGTCGGCGGAAACGATCATGCCGAATCCGTCTTCGGTGGCCAGCGGGTTGCCACTCTGCTCGGCGGGTGCGGTGCCCGGGGCCGCTGGCTGGCTTTGCTTGGCACAGGCAACCAGGGTGAGCAGCATCATGGCGCATACGAACAGCATTAACCCATTTTTGAGTAGCTTCTTCATTTGTTTTCTCTCCTTTTTATTTTTTAGTAAAAGCCTTTTACGTTCAGGCATTTATACTAGCGTTTCAAGTGGCTGAAAATCGGCAGGTCTACGATGTTGATCATGGGGATGCCCAGCTCTTCTTCCACCCGCATGGCAAAATTCAGGTTTGCCGTCCGGTCGCCGCTGCGGGGCGCGCCGCTTTTAACGGTGTAGCAGCCCAGCCCCAGGCCCAGTTCCTTATCCGGGGAATCCAGCGTGCCGCCAGCCCGGCCGGAGGGCACCACCAGAAGGCCCTTGTCGATCATATAGCGGGCGGTTTCCATGGCCTCGGTAATGGTACCGGCCTGGTTGGGCTTGAAAATCATGCCCCGGGCCGCGCCCATCTCCACGGCCTTTTGCGAGCGATCCATGCTGCTACACAGGAAGTCGTCTCCGATGATCACGGAGTTAATTTTTTCGCTGGCCAGCTTAAAGCCCTCAAAATCCTCCTCCTCCAGCGCATCCTCCACAAAGGCGATGGGGTATTTGTTGGAAAGCTCGGCAAGAATGGAAATGATCTTATCCCGGCCTACCAGCTCGCCCCGGTATTCATAAGCGCCTTCCTTGGTGTTGTAATACTCGCTGCTCGCGCAATCCATGGCATAGGCCACATTCTTTTCGTAGCCCAAATCTTTTACGGCTTGGCTGATCATTTCGAATACCACAAAGGGGTCATCCGAGGGGGCGCCATAGCCGCTGTAATTGCCCATGGCCGCAGGTTTGCCGTTGTATTTCTTGATAACCTCCCCCAGATGGTGGAACACTTCCACGATGATACGCACGGCCTCATGCGCAGAGGGCACGCTGTGTGGCAATACCATGAATTCCTGGAAGGCCAGGGTCTTATCCCCGTAGGTGCCGCCGTTTACCACATTGGAGGAAAGGGAGAACACATACTTGACGGGGCCCTGCGCAACGTTCTGGAAAAGCGGCTTGCGGTTAAATGCCGCCGCCGCGTAAGCTACGGCGGAAGATGTTGCGAAGATGGCGTTCCCGCCCAGGTTGGTTTTATAGCGGGTGCCATCCAACTCGATCATCTTCTTGTCGATCCCGGCCTGGTCGTGCACATCCATGCCGATCAGGGCGGGGGCTATCACGCGGTTCACGTTATCCACCGCCTTGTATACGCTCGTGCCGAAAAAGATCTTGGGATCGTTATCTCTAAGCACAAAGGATTCGTTCGCGCCCACGGAAGATCCGGTGGAGGCGCCTGCCCGGCCCAAATGCCCGCTTTCGGTAACGATATCCACTTCAACCACTGGTCGGCCATTGCTATCGAGTACCTGCCTGGCCTTTACCGCTTTAATCTTGTTCCCTTGCATGATTGACATCCCCTTTTTTGATTATTTGAAATTAAGTTACATTTACGCAATGTAAATCACATTGAGGTCGCATAGGTTGGTGCCCGTGTTCCCCGTGAAAATGTTATCTCCAATGGCCAGGAGAGCGTTGCCGCTCGCATGGGACCGAAGCGCTTCGTAAACGTTTATGCTGGCTGCTTCCAGCGCGCCGAAGGTGGTTCTATCGCAAATGCCGCCGGCGTATATCGTCGTTCCATCCGTTCCTTCTGTATCGATGGAAGCCGCCGCCACCCCGGGATAATCCTTGATGCCGATGCTGAACCCCAGAACCAATTCCTGTGAGGGGCCTCCCATGCCGGCGGGCGGGGTATTGATGCTGGTGGTGGTTTCCCCCGCGCAAACTAAAAAGCATGGCGCTTTGATGGGCCGGTTGAGCGTTTTGATTTCGCGGGCTATGGAGGAGAGAAGGTGGCCCGCTTCCCGGCTTTCGCCTTCCAGAAAAGTGGTGAGCACCATAATGGAATCGCCCATCTTTTCAGCCGCCTCAATCGCCGCTTCGCAGGAATCGGCAATGCTCCCCACCAGGAAAGTGGTTAGTTTTTCATCGAACGCCTTGGGGGTTTCGCGAATGCGCGCATCGTCCATCACATAGTCCACAATGCTGGCCGGCAGCTTTTGGGCCAAGTCGTAGTTAATAATCATATTGCGCGCATCCTGAATGGTGGTGGCGTCCGGCGCCACCGGCGTGCCCGAAAAGGTGGTGGGAACACCCCTTTGCGCCGTGCTGGGGAGGCCCACGCCATCACTCACCATGAGGCTGATGAGCTCCGCGCCCGCCCGGTTGCAAATAAGCTCGGCCAGCCTGCCCCCGTTCGTGCGGGAAATGTGCCGGCGAACTGCGTTGATCTCCACGATCTTCGCGCCACTCTTGAGCAGCAAATCTTGGGCTACGATTTCTTCCTCCAGGGTGATGCCATCCACGGGATAGGTCAGAAGCGCCGAGCTGCCGCCCGATGTTACAGCCACAAACAGATCCTCCGGCCCCGCGGCGTTGATCAGCTCGATCATGCGCTGGGCCGCCACCATGCCCTCACGGTTGGGGAGCGGATGCCCGCCCACGTAAACCTCCGTGTTACAATAGCGATCGGTTTCCTCTTGAATTTTGATAGAAATAATGCCCTTGGTGATGCGCTCTCCCAGAATATCGCAAACCGCCTCCGCCATGGCGTTGCAGGCCTTGCCCGCGCCAATCAGGTAGATGTTGCGCTTTTTCGCGAGATCCCACGTGCGGCAACCCACCGTGAGGATGTCGCCATCGAGCCGCATAATTTCCCGGATGCGTTTGCCCGCATCCACTTCCTGAAGCACCGCGTCCATAAGCTGAAGAACCTTTTGCCTGGCAATCGAATCGCCCTTTCCAATAAGTTGTTCGTAATTGCGAATCTTTTTGATTTCGTACACCTGCGCCACCCAATCCTTGTGAATATTCTGTAATAATTAAAGATAATACTATGTGCGAGTACTATGGTACCACACTTATGGAAAATCATATATGCTCAAACTCATACAGATCGTTCCGTAAATTCATGTTTTTATGGATAAATCTGTATTGCGGCTTGACAGTAGCATATATCATATGCTAAAACTTATATATTCCATTCATAAACTCACAATTGGAGGGCGCGCCCGTGCTGAAGATCGAATGCAATTACGACTTTATCCCCAGTCAGCAAACCGGGCATACCCACCAGTACGCCCATATTTTCATCCCCACCTCCGACATTCTTTACATCCGCATCGATGAAACGGATTTTTGGCTCAACGCAAACTCCATCGCCTATGTTCACCCGGATGTATTCCACCGGGTGATTTGTACCAAAAAGGTTATATGGCTAAGCATTCCGGCTGAAATGATCACCGAGGATGACGTAAAGGAACTGATTCAAACCCCCATTTTTTCCATGCCGGACTATTTGCATAACATGGTGGAGCTTTTTCAGCGCGAGGCCGTTGCCGATCCTACCGGCCGCTGCGTGCAATACCTGTTCCAATACCTGTATTCCAAAATGATTATGGAGCACAGATATGTTTCGATTCAGTTTTTGGAAGCACACTATGCCGAGCCTATTACCATTGAAATGCTGGCCAGTATAGAAAACTATAATCCGAATTACTATATCTCCTGGTTCCGCAACCACATGGGCAAAACGCCCAATGAATATTTAACGGAGCTGCGCATCAACAAAGCCAAGGAGCTGTTGATCAACACAAAATACCGCATCATCGATATTGCTTTGCAGATCGGCTACACCAACGCGTCCTCGTTTTCCAGGGCTTTTCGCACCATCACGGGGAGCAGGCCTCTGGATTTCCGCAACAGCGGCAAGCACATGGTTAAGTTCAGTGAGCTTCCTTACTGGGGGAACGACTAAGCGCCGCCTTGCATAACCCGGCCGCAGGCGGCCGCGGCGCAAAAAAGCAGGAGCCCCGCCCATTCGGCTTGGCTCCCAAAAAACCGCGAATTCGTTTGGCCGGCACATCCTAAAGAGCCGGCCGTTTGTGCGTAAGAATCACACGATGTATAAAAGGTGCAAATCGCAAAGGGTTGTTCCCGTATTCCCGGAATACACCAGGCAGCCCAGCGATCCCAACGCCTGGTGGGTGGAGTGGCGGCGCAGCGCTTTATGCAAATCCACCCCTTTTTCCAAGGCGTAGGCATAGGTGCAGGAATCCACGATACCGCCCGCCGCCGGCGTGGGGCCATCCGTGCCCTCGCTGTCTATGCTGGCAAAGCACACGCCGGGCATATCTCGGTTGGCCAAGGCAAAGGCCACCACCATTTCCTGCCCCGGCCCGCCGCTGCCGCGCACGGAACGCGGATCGTCGATCATGGTATAAACCTCCCCGGAGGCGATCAGCAGGCAGGGCGCCGCATACGGCCTTCCAAAGGTTTGAATCTCCCGGGCAAGGCTTGCAAAAAACGCCCCGGCCTGCTGGCTGTCCCCTACCATGGAGGAGCTGAGGATGTGCGCGTTTATGCCCATCTTCCGAGCCTTTTGCTGCGCGCAGGCGCTTAAATCCGGCAGCGTGTTCACGGCAAAGGTGGTATGGCGCTTTAATTCCTTGGGTGTTTCATCGGCCTCAGTGCTGTTTTCCAGGAATTCCACAACCGTGCGGGGCAGCTTATCCTGCAGGCCATAGTTGCGTATGGTATTCTTAGCGTCCTGCAAGGTCGTGGGGTCCGGGGCCATGGGTCCGCCGAACACCGGCCTTGCCACCCAAGGTTCCTGCGTGGGCGCGCTGCCGATGGCGTCCACATGCATGAGCAGGATCATTTCTGCGCCCTTTGCTTCGATCTGCTTTGCCAGGTTGCCGCCGTTGGTGCGGGAAATATGCCGCCGCACCGAGTTGATTTCATGGATGTTTGCACCGCTCTTTAAAAGGATATCCGAGGTAAGAATATCCGCCTCTAGGCTCAGCCCCGGCTTGGGGCAGGCCATGAGCGCGGAGGTGCCCCCGCTAATGGCGCTGATCACCAAATCCTCGGGCCCGATCTTTTCGAGCATTTCAAATATGCGGCAGCAGCCCTGATAGCCCTCCAAATTGGATAGGGGATGTCCGCCCACATAAACCTCGCATTTGGAAAAACGATCGCCGCCTTCCAGGGATTTCACAATCACCACACCCCCCGTAAGCCGGGGGCCGAGCAGGGTTTCCAAGGCCATGGCGGTTGCATTGGCCGCCTTGCCGCCGCAGATCAAATATACGCTGCGCGCCTTATCCAGATCCCAGCTTCGGTCGCCGATGCGTAGAATCGATTCTTCCACCGTTATGTTTTTCAGAAAGGATCGGTATGAATCCATCTCAAGGAGGGTTTGTTCCAACACATCCAGCACCACGCCTCGCAATTCCTTACAGGAATGTTCCAGAAGCTCCTCCTTATTCAATATAACCGGTCTCATAACAACTCCCGCCTAAAATTCGGTTAGTACTTCAACGCGTTTTCCCTGCGATGTACAGGGGCATCGTTTCTTTTTTCTTATGCCCAAAGGCTGTTCTTTGCATGTACGATGCTTTTGCACGCAAGGCAGCGGCGTATTTCCCCTGCCCAATCGACCTGCATCCGGAATCGCGAAAACTCATAAAAAATATAGTGGGCCCGAGAAGATTGCTATGAAGTATACCACATTGCCGAATGTTTGTCTATTTAGGCGGGCCTGGCATCCAGTGCAAACGCATGAAAGGCTTACAAGGTAGAGAAGTACTACATCCGTCAGGAACATAGGGTCAGAATAGCGTAATAGTTTTATCAATACGGCCCGGCGCAAATGCGCCGGGCCGCTTGTATTCTGTATTACCTACTCCATCGTATGCTTGACCCGGTCCGCTTCCTCGGCCCGCTTGGCGTTGTTCCAATGGCTCATATCGCCCACCAGATAGCCCGTGATGCGGCGAATGCGGGTAAAGGGCTCATCGGCGAGAAAATAGTTGATATCGACATATTCGCCATCTATCTTTACATCCATGCGCTCGATCTGCCGGTCCGGATAACTCTTGCGGCCATGGGCGATATAGGCCTCGATCTCCACCTGGGGCAGCTCGCCCCCTGTTACGTTTACCTGCATATCCATATATACTCCTTTTCAGGGCATATATCGTGTGCCCTGCCGCTTTTTATACCACATATTGTAGCGTTTAGCAGGGAAAAAGTCAAGAACGGGAATGGTTATTAATCTTTTTGGCAACCGGTCTTAACTTGCTGCAGGGCAAAGGCGCCAAAGAGCAAAGCGGCCATAATGCACAGCACCGAAAGCTCGGGCAGGGGGCTAATTTGCATATTGGCCGATGGAAAGAAGATATCCTGAATGATGTGGAAGATTAGCGGCAGACCGAAGACCAGCTTTTGGTAGAGCAGCGAGGACATCACGCCCAGGGCCGTGAGGGTGTAGATGATAAACACGACAAGGTAGAGCAAGGTGCAAAGCACCGTGTGCCAGGCATGCTCGAAGCTCTGGGCCTTGGCGATGAAGAAGGTAATCCCCAGAAATACCGAGAAAATCGTGAGCAAATAGAGTTTACCGCCCTTGGCCAGCATGGCCCCGCAGTAAACCACACCGCTGAGCAGGGGCAGAAAGAATTGCAGCGCCAGCGCCAGGGCGTCCGTTTCCGCCCAGCGGGGCAGGAAGTAGGCGCAGCGCAGGATAACCGCAGCAGCCATTAGGGCAACGGCCAGGTAGCAGAAAACGTTTTGCTTGAGGGCCACGGGATAGCGCATGGTGTGATACCTCCTCTGTATTTAGGGCGCGCTCAGGCGCAGTAGATTTCTGGCGATGGTGAACTTGGTATTGGAATAGGGGCCGTTGGCGGGCACCTCAAGCATGACGAGCACCAAGCGCGCCTGCTCGGGCTCCACATCGCAGCGGAAGCCGGCGAACCAGGCGATCTCCCGGCTCTTGTCGTTGCCGATCTCGGCTGTGCCCGTTTTTGCAGCGATCTGCACATCCGTCACATCCAGGAGGCGGCCCGTGCCGTTCATCGGCCTGTAAACGACATCCTGCAAATACGGCAGGATAACCTCCAGCGCGTGGGCGCTCACTACGTCCTCGCGCCAGATCTTGGGCACGGTGAGGCTCACGGTGTCGTATTTGATGCCGTTCTCCTTATACAGCCCGTCTATCAGATAGGGCGCAGGCACATCCCCGTCGTTGGCAAAGGCGCAGAACATCGCGGCCATCTGCAAGGGCGTGATCAGCACCTGTCCCTGGCCATAGCCGCTTTCCGCCAGGAGCATCAGGCTCAGGTCGGTTTCGGATTTGTTATGAAGCTGGGGGGGTGCCACGTTGAGGTCAAAGGGGATAGCGCTGTTGAGGCCCGCCTTTTCCATATAGGGAGCCAGCCTCTCCCAGCCCATCAAAAGGGCGGCGTTGGCAAAGTAGATGTTATCGGAATAAATGATGGCCCGGCGCATGTTGAGGGTAGGCAGCTTGGGATATTCCGTATGCGCGCGCTTGATCTTGCTGCCCGTCCAGGGGCCGAATTCCGTGGGCAGCCAGTAATCATCCTCGATCTCGCCCTTGAATTCGTAGGTTTCATCCAACGTGCCCGTATCGAGGGCCGCAGCGGCCGTAAAGGCTTTGAGCACGGAGCCGGGAGGATAAAGGCCCTGGGTAAGCCGGTTATAGAGCGGGGTGTTCTTTTTTCCGGTGAGCTTGGCGTAAGCCGTGCTGGAGATGCCCCGGGCAAAAAGGTTGAGGTCGTAGCTGGGCCAACTGGCCATGGCTTCTATGGCCCCTGTCCTGGGATTCATCACAACCACGGCTCCAGCCGTTTCCTCATCCATCAATTCGCACTCCAGAATGAAATCCAGCCGTTCCTGCAGGGCCAGGTTAATGGTGAGATGCAGGTCGTAGCCATCCTCCACGGGCTTGGTATAGAGGGTGCGGCGGTTCAGCCCCTCGCCGGTCTGAATGAAAACGCGGTAGCCATCCTTGCCGCGCAGCACCTCTTCATATTGCTTTTCCAGGCCCAGCTTGCCCACCTGGGAATCCGTTGCGTAAAGGCCGTCGTCCGGGTTCCGGCCCCGGTTCATTTCATCCACCAGGGCTTCGGCCTCCTCCGCCGTTTCCGCGCTTACCATGCCCACATAACCCAGGATATGGGCCAGCATATCGCCATAGGGGTATTGCCGGGCCTCCGCATAGTTTCCCTCGTCTATGCCCACACCCTCGATGGAGAGCAACTGCTCGCGCGCCGTGGCGGTCAGCTCGTCCGTATAGAATTGCTTGAGCACGGCGAGGTCGTTATAGGCCTTATCCAGGCGCTTTTGCACGGCGCTCTCCGTCATGCCCAAAAGGATGGCCGCCTGGGATGCGAACAAAGGCACATCCTTGATGCGGCTGGGCACGGCGTAAACCGAGAGCTTGCCCACCGTGGCCGCCAAAAGCTGGCCATCGGCCACGATCTCGCCGCGCTGGGCACGGATCGCCGCCTTGCGCACCGTATCCCCCCACTCCATATCCGGGAAGATCATGCCGGGTTCCCATTCGATCACCCAGCGGCCGCCGGATCGCACGGCCACCAGCTTGAATTCCTCTTCCATATCCCCGGCCAGTTCGCTGCTATAAATGCCGATATAGGTGGCCGTGGTAAAGATTTCGCCTTCCTCGATCTCCACGTTCTCATAGGCCACGGCCGTAATGCCAAGCACCTCGAACACGGCTGTATATTTTTGCTTGAAGCGCTCCCTGGTGATGCGGCCATTGGCCTCTTTTTCCGCCTCTGCTTGCTTGGCCGCGGCGATATCCGCCTCGTTTTCGCTATCCGGCTGTACGGGATCGGCCCGCACGGCCGGATCCAGCATATCGTAGGCCCGGTCATATTCCCCTTCTGAAATGGCGGTGAGGAAATCCAGGCAAAGCTCACGCCCGCTCAGGGCGGAGCAGCCAAGGGCAGGGAAAAGCAGGGAAAAACACAGGAGGATACAGAGGACGCGTTTCATCTTATGGATAGCCTTTCCAAATTTATAAGTATACGCATATTATAACGTGGTAACCCTTCTATTGTAAATCGGGGCCACAGTTTGTTTACAGGCGGGAAAATTGACAGGGGTGGCACGATGCTGATAGAATATTCATGCTTATATGTGCGTATATGCGCGCAAGCAAAGGAGCAAACCATGGTACGACGAAGGCGTAAGAACTTCTTCTATAATCTGCGGTCCGGCCTGCAGTGCTTCGGCGCGGGCATAGCCGGATTCTTTCTACATATCACCCAAGGCTTGGGGGGGCATATGCCCCGCAGGGGCAAGCGCAGGCAGGCCCGGGGAGAGGCCGCGGCAGCGCCCGCGTGGCTGCTGGTTCCGCTGCTCTTCGGCCTCTTGGTAGCGGGCGGCTGTTTCGGCTATGCCCTGACCATGCCGGATCCCCGCATCCGCGTGACCCTCTCCGTAGACGGCATCGAAACAGCGTACTATGTGCACGCGGATACGGTGGAGGGCCTTTTGGCCGTGGCGGGCGTGCAGCTCCACGCCGGGGATTCCGTATCCCCCGGCTCCGCTGAAGCCTTGGCGCCCGGCCTGCGGGTGGAGGTCAGCCGGGCCTATCCGGTGGCCGTGAAATCCGGCGGCAAGGTGCAGGTGCTGCACATGAGCGAGGGCACTGTGGGCGAGGCTTTGAGCCGCGCCAAGGTGGCCTATTCCTCCGGCGACGAGCTCTCCCACCTGCCCTTTGAGGATGTGGAGCCGGGCATGCAGATCACCCACACGGATGTGGAGGTATCCTACCGAACGAGCTATAAAACCCTGGAATACGACGAAGTCACCATCAAGGACGACCGCGAGTACGAAAATTACAAAAAGATCGAAGTCGAGGGCGTGGACGGAAAAAAGCAGGTCATCCAGCGCATTATCGTCAAGGACGGCATTGAGGTATCCCGCGAGGTGGCGGATCAGGTCGTGCTTTCCGCAGCGGTGGATCAGGTGACCCGCGTAGGCACCAAGATCAAATACCAAACCAGCTATGTGGGCGAGACCCGGCGCTGGAGGGAAGCCCCGGTCGCGGGTGAAAACGGCTGGGTGAAGATGACGGTGGATAAGATCACCGCCTATTGCACAGGCAGCCGCACAGCCACCGGCACCCGGCCCAAGCTGGGTACCATCGCTGTGAACCCCTATTACATCAAATACGGCACCCAGATCTACATCAACAAATACGGCTTTGGCAAAGCCGAGGATACGGGCGCTTTCCGCAACTATAAAAACAGCAAGGGCGAGCCTATGAACCAGCTCGATATCTGGTTTAACACCGAAGCGGAAGCCAGGCGCTGGGGCACGAAATACAACGTAACCGTGCTGGTGAAAAAATGAGCGGCGTAGATCGCATCAAAGAACATTTGCAAGCTTTCAGCCTCAGGCCCAATAAGGCCCTGGGGCAAAACTTTTTAGTCAATGAAGAAAAGGCGGCGGCCATCGCGGCGGCGGCCTGCCAAGGCGGCCTGCCCGCCCTGGAGATCGGCCCTGGCCTCGGCGCGCTCACCGGCCCCCTGCTGCGCCAAGCGCCCAGGGTATGCGTTGTGGAGATCGACGCGGCCATGGCCGCAGCCCTCTCGGCCCTCTTTGCCGATGAACCAGATCTGCGCATCCTGCGTGAGGACTTCCTCCAAACAGACCTTAGTTTTATCCAAGCCGAACTTGGCGGGCCTTTCGTCGTGGCCGCCAATCTGCCTTATTATGCTACCACGCCCATCTGCCTGCGGCTTTTAAGCTGCGGCCTCCCTATCCCCCGCATGGCGCTGATGGCCCAAAAGGAGGCGGCGGAGCGTTTCTTCGCCCAGCCGTCCTGCCGCCAGTACGGCCCGCTGGCCGTGCTGGCGCAGCATTATTACGAGCCTGCCCGCCTGATGGAGCTTTCCCCGGCCGATTACTATCCCCAGCCGGACGTAAGCTCCTCCGTAACCCTCCTCACCCGGCGGGATACGCCCCTGATCCCCGGCTTTGCCGATTTTCTTTATCGCGCCTTTGGCCAGCGCCGCAAGACCCTCCTAAACAACCTCAAGGGCCTGCCCGGCGCGGCGGAAGCCCTGGAACGTTGCGGCATCCCCCCCGCCGCCCGGGCGGAAGGTTTGGAGCCGGAGACGCTGGCGAGGCTGGCGGAGGGATTTGAATATAAGGATCGCAGCGAAGGGAGGCAGCCAAAATGAGCAGAGATTGGGGCTTTGACGAAAGGGAAAATGCTTTTATAGAGGCTGCGGTCACCCTCCCACCGGATATGGCGAAAATACGCGAACTGCTGGCGGGCGGGATCGACATCAACCGCGTAAGCAAGAGCGGTAGTGAAACGCTGGCCTATTGTATTCTAAATTTCTATGGCGAATACGACGGCGCGTATACGAGGCCGCTCTTTTGGAGTCATATGCGTGAGGATGGCTGGGTGCATAGCTCATATGACACGACGCATCTTGTAGAGATGGTACAACTTTTTCTTTCCTACAGCCTCGATCTCTCGATGCACAACGGCAATAGCCCGCTTGAAGCCCTGTTGTTCGGGGCCAACGATGAAAACGCGCTGCGGGCGGTGGAAGTATTGCTCCAATATGGCGCGGACCCAAACGTCTGTGATGAAAACGGCGAGAATCTTTGCGATTGGGCCAACCGGGAGGATAGCATGGTGGGCTTCACCTGGAACCTGGCATATCCTAAGCCCGGCCTGCCGGATTATT
This sequence comes from Candidatus Pelethousia sp., assembly GCA_034928145.1. Lineage (GTDB taxonomy): Bacteria > Bacillota > Clostridia > Christensenellales > CAG-138 > Pelethousia. The sequence continues at coordinate 27,194 of JAYFPE010000010.1, read as the reverse complement.
TCGAGCGCCTCTGCCGCCTGTTGGCCAAATATGGTGGCCGTCCGAATTCCGGCAAATGGCCGTATTAAAAAGACTATGGAAACCAGCCCGCTTTATAGGCTATGCGGCCCGGCGCAATCATACACTGGGCCATTATCAATAAGTCACCACTGGCATTATTCTTATTAAGTTAAGTTTGTGTTTGTGCCGCAAGGCCAAACACATAGCTCCTTATTGAAGCCCCTAAACGCTTAAGCGTTTAGGGAAAAAAGCAAACCGGAGTCCGGAAGCAGAACGCTTTCAAAAAGCCAATCTTACCCCTCCCGCAGCGCCGGAATAACATTCTCGGCCACGATACAGGCCAGGATGAGAGTCGCGCCAAAGAGGCCGGAGAGCCGGAGCGTCTCGCCCAATAGGAGATAGGCAAAAAGGGCGGTGAGCACGGGTTGTGTGCATTGCAGCAGGGATACCAGGCGGCTTTCGAGATGCAGCAGGGCCGAATTTTGCAGCACGTAAGCGATGCAGCTACAGCCGATGGCCAGATAGGCTACCACGGCCCAGGCTTGCGGGGTAACAAAACGCAAGCCGGCAACATCATCCAGGGTAAATGCCAACGCGGCGCTAAGAAGGGCGGTCACGCCCAACTGCACGGTGGATACCACCACCGCATCCAGTCTTTTGAGCGCGCGCTCGCCAAAGACCAGCCCACCAGCCGCACACAGGGCCGTGCAAAGGGCCAGCAGGTCGCCCGCGCCCAGGCGGAAAGCGGAGCCGTTGGCGCAGAGCAGGTATAGCCCCAGCACCACCGCCAACTGCACGGGCAAGTGCATCCATTTATAGGGCTTGCGCAGCAGGATGCTGGAGAGCAGCGGCGCAAAGAGCACAGGCAGAGACATAAGAAACCCCACATTGGTGGCGCTGGTGCGCTCCAAAGCGAGGTTACAGGTGATATAGGCCAGGGCCATGCAGAGGCCCGCGGGCAGGTAATCCGCAGGTTTGGCCGCGCGAAGCTGGGCCGCGGCCCGCTTGCCGAAAAGCAGGGCAAAAAGCACAAAAGCCAAGCCAAAGCGCACCGCAAGGCACCAGAGCGCCGAGATGCTTTCAAAGGCGATTTTGGAAAGGGGATTGCCAATCCCGTACAGGATGCTCTGGAGTAGGATGAACATGCCGTATAGCCAGCTTTTGCCGCCCACTCGCCGTTCCATACGCCTCATCCCCATTTCCATCTATAATAATGCTTACTTACTTGCCGGCCACGAAAACAACGTTCATGCCGGCGATGGTGCTGCCGCTATAGGCGCGGATGATCACATGGCCGAAATAACTGCTCGAATCCACCACATAATCCGTTCCATCTACATTGCCGAGATAAAGGGCCGTGTGGTGAACCTGGCGGTAGCGGCGGCAGACTTCGCCGCAGCTGCACATACGCCAGGAGGGGAAGGAGAGGAAGATCAGATCTCCCACGCGGGGCTTGCCGTCCGCGCGCTCATACCGGGCCATATCCTCGGCCTGGGCGCCGCTGGTGCGGGAGATGCGGGTGCCGTTGGCCTTATAAACGGCCTGGGCCATCTGGCTGCAATCCATGGTATCATAGCTGACGCCCAGCTTTTCCACAGCGGCCCGGGCGATCTTCGCGCCCCGGCTATCCCCCAGGCGTTCGCAATAGCTGCGCAGGGCCGCCTCCGCACCGCTGCTCACGGGGTTATAGTTGCCGTCGTATACGTTGCCCTCGATGGTGGCGGAAATAGGGGTAATATTGAGCTTTTTGACCGTTAGCTTGCAGGTGGCCTTGGCCGCTCCATCCTCTGTGAAGGCGGTGATTTTGGCGCTGCCCTTTTGCAGGGCCGTGATCACGCCCTGCTCGTCCACCTGGGCGATCTGCGGGTCTGAGCTGGCCCAATAAACGCGCGCGCCCGTGTTCGGCTCCAGGGAATAGGAAAGCGTATACACCTCTTCCTGATATAGAGTAAGCTTGCTTGCTTGGAGCGTAAGCTCCACACCCTCGGCCAGGGCGGCAGAAGGTACGCAAAACAGCAGAATCAGCACAAGCGCAATGAACCTTTTCATTTTGGGTCTCCTTCAGGATGATGCAAGATTTACATACCATTTATGGGCGGTATACGTTTTTTATTATACCAGCATTTTCTATCCCGCGCAACGGAGCCCCGGCGCAATAAGCACGCGTGCGCGGAGGAAAATACCAATTCTTTATTTGCTTGGTTGTGGAAGTGGGCGGATTTTGTTATAATGAATCAATTGTATGCGTGTATTCACCGGCCGCCCTTGGGAGGGGTTGCCGGTTGCGCAATTTCTCATCCATACATCATCCATAAGGGGGTACCACCATGTCACACGATACCTTGCAAACTCTAATTGCCATGATTGGCTACATGGCCGTGGTTATCGGCATCGGCCTGTATTTCGCCAAGCGCGCCAACCAGAGCAGCGAGGACTATTTCCTCGGCGGCCGCTCGCTGGGCCCATGGGTGGCGGCGATGAGCGCCGAGGCCTCGGATATGAGCGGCTGGCTGCTGATGGGCCTGCCCGGCGTGGCCTATTGGTGCGGGCTGAGCGACGCCGTGTGGACGGCCATTGGCTTGGCTCTGGGCACTTACATCAACTGGCTGATCGTGGCTAAGCGCCTTCGGCATTATTCCTTCATCGCCGGGGACTCCATTACCGTGCCGGATTTCTTCTCCAATCGTTTCCACGAAAAGAAAAAGATCATCATGACCATCGCGGCCATGTTCATCCTCATCTTCTTCACGGTATACGCGGCCAGCTGCTTCGTTACCTGCGGCAAGCTGTTCAGCACGCTTTTCGGCCTTTCCTACCGCTCGATGATGATCGCCGGGGCTATCTTCGTGGTGATCTATACCTTCCTGGGCGGCTTCCTGGCGGAGAGCGCCAGCGATTTTCTCCAGGCCATCGTGATGATCTTCGCGCTCTCCATCGTGCTGATCGCCGGCTCCGTAGCCGCGGGCGGCTTTGGCGCGGTGGTGGAAAACGCCAAAGCAATCCCAGGCTTTTTCACCTTCTTCGGCATCGCCAGCCCCACGGTGGATGCTTCGGGCGTGCAGCAGGTGGCAAACGGCGCGCCCCTCTTTGGGCCTGCGGGTTCTTACGGCTTGCTCACCATCATCTCCACCATGTCCTGGGGCCTCGGCTATTTCGGTATGCCGCAGGTGCTTCTGCGGTTCATGGCCATCCGTAAATCCGAACATTTGGTGAGCGCGCGCCGCATTGCCACGGTGTGGGTGCTTATCTCTCTGTTCTCCGCCGTGCTCATCGGCATCGTGGGCCGCGCCCTCTTCCCCCTCCACGAGACCCTCAGCACAGCCGGCGGCGCGGAGAATGTATTCATCTTGCTCTCCCAGCATCTCATGCCGCCGTTGCTTGCGGGCCTGGTGATGGCAGGCATTTTGGCCGCCACCATCAGCTCCTCGGATTCCTACCTGCTGATTGCCGCCTCCGCTTTCTCGCTCAATGTTTATAAGAGCATCATCAAAAAGGACGCCTCGGATAAGCAGGTGATGCGGATGAGCCGCATCGTGCTGCTCATCATCGCCGTGATCGGCATGTTCATTGCCCTGGATGAGCACAGCGTCATCTTTACCATCGTCTCCTTTGCATGGGCCGGCTTCGGCGCGGTCTTCGGCCCCATCATGCTCTTCTCCCTCTTCTGGAAGCGCACCACCCGCGCGGGCGCGGTGGCGGGCATGGTCACCGGCGGCGTAATGGTTTTCGTGTGGAAGCTGCTCCTCAAGCCCATCGGCGGCGTGTTCGGCATCTATGAGCTGTTCCCGGCCTTTATGCTCAGCTGCCTGGCCATTCTGGCGGTCTCCCTGCTCACCCCCGAGCCCAGCGCAGAGATTCAGCGCGAGTTCGATAGGGCAAAAGCGGGCGCTGTGAGCTGATATCGCTTTTATAGGAATAGACAGGGCGCGCATCCGTACGGGTGCGCGCCTTTTGCTTGGCGCTCGCATTGACAATCAAGCGCCCCTGTGCTTTACTTGATACGATAAAATATGGGAGGCAATTCGGCTATGAATATGCTGCTGCATGTGTGCTGCGCGCCCTGCTCCATCGCCTGTATCGAGCAGCTCCGGGAGGAAGGCGTCGAGCCCACGGCCTTTTGGTATAACCCCAACATCCACCCCTTTACCGAATACCGCGCCCGCAGGGATACGGCCCGCGCCTATCTGCAAGAGGTTGGCGTAGCCTTGGTGGAGGAAGATGATTACGGCCTGCGCGCCTTCTTGGACGCCATCCCCGCCTACGACGGGCGCTGCGCCGCCTGCTACGCCCTGCGGCTGAACGCGGCGGCCGCTTACGCGGCTGCAGAAGGGTTTGCCTCCTTTAGCACCACCCTGCTTATCAGCCCCTATCAGAACCACGAGCTTTTAAAGGCCGAGGCGCAAAAGGCGGCCGAGGCCCATGGCGTGGCGTTCCTTTACCGGGATTTCCGCCCCCGTTTCCGCGCGGATCAGCAAAAGGCCCGGGAAGCGGGCCTTTACATGCAAAAATACTGCGGCTGCATCTTCAGCGAAGAGGAGCGCTACAGCAAAACGAAACGCTAAAGGTTCCCTATACGATCAACATCAAAATGGGCACCACGCCGAAGCAGGCGATGGCGGAAAGGGCCGCGCCTTGGGCTGCGTAATCCTCATCCGCGCCCAACATGGTGCTGAGCACCACAGTCTGCGTCATGGTGGGCATGGCGGCCTCCACGGTGAATACACCCCGGGCCAAACCCTCGATCCCCAGCAGGGCGCAGAAAAGCAGGCATAGGGCCGGGGCGGCGATAAAACGCAGTGCCAGCAGGGCCGGAAGCCCCTTTTCCAGCCGCAGGTTGCCGAGGCCGTGCTCGTAGATGATATACCCCGTGTAGAGCAGGCCAAGGGGGCTTACCATATCGCCGATATATTGCGCATAGCTTTGCAGCACGCGGGGCAGCGGCAGCTCAAACCAGATCAGAGCCAGGGCGGCCAGGATGGCCAGCATCGGCGGGCGCACCAGCAGGCTGCTCAAGCGCTTCATCAAGCCCGTCTTTTCTCCCTCGGGGCGGCCCGAGGTTTCAATATAGGCCGCGCCTAAAAGCTGAAAGAGCGTGGTATTCACCAGATAATAGCACATCACGTAAGGCACGGAGGCCTCGCCGAAAAGCTCCACGCACATGGGCAGACCGATAAAAGTGGAATTGGAGAAGGCCCCCATAGCTACGAACACCCCGCGCCGGTTATGCGGCAGGCGCAGGAGGCGCGCAATTGCGGCGCTGATGAGCACGCCGACCAGCTGCACCAGCGTGGATACCAGCAGCAACGCCCCCGCCTCCACCAGGGAAGCGCGGGTGAAATTCTTGGTCAGGCTGCTCAGGCACATGCAGGGCAGGGCCACGTTGATCGCCAGCTTGGTGATCATAGCCTTGTGCTCGGCACGGATGTAACCGATACGTCCTCAGAGATACCCTGTTGCTGTCATCAGAAGGATCACCATCACTGCGGATACGGAATTAAAAAAGGTTTGCATCATCACATAAGGGGCGGCGGATGCTGAACGCATCCGCCGCTTAGCCTATCAAAAAGGTGACTGGGCCACTTTTTTGAGGTTTCAGGGCTTGCTTGTGCCTGGCTGCATGGCCGGCAAGTCCTGCGAAGAACGAAAGCCTACGGCTTTCATCAGCCGAAAATTCTTGAATTTTTGGCACTTCATTAAGGCGCTATGCGTTTGGCCCTGCGGGACACAAACGCGGCCTTCGTTTCGGCGCACACACCCCCGAAGCCCGAACAAAGCCTCCGGGAGCCGTGGCCTCCGAACCCCCAAGGGATGCGCGGTAGGCGCGGCGCGCCTTCAGCGGTTGATGCAGCGGCATTCAAGATAGTAGCGCTTTTCGTTGGCCTCGCCCATCGAGAAGGTCTTGCGGGGAAGCGCGCCATCGAAGATAACCGTGCGGAAGAAGGCGTTCTTATCCATCGGGGACAGCAGGAAGCCCAAGTTGCCGGGTTTCGCGCCCAATTCATGCACCACGTCCTCCCCGTGGATATAATCGATGGAGCAGCCCGGGAAGGCTTTTATGAGTTCATCCAGCGCGTTTTGCAGCGTGCCGACCTCCAGCTGGGCCACGGGATGCGGCACATAGAGGCAGCCGATGCCAAAATGAGAAACACAAGGCAGCGCGTGGCCGTGCTTGTCCGCCAGAGCCGCGTGCAGCGCTTCCATGGAATCGAACTTAAGCTTTTCGCAGCCGCCGTTTTGCTCTGCCAATTTTTCTTCCAGCCAGCAGATGGCATTCTCGGGCACGTTGAAGAGCACGCGGTGGATGGGCTCGAAGATGATGCCCGCGTCGTGTACGTTCTCCAGCTCCACCAACGCGTAGCGGGCCGGGTGCTCGTCCTGCGCGGTGAGGCCTTCCTCGGCCTTGATGCGCTCCCAGTTGGCCTTAGCCGTGGCAAAGGAATGGTTGCCGTCGCCCATGGCGAAAAGCAGCGGGGCCTGATCCGTGCCATATTTCTTGGCGTAGGCTTGCGGCTCAATCAGCGCCGCGAGGGCGTCGATCACGCTTTGGATCTGGCCGGGATCGTTTACCAAATAGCCCGTGATGTGGCCGCCCCTTTGCATGAGGTCGAAATCATAGAGCTTGGTGGTCTTTTCGAGTGCACTGCCGATGGGCTCGATCACGGTGCGGCCCGGGTCGTCGATCAGCACCAGGATGTGGGGCATTTCCAGCGGCGCGTCCTTGCGGATGCGCAGGCGGGGCGGGATGCGCTCCACGATGGTGCCCTCCGTGGCCCGAATCAGGGTGGTGGAGCCCTTGGAATAGTCGTACGCTTCGAGATCGAGCGCCACGATCAGGCCCCGGCGCGTTTTGCCATCCACGGTGCGGCACACATAGGCGAAGCCCTCGCCCTTGTTTTCCAACACGCCTTCCTGCATATATTGCTTCATGTGCGCGTTGATGCTTTCGATGCGGGCCGCTTCATCCGGCTTGTCCAGGTAGATCTCAGGCAGCATGATACGCAGGGCGCTGGGCGCGTTCCCGGCCAGGCGCTCGGTTTCATTCCAATAATCCGGCTGCGAGGTATACTGGTCGCAGGCAACCACGGCCCACCTGGACATATCCACCTTGGCGCAGGGCAAAAGCAGCTCCGGCACCTTCACGCCGATCCGGTTCGCGTATTTCGTCATAGGCTTGCCTCCATTGGTTAATGATTTATGATTTTCCTTTGGGGAAAGGGCTTGGGGCGCACAGACGGCTGCCCAGTTTCTTCTATCATATATCATACAATGAAAATGAGGGCTTGGCAAAATCTTTTTGAACTTTCTCAATTTAGTACTTTACTTTGATAAAGTACTGTGGTATCATCTATCCATCGGGAACGAAACACCGATGCGGAACATCCCCTGAAAGAAACAGAATTAATTATTTAAGGAGATATAGTTATGAAGAAGTTTGCGCTTATCCTTGCCCTGCTGATGCTGGCCGCTTTGGCCTTTGGCTGCGCCTCGCAGCCCGCCGCTGCCCCCGCTGCCGCTGCCCCCGCTGCCGCGGCTCCCGCAGCCCCAGCCGAAGCCGCCCCCGCGGCCGAAGCGCCCGCCGCCGAGGACGACCTGGCCTATATCAAAGGTACAGGCAAGCTCAAGGTAGGCATCACCATCTTTTCCCCTATGAATTATTATAACGAAGCCGGGGAGCTGATAGGCTTTGAAACCGAATTCACCAAAGCCCTTTGCGAGAAGCTGGGCGTGACCCCGGAGTTCATCGAGATCAACTGGGATACCAAGGAGATCGAGCTGGCGGCCAAGAACATCGACTGTATCTGGAACGGCCTCACCGTAACCGAGGAGCGCAAGCAGAACATCGGCTTTAGTGACAGCTACATCAAAAACATGCAGGTCGTCGTGATCAAGGCCAATAAGGCCGCCGAATATGTCGATACCGCCGCCCTCGCCGCCGCAGACATCGTGGCCGAGGTGGGTAGCGCGGGCGAAGCCGCCGTCGCGGCCGACGAGAACCTCGCTAAGGCAACCTACACAGCCGTGCCCAAGCAGGCGGATGCGTTGATGGAAGTCAAGGCCGGCACCGCAGACGCGGCCGTCATCGATTACGTGATGGCCAAGGCCATGGTGGGCTCCGGCACCGATTACAGCGATTTGATGATCGTCCCCAACCTGGAGCTGGCCGTGGAAGAATACGCCATCGGCTTCCGCGTGGGCAGCAATATCATCCCCGAGGCCAACAAGATCATCGCCGAGATGATCGCGGATGGTACGCTTGATGCCATCGCCGCCACCTACGATCTTACAGATAGCCTGCTTTCCAACCAATCATAACCATCGCGCATGATGCGTAGCCTAGGGCGGCCGGTAGCCGCCCTATCGCTGTATAAAGAGGTATATATGAGCTTCCTTTCCGTTACGCTGCGCCTTCTTGAAGGCTTTGAACTTACCGTAGAGATTTTTCTCATCACCCTGGTGTGCGCGCTGCCGCTGGGCCTTGTGATCGCCTTTTGCTCCATGAGCGGCTTTCGGCCCCTGCGCTACCTCTCCAAAACCTTCGTGTGGATCATCCGCAGCACGCCACTGATGTTACAGGTGATCCTGGTCTTTTACGGGCCGGGGTTGCTGTGGGGGTTGGATGGCATGGGCCGCACCGAGGCGGTTCTGGCGGCTTTCGTCATCAACTACGCGGCTTATTTTTCTGAGATCTTCCGAGGCGGCATCGAATCCATCCCCAAGGGCCAATATGAGGCGGGCCAGGTTTTGGGCATGACCAAGAACCAAATCTTTTTCAAGGTTATCCTCTTGCAGGTGGTCAAGCGCATCGTGCCGCCCCTGGGCAACGAGATCATCACCCTGGTCAAGGATACCTCCCTTGCACGCGTGATCGCCGTGAAGGAACTGATCATGATCGCCAACGAGTATATCGCCACCTACGGCCTTATCTGGCCTCTGTTTTACAGCATGGTGTTCTATCTGATCTTCTGCGGCCTACTTACGCTGCTGCTGAATTATACCGAGCGCAAGCTGGGCTATTTCCGCGTTTAGGAGGTATCATATGCAAAATTCCCACGCGCCCATCCTGGAGGTACGCGATTTAAAAAAGGACTTTGACGCCACCGAGGTGATCAAGGGCATCAGCTTTTCGCTGGAGCAAAACGAGGTACTTTCCATCATCGGCTCCTCCGGCAGCGGCAAAACCACGCTGCTGCGGTGCCTCAACTTCCTCGAAACGCCCAGCGAAGGGCAGATATCGGTCAAGGGCGAACTGCTCTTTGACGCGGCGGATCCGGCCACCCAGCGCGAGGCGGACATCCGCAAAAAGCGGCTGCATTTCGGGCTAGTCTTCCAATCCTTCAACCTCTTCCCCCAGTATACGGCCCTTCAAAACGTAACGCTGGCCAGCGAGCGTTTGGCCAAGGAGCAGCCGGATTTCCGCGCGGATAAAGCTCGCATCCTGGCGCAAATCCAGGAGTGCGGCCGCGCCCTGCTCGAGCAGGTGGGCCTTTCGGATAAGCTGGATTTCTATCCCCATCAGCTCTCCGGCGGCCAGCAGCAGCGGGTGGCTATTGCCCGGGCCCTCGCCCTCAACCCGGATATCCTCTGCTTTGACGAGCCCACCAGCGCCCTGGATCCGGAGATTTCCGGCGAGGTGCTCCAAGCCATCCGCCGCCTGGCGCAGCGCAATGTAACCATGGTTATCGTGACCCACGAGATGGGCTTTGCCCGCGAGGTTTCCAGCCGCGTCATCTTCATGGACGGCGGCGTAATCGCGGAAGAAGGCCCGCCGGAGGAAATTTTTGGCGCGCCCAAGAGCGAAAGGCTGCAAAGCTTCCTCAAGGCTGTGCTATAATATCCTTAAAAACCGATATGCGTTCAAGAAAGGCGGTCGTTTCATGTATCAAAGCAAGATGGCGTCCCCGGCAATGGATCGGCTCTTCGACGCGTTCCTGACCCTGCGCGACCGCGAAGAGTTCTATCGTTTTTTCGAAGATGTGGCTACCATCGGCGAGGCGCAGGCCCTGGCCCAGCGCTTCCAGGTGGCCGAAATGCTGGATCATAGGGAGCGCTATACGGATATCTCCGAGCAGACCGGCGCTTCCACCGCCACCATCTCCAGGGTGAACAAATGCCTGGTCTACGGGGCGGATGGTTACAAGATCGCGCTTGCCCGGCTCAAGGGGCGGGAAGCGGAATAGGTTTAAACCGATCGCGCATGCAAACGAGGCGGCCCAGCAATGCTTGGCCGCCTCGTTTATCTTGCCTGCCCTTAACCATAGGCCCTACCTCGTTTTCGACGCTTTATGACCGTAGGAAGGCGCTTTTGCAGGTAGTGAATCAGCGCTCAGTTCCATTATGTATCTGTGCGTTTCGATCAGCTTATCAATGATCAGCTCCAATTGGTTAATCATATCCAACTGAACGCCCAGCAGCCTGTGATACATTTCCTGATAATCCGGCATCCGCTCTTCCCTTCTTCCTACAGCCTTTATAGGCTATGCATAGCCTAATAGTAGCATGCATAGCCTATATTTGCAAGCGTTTTCCTGTACTCTATAACAGAAGGTGGTGAGTTCGCTGGATACGGTTACAGCGGTGCGCAATCGCATATTGCAGCTGTGCGGGGAGCGGGGCATCAGCGTGAATAAGCTGGCTAATATTTCCGGCCTGCCGCCCTCCTCGGTGAAGAACATCCTTTATAACAAAAGCCGCAATCCCAAGATCGAAACCATCAAGATGCTATGCGACGGGCTGGGCATCACCCTGGGCGAATTTTTCAATACGCCGGAATTCAACAGCCTAGAGCAAACCATAAAATAATCAAAACCACCGGTTGAACCGGTGGTTTTGATTGCCTTTTGCCGAGCCCCTCAATCCCACTCGATGGCATCTACGCTCACGAGGTATTGCTCGGCGAAATCGAGATAATCCTCGGCAAGGCGCATGGCAAAGGTTTTATAATCGGGGAAGCGGCTTTTCAGGTCCGCAAAAAGCCGCTCGTAGGCAGCGTCGTCGTCATATTCCCCATCCTCGGGAAGGGTGGCCATATAAGCCGCGTCCACTGCGCGCATGGCGTCCACAATGGTTTCCATCTCACCCTCTTTTAGGAAGCGGAAATCCCCTTCTTGTTTGAACCTATCCAAGATATAGTGCCGCATTGCGTTCTGATCCACATCATAGGTCATGACGGTCATCTCCTTTGTTATTCGTATTGCTTATATCATCTTTTGGAGCAGCCTGTCCAGCTCCTCCACGCTTTGCGCGAATATGCCCAGCGCGCCCTCCACGGCCTGCGGCTTGCTCAGATCCACCCCGGCGAGCTTGAGCTCCTCGATGGGATAATCGCTGCCGCCCGTAGCCAGGAAACGGAGGTAGCCCGAGGCATCCCCGCTCTTGCGGATGCGAGAGGCGATCTCCACAGCCGCGCTAAAACCCGTAGCGTATTGGTATACGTAAAAGGCATTGTAAAAATGGGGGATGCGCGCCCACTCCAAGTCCTGCAATTCATCCACCACGGCCCCCGCATAATAAGCCTCGTTGAGCCGCCGATAAAGGCCGCCCAATACATCCGGCGTGAGCGCCTCGCCCCGCTGGGCTATGGCGTGGGTTTCCATCTCGAATTCCGCAAAGAGCGTTTGGCGATATAGCGTAGTGCGAAAGCCCTCCAAAAAGTGATTGAGATAATAGGCGCGCCGGCGGGGATCCTTTTCCGTATCCAGGAGGTGCAGGGTGAGCAGCACCTCGTTGACTGTGGAGGCTACCTCGGCCACGAAGATGGCGTAATCGTGGTTGACATAGGATTGGGCCGCGTCGGACTGATAGGAATGCAGGGCATGGCCGATCTCGTGCGCCAAGGTAAAAACGTCATCCAGCGTATTGGTATAGTTGAGCAGCACATAGGGGTGTACGCCGTAAACCCCGCAGGAGAAAGCGCCGGTGGTTTTGCCCTTGTTCTCGTAAGCGTCGATCCAGCGGCCCGCGAAAGCCTTGTCCAGCAGCGCGCCGTATTCCGGCCCCAGCGGGGCCAGCGCTTCCTTTACCAGGGCCTGGGCTTCCTCCAGCGTATAGGAAGCCTCCACCCCCTCTACCATGGGGCAATAGAGGTCGTACATGTGCAACTCGGAAAGGTTTAGGGACTTTTTTCGCAGGGTAAGATACTGTTCCATGGCCGGGAAGCTTTGATGTACGGCCTCGACGAGGCTGTGATATACGGCCTCCGGCACGGCATTGCCAAAGAGGGCCTGGGCGAGGGCGCTATCATAGCGCCGCACCTTGGCGAAATAGCCATCCAACTTGACGCTGCCCGCGTAAAGGGCTGCGAAGGTGTTGATATACCTGCCGAATTCGCCTTGATAGGCCTCGAAAGCGGCCTTGCGCACGGCCGGGTTGCGGCTCTCGCGAAATACATTGTAATTGCCGTGGGTAAGCTGCGCCTTTTTCCCGTTTTCATCCTCGATCTCGGGGAAGGTCATATCCACATTGGCCAACATGGTAAAGCTGTTGTCCGGGGTCTGGGCGGCATCCGCCAGCAGGGCCAGCATGTGCTCCTGCTCGGCATCGAGCACGTGCGCGCGGCCCCGGATGATATCGGCAATGCCGTGGCGATACGGCTCCAGGGTCTCGCTCGCCAGGTAAGCGCTGAGCGTTTCCTCGGGCAGGGCTGCGAGCTCGGGCGTGAGGAAGCTGGCGGCCGCCCCCAGCCCCACCAGGAGGCCCAGCGCCCGATCCTGCATGGCCTGGGCGTTTTGGTCGCCGTTATCCCCGGCCTTTTTCAGCTCCGCGTAAAGATAGACCCGTTCCGCCCGCTCCGCCAGGGCATAGTAGTCGTCCAGCGCGGCGCGCGCGCCTTCCGCCGTGCCCAATTGGCCACGGTGGGCCTCCATGGCGCCGGTCTGGGCCGCCAGCTCCGCAAAGGCCGCCTCCCAGGCTGCGTCGCTTTCAAAGATATGGCTAAGATCCCACTGGTACAACGGATCCATTTCATGGCGCGTTTTCAAGGGCATCTCGTTCCTCCTGTTTGGATGGTTTTCTGATGGTTTCCTTATTATAGCATATCCAGGGGGGATTTCATCCCCCGCCGACGCTGGAAAGAAAATGTTTCCCTGCCGACACAAGCCGGCCTTTTAAACGGTATTGCATATTCCAGCTTCCGGGAGGCAGGCACTCCCCGTACCCCGCTGCGGGTGGCCCCGCCTAAACCTCCTTTTCCGGATGCACGCCGGGCCGGCGCGCTTACGCCTATGGTGTTTGTGTAAGGTAAAGTTGAGTGCTTTCTGGTGTTTGGGAAAAGGCCAAGCACCGGGAGGCAGGCACCTCCCGTACCCTGCCATGAACGGCCCACGCCTGCGTCTCCTCTTCTAACTCCATACCGAGGCCGGGGGCTTGCGCCCATGGTGTTTGAAATGCATTTCAGCGTTTAGTCAACCTCCAAGCTTCGGGGGGGGGCTGGCATCCCCCGTACCCCGCCACAGGGGGCGCATGCCCCCTGTACCCCCGCTGGGGGCGGTTACGCAGTTCGCAATAGTCGCAACGCTCCCTTATGGTCGCGCTGCTCCTTTGCTCACTAGGCGTCCGCCTCGCTTCATTCGCCACAGGCGGCACTTGACTCCGCCCCCCAGCCCCCCTGCCAATGAAGCTTCGTTTCTGCTTTTATTGCCGTTGGCGCCCATATGTATCGCGGCCTCGCAGCCGCCTTCGGCATGTGCTCGCCGCTCTAAGGTGTGGATTGTGGGTTTCTTTTTGGATGTGTTAAGCCGATAGCGCAAGCTTGGCTTAGGTGCGCATCTCGCCGTCCGCGCAGGGCCGCCGCCCGCGTAGGCTCTCGCCATGTGCGTAAGACCCGCTCGCGCAGGGCCGCCGCTTTACGGTGCGAATTGGTTTTCTTTGGGGATTGTATATAATCAACGCGGCCCGGCGCATTCGATGCGCCGGGCCGCTGCAAATAAGTCTATAGGCTGTTTTCCCCCGCTTTTTTAAGAGGGCGGGAGATCGGGGGCAGCGCCCCGAGCATCACCGCAAAAACACCAGTTTCTGCCCTTCGGCCAACTCCTCCGATACCCCCGGCATATCGCGCAGGGCGCGGCGAGGGATCCGGAACCGCTTGGCTACATCATAGAGGGTCTCCCCGGCCCCGGCGAAATAGACGATGATGCCCTGGGGCTGGGCCTGCGGCTCGGTTTCGCGTATGCCGGTCACCACCGTTTCCGTGCGCTGGGCGCAGAGGGAGGCGCTGATCTGGAGGGTAAAGCTCATCTCCAGCGAGCGGCCAGCGCCGGATGCCGTAGCGGTAGCCTGGGCTGAAGCCATGGCCTCCGTAGCGCCGGGCGCGGGGCAAGCGCAGGAAAAGGGGATATCCTCGGTAAAGGAGCACAGCATGCCGCTCTCGCTCTCATAGATCACCCGCGTTACCAGCAGGCCCTCAAGGCACAGGCGCTCCTCCTCCACATTGGATGCGGTAATGACCGGCCGCACAGCCGTGAAGATCACCCGGCCGGCCTCGGGCAGCCCGGCGGGGATGCCGACCGTCTCATGTAGGGTATGGCGGAAGGATAGCGGCCCCATAGGCGTGCAAAGGCGCAGGGTATCGCGTTCACAGGCAAAAGGCAGGTTTGGGCTGAACAGATCCTGCGGCAGGCATAGCTCAACCCGCTCGGTCCCAAAGAGGCAGACCCGCAGCTTAACCTCCACCACCAGCAGGCCGAATTCTTCGGCTACCCGCACCTGGCAGGCCTCAATGACCAACTCCGCTTTAAGGTCGTTGCCGGCCACCACATCCAGCGTTTCCGTAAAGGGGATATTCTCGATCAAATGGAACAGCCGCCCCTCCTCCCCTTCCAGCAGGGCGGATACCGTGAGTACGCCGGATAGCTCCACGCCCCGGCCGTCGCATTGAATATCCCGCAGGCATACCGCCACATCGCTGTGTAGCACGCAGTGCGCGCCCGCCGCATCTACCTCTTCGCGCAGGGAAAGCACATCCCGGAAGACCTCCTCTCGCCGCAAGAATTCGAGGTTGCGCTGCTGCATCTCCATATCCTGTACGCCCTCGAGGCCGCAAAGCGCCTTGATAACGTTGTTATCCGTTACCCTAAGGGCAATATCCACCTGTGCGCTAAGGGTGATGCGGCCGCCCGTCAGCTTTACCTCCATAGCCTGCAAGGCGGGTACCGCCCGCACCAGCATGCCGTCCTTCGTGCCCTCCGCCTGCACCGTGTGCCGGAAGGCCGCCCGGGAAGTAAAAGCGAATACGCCGCCCTCCCCCATGCAGATCAACTGCAGCCGTACCTCGCCGGATAGGCGCACGGAACCTTCGGCACTCTCCGCGCCCGAGAGCGCCACATCCCCCGTTGCGCTTAGGATCTCCCGGGCGGGCCGCCCCTCGATCTGGGGGATGTCCCCCTCCACCAATGCCTGGGCCACACCGCAATATACTACCCGCTCCGCCCGCAGATCGGTCCAAATCAGCTCCATTCGACCTTGCTCCTCTCTACTTATGGGTATAACAGAATATGCCCGAGCCTGGCCCTTCTAGCACAGAACGCAGGACAATTTTTCATTTTTGGCATTTTTGACCCCACAGCGACCCCGCATGGTGATATTTTTCAGGAACAAGCGTTTTGCATAGGATGAATATAATTCTGTGGATTGCGGCGGACTTATCAACATTATCCACATGGTTATCCATGTCCAGGGCGGTTTTGGAGCCACTATTATGTGCAAAACAGGAATTAATAGGTATGCCCTGCATAATTATACAGTGCGCGCCCCACAAGAAATGCGGGGCGCGAAAAGTTTTTTCTATATTTTTTTGCAGGAGTTCCAACATGTCGGATTTTGTCCTTTTAAATCACATTTTGTATCTCCGGCCGGCCCGCACTCTCCCTGGCGCTTTCCATGATCAACTTATCCGCGACCAGGGCGATAAACTCGCCATTGGTGGGCTTATCGTTCTTAGAATAGATGTTGTAGCCGAAGATCTGATTTATATTTTCGATCTTGCCCCGCGTCCAGGCAACCTCAATGGCATGGCGAATGGCGCGCTCCACCTTGGAGGCGGAGGTCTGGAAGCGTTTGGCAATGCCCGGATATAGCTCTTTTGTGATTCGATTGATGAGGGCGGGCTCGTAGTAGACCATGCGCACGGCTTCCCGCAGGTAATGATAGCCCTTGATGTGGGCGGGAATGCCGATGATGAGAAAAATGGAGGCGGTCTTTTCATCCAAGGTTTGCGGGCGGCTACCCATGGTGCAGGTCTGGGATCGCTGGGCATAGGTGCTTTCCAGCATGTCGAGGATACGTTTATAGAGGGTATCCGGGTCCACAGGCTTGACCATAAAGTAGCGCGCGCCCAGGGTACAGGCCTGGCGCACCATGTCCTCATGCCGCATGGCGCTCACCACAATGGTGGCGGGCGGCGATTCCACCAGACCGCCGGCCAGCCGCTCCAGCAGCTCAAAGCCATCCAGGCGGGGCATGATCAGATCACAGAGCAACACATCGTAGTGGGCGGCCGCCATCGCATCCAGTGCGGCTTGGCCATCGTTCACCACATCCACCCGCTCAATGTTATCCTGGGCCAGGAGGTGATCCCGAACGGCGTTTTGGAACTGCGTGCTGCTGTCTGCCAGAAGTATACGGTACTTTGCCATAATGTGCCTCCATCCTTCTGTATTTTTTTCCTTTCGTAAAACGGGCGCTGGCGTTTTTGCCCGTTTCATAAAGGATAGTTGCGGTTTGTGATGATTGGATTGTAACACCGCTCCATTCGCGGCGATAGGGAACAATATTGGCGTGTTTTGTCGCTCTTTAGGGAGAAAATTGCAAAGTTTGCCGCTCTTTGACGCAGGGGCCAAAACCAGCCCCAATAGGCCAAACACCTGCATTTTTCGCAAACAGCATTTTCGTTGGCCATCCATATCTCCGCCCGCTTGTGCAAGGCCGCGCAAGATATGGTATACTGTATAGAAAATTGCCTCCCTAGGCCTGCGCCATGAAAAATAAATAGCGGACCTGGCGCGCTTTGGGGCGAGAAAACGGGCAAGATCAGCTTTAAGCCTGTCTTCCCCCCTCTTGACCGGCATCATTTCAGAGCCATGCCGATCAAACGGGCTGCGCCTTCCCGCGGATGCCGGCCGGATCAAAAGACAGTGACTGTAAATTGGCGCCGCAAGTCAAAAAAGTGGCTGCCGCCACTTTTTTGAGAGTCCCTCACTTTTTCTTCTGCTTGCGCGGTATCTCCATGCCGGCCAGCTCCTCGTAGGCTTCCCGCTCTGCGTTATTCTGGGGCGGGGTAGGCATCATGCCCGTGGTATCCGTGGCGGAGGTAGTGGAGGTCATATTGGGGTAGCCGCTGCGTTTGCTCTTTTTCATGGGGGGGTCGCTCCTTTTTTTCTTAGAGTTCGCCGGGAGCCTCCTTTTCATGCGGTTGGGTACAAAATAGAATGCATTTGTTTCGGAGGTAGTGATTATGAAAAAGAGGCGGGCGGATGCCAAAACCGTCGCCGGCGTCATCCTGGCCGTGATCCTGATCGGTTCTATCATCTATTCAGCCATTTGCCTGGCCCTGGCTCCACAGACCAGCACAGATCGCTCCGTGCGCCTACGCAGCGATTATCTATTGATGCTGACCCAATGCTGCCTGGGCCTTTTGGTGATGTTCGTGCCCTCCGTGCTGCAAAAGCATTGGACGTGGCCCATCCCGGATTCTATGTATATCCTCTATTTCATTTTTCTCTACTGCGCCATTTACCTGGGCGAGGTGCGCAATTTTTATTACCTGGTGCCCAATTGGGATACCTGGCTGCATACCCTTAGCGGCGGCATGCTGGGCGCGCTGGGCTTCGTCATCGTAGAGCAGCTCAACCAAGTGGAGGGCGTACCCGTGAAGCTGGGGCCCAAGTTCGTGTGCCTCTTCGCCCTATGCTTTGCCCTAACCGTCGGCGTGCTCTGGGAGATATACGAGTTCACCTTCGATGGTCTGTTGGGAATGAACATGCAGAAATTCCGCCTGGGAGACGGTTCGGAGCTGGTGGGCCGCGCGGCCCTGCGCGATACCATGAAAGACCTGATCGTGGATTTCCTGGGCGCGTTAGCCGTGGTGGGCGTAGGTTACATCGGCGCCAAGAAAAAGGCCCGCATCGAGCGGGAAGCGGCGCGGTCCAACGCGGGCGGGTCTTACGCAGGCGGGTCTTGCGCAGACGGGTCTTGCGCAGACGGCGGGCGCGAGACACAGCCTTCCAAGTGATCGTTAGGCCCTGCGCCGTTTGCCGGCCGGGGGCATTTGGGGAAAATATCCCAAATCCACAGGGGGGCCTGTGTTCGCCCATCTGTTCTCTGCATGCCGGGCGAGCACGCGGTTCCCCTTACATCGTGCCTATTCAGGCCGGCGAACAGAACAAACGGCCTTCTTCCCCTGGAACCCACCAACGCCGGGTCTCGATCCCGCCGCTCGCGTAGGGCCGCCGCCCGCGTAGGGCCGCCGTCCGCGTAGGGCTCAGATGTGAATTTTCATGCAGTTTGCTTGACATGCTCCATTAATGGTCTTATTCTTAAGAAAAGTCTGCTATTTGACGAAGGCGGGCTGCAAGGGAGGTGAGATCATGCCGGAGATCACGGATCGCCGGGTCAGGCGCACGCGCAGGCTGCTACAGGATGGCCTGCTTAGCCTGATGCAGTACAAGGCTGTGGCGGATATCTCCGTAAAGGAGCTGGCCGAGGCCGCGGATGTGGCCCGGGCCACGGTCTACGTCCACTTTAAAGACCCGGAGGATGTGCTGCGCCAGCTGGAACAGGGCATCTATGCCGATCTAGAAGCCATCCTGAGCGGCCAGGCCCGGGGCGCGGCTCTTTTGCAGGCTGTTTTCTCCTTGGTGCTTGACAACCGCACCGCCTTTGAAGCTCTGCTGGGTGAGCACGGCGACCGTGCCTTTGTGGAGGATCTGCGCGCCCTTTGCGTGGAACGGGCCGCCGCGGGCCTACGCACCGGCGGCATGAAGGAAAACGCCCTCGCCTACAAGGCCGCTTTCCTGGTGGGCGGCTATGAAAACCTCCTGCGGCGCTGGCTGCTGGCGGGCTGCAAGGAAACGCCCGCGGAACTGGCCCGCCTGGCCGGGCAGATGCTCTGAGTTCCTGGACAAACTGTATATATCCGTCTAAAAGCTTCCGGTATCCGGGGGCTTTTCTTCAATCTATGGATTTCTTGCTTTGTGTAATCAAACTTTCGTTTTCTGTTATCTATGTAAATAACATTACAATATATTTAAATAATCGTGTTGACTTTATTACATAAATGCAATAATATTGGGCTGTGCAGCGGGCAGCGGCACAATATACTACTGAAAGGGAATGAAACGTATGAAAAAACTGTTCGCAATCGTTCTGGCGACCGTGCTCGTGCTGGGCGTCGCCTCCAGCGCCCTGGCCTTCACCTGGAACCAGGCCGCCACCACCTCCGACGCTTTCGGCTACAAAATCGAGGTCGTCAAATTCACCCGCACCACCGGCGCGCTGGGCTCCGGCAACTACAATGCGGATGCCAACGCCACCGCCGTGAACGGCGCAGACGTATACTACGCCGTCAAGCTGACCGTGCCCGATCTCGCGGCTGACAACGCCACCCGTGAGAACGCCAAGGCTACCGTTAAGGTCACTGCCATCGCGGACGGCTACAGCTACTCGGGCCTGGATATTTCGGGCCTGTCCGCGGGCACCTACTACTACACCAACCCCAGCACCGCCCCCTCCGATGACGGCGCAACCGCCTTCAAGACCATCAGCGAACTGGGCAACGTCTCCCCTGTTTACGCTTCCAAGTGCCAGGATACCGACACCGCGCAGGTCTATGCCAAGGTCGTTTCCGAGCGCCCGCTGGATCAGGAATTCAAGGCCGGCAGCTATTATGTGACCGCGCCCAACTCCACCTCTGTGGTCTTCTGCGATAAGCCCTACTCCGACAGCCCCGCCAACATGGTCACCTTCACCCGCGACGCCAGCAGCGGCAAAGTCTCCTCCGTGGCCGTGACCGGTTCGGACGCGCAATTTGTGGCCGGCCTCTATGACTACCTGGGCGTCACCGGCGCGGACATCACCGCCGGCAGGATCTACATGAGCGACAATAACCTCCGGGCTTTCGCGGGCTTCGCCTATAAGACCGAGTCCTCCGCCACCTGGAAGGCCAACAGCACCCCCATCATCCTGGACCCCACCGTGAAAATCCCCAAGACCGGCGATCACGCCAGCGTCCTCGGCTTCGCCCTGATGATGGCCGCCATCATCGTAGCCGCAGCGGCCCTTCGCAAGACCGAGGCGTAACATAGCGCCAGGGGGCGGCCCACCGCCCCCTCCCTTTATCAAAACCACCCCCATGAGCCGCCGCACCCGCAATCCGCCAATACGCATATGTGTATTGGCGGCTTTTCTACGCCGCCGTAAAAGAAAAAGCATATATCTTTGCGGCAAAGAATGGTATGATAATGGGCAAGATAACGCGCCGAGGTTAACGAGGTTAAGCTATGGAACCATCCCTGATTCACAAACAAACAGCCTGCTGTGCGGATTGCGGCAGCTTTGGCAAAAGAGGCAATGTGGCGGCCAACGGCTGCGGGGCCATCGCGGCCTACAACGCGGGGCAGCTTCTTAGCCGCCCCTTTTCCTTGCAGGAAGCCCTGCTGGTGTTGGGCTCGAGCGCCCTGGCCCACGGCCGCATGGGCACCAATCCTTTCGCCCTGGTGCGCTTCCTCAATGCCAAGGGCATCCGGCCCCGCAGGCGCGGCCTTGCCAAGACGGAGGGCGGCCGGGGGGCGTATATCGCACTCTACCTCTATAGCCAAAACGGCCGCCTCTCAGGCCACTATGCCGCCCTTTGGGGCGAGGGCGAGGGCTTCCTCGCCTATAACGACAGCCACGATGGCCAGATCAGGCCATACGCCTCCATCCGAGAGATGAAAAAGGCCCATCATGCCTTGGCGTTGTGGGTGTGGGAACTGCGTTAACGCTGGCGCGTCAAAAAGTGGCGATCGCCACTTTTTGCGTTTGTAGGGTTTTCCTGCCCCTGTGGGCACACCCGCCGGGTGCAACTGATGTCGCCGAAGGCGACATATTAAGGACGCGGCCGGCAGCCCCTGTAAGGAAGCCCTTGCTACGCAAGGCCTTTCGCTGCCACCGCGCCTATGTCCCAGGACATCCTCTCTTGCCGCTTTGCGGCAATTCACTTTGTCCGCTGGCAGCGATTAAAACCTCCGGGAGGCGGAAGCCCCGTGAGCAAAGGAGCAACGCGGCCCTAGGGGGAGCGTTGCGACTATTGCAAACTGTGAGCAGCCCCCGCCTTTTTGACGGCCTGCGGCCCGGCGCATGTACGCCGGGCCGTATTCTTGTTGAAAGTATGGCTTCTCCGCAGTTACTTGATTGGCGCTTTACGCAAGAGCAGCCAGCTGCAGAGGGCCAGGATGGGCGAAGAGACCAGAGCGAAAGCCGCCAGCATGGCCAGGGGGGTTTTCAAAAGCTCATAGACGAAGGTGATGAAAGCGACGAAGGCCTTGGCGATCTCCGGGTTGGTGCCGATCAGGATGGGCAGGCCCACGAACAGCACCGCAGGCACAGCGATGGAGAAGGCCACCTTGCCCAGCTTGCCCAGCCGGTAATAGATGAGAGAGATGACCATGCCAAAGAGGAATGCCGGCAGGCATTGGAAGAAGGTAAAGGCGATGGTCTCCGGCAGCGCGGCCAGGCCATGCGCACCGCCACCCCCGCCGAACAGCCCAAAGAGCGAGGTGAGCTCCAACTGCGGGGCCAGCCAGATGGTAATGAGCTGGAACAGGCTCATTAGCAAGCCGCAGGCCACGGCCAGCGCGGCGGAAGCGAAGAGGGCCACGATAATCTGCGCCAGGAATACCGTAGGCCGCCCGCGCCCGTTTTGCAGGAAGATGCGCAGGTCCTCCCGCACGGAGATGATGCCCGCCACGAACATATAGATGCCCACGGCCATATCGAAGCCGCTGGAATAGGATCCATTGCCGCTGACCATGATGGCCAGGATGAAATTCAGCAGCCATACCAGGATCATTACAAGCAAAAATATGCCGAGGCTGCGCAGGCTGGCTTTTATATCGTAGCGCAGCGCGCCTTTGATTTCCATGTTGCTCATTTGCTTTCCTCCTCCATCAAGGCGATGAAATACCCCTGCAAATCCGCCGGACCGATCTCCAGACCCTGCGGCGCCGCCTGCGGCCTTGGGCCTTCCACATAGGCCGTTTTCAGCCCGCCCAGGCTGGAAGCGGAGAGCGCCCTGCGGCCGGTGAGATAGGAATCCACAGCCGCCGCCGGGCCGGATACGGTGTGGATGGCATCCAACAGCTCTTCAGCCGGCGCGTTACGCAGGATGCGGCCTTCGCGCAGGATGATGGCGTGGCCGATCAGAGGCGCCGCCTCCTGGATCAGGTGGGTGGAGAGTAGGATGCAGCAGGGATGCTCTGCATAAAGCTCGATGAGCAGCTTGTAAAAGAGATCCCTGTGCTGCGCGTCCAGGCCCAGAACGGGTTCATCCAGCAGCAGATAGGGCGTGCCCACGGTAAGCGCCAGCACGATGCGGTAGATGGAGCGGTAGCCCGTGGAAAGGGCCGTGATCTTGCTCTTCATATTGAGGCCGAAGCGCGCCGCCAAAGCCTTGGCCCGGCCGATGTCAAAGGCGGGGTAAAAGCAGGCCGTGGCTTCGAAGGCCTGGCGTACCCGCATTTCCTCCGGGTAGAGGTTCTTCTCGCCCAGCATGAAAAGCTGGGAAAGCGCCGCGTCGTTATCCGCCATGGGCACGCCGTCGAGCAGCACCTCGCCCGCATCGGCATGGAGCCTGCTGGTAAGGATGTTCAAAAGGGTGGTCTTGCACGCGCCGTTGTTGCCCAGCAGGCCGTAAATGCCCGGGCTTTCCAAGCGCAGGGAAACGCCGTCGAGGGCCTGCACCTGCCCGAATCGCTTGGATACATTTTTGATCTCAATCATTGCCGCATCGCTCCTTTTTGGATCATTTCCATCACATCCTCCCGGGATAGGCCCAATTTCTCGGCCTCCGCCAGGAGGGGTTCGATATAGCCCGCGAAAAACTGCTTCTTCCGCTCCTGTGCGAGGCGCACCTGCGCGCCGCCAGCTACAAACATGCCCAGCCCCCGCTTTTTGTATAATAGCCCCTGCTCTACCAACAGGTTCACGCCCTTGAGCGCCGTGGCCGGGTTGATCTTGCAGCTTACCGAAAGCTCGGTAATAGAGGGAACCTGGCTCTCCTCGGGGTAAGCGCCGGAGAGGATAGCCTCCTCCAGCAGCGCCGCAACCTGCAAAAACAGCGGACGCTCCTCATCAAAGCCTGGGATCAAAGGATCATCTCCTTTCTGCGTTTTAGTTAGTTGCTCAACTGACTAACTGCAATACATAGTATATGCACGGCTGCCGGTTCTGTCAAGAGGTTTTTCTGGATTTTCCCATATCTTTTTTCGGGCTCTTTTCAACCGGGCGGGGCTTGTCCGGCGGCTTTCCTTATGCTATAGTTGGGTCTATGGATATGATGAAGATGAACGAAAAAGCCAGGCGGGCCCTGGCAAACTGCATGCTGCTGGTCACCGGCGCCATTTGGGGCGGCGGCTTTGTGGTGATGAAAAACGCGCTGGATTCCATCTCCACCAACTATCTTTTGGCCATCCGTTTCACCATAGGAGCCCTGGGGCTTTCCTATACTCTGTTTTCTAAAAAGCGCCCGCTGGAAAAGCGTACCCTGCTGGGGGGCCTGATTACGGGCTTTTGCCTTTATGCCGCCTTTGCCGTGCAAACCTATGGGCTAATGTACACCACCGCAGGCAAAAACGCCCTGATCACGGCGGTTTATGTGGTGCTGGTGCCGCTGTCGCTCTGGGCCTGGAAGGGCCTGCGCCCCACCAAGCAGGTGATTGCGGCCGCCCTGCTGATGCTCCTTGGCATCGCCCTGCTCTCCCTGCACGGGGAGGGCGGCGTAAACATCGGCGATGTTCTGACCCTGCTTTGCGGCGCGCTGTATGCGGTGCACATCTGCGCAGTAGACAATTTTGCCGACCTGGACGTGATGCAGCTCACCTGCCTGCAATTCGCCTTTGCGGCGGGCTTTGCCTGGCTCGGCGGGCTGTGCTTTGAAACCTTCCCGGCCAGCTTTACGCCTTCCATGATCGGCGAGCTGGCTTATTGCGGCATCGCCGCCACGCTCTTGGCCCTCACCATGATGAACATGGGCATCAAGTACGCCTCGCCCACCTACGCTTCCCTCTTTATGAGCACGGAATCCGCCTTCGGCTGCCTGTTCGGGGTGATTTTTCTGGGCGAAATTTTTACCGGCCGCATGGCCCTGGGCTGCCTGCTGATCCTCATCGCCCTCGTCCTTTCCCAGCTGCCGCAAAAACAGGCCGCGCCTATTTTGCCAAGCTATGAATCCGAATAAGGAGTAAATCCACTGTGAACCAAACCTTTCAAGGCTTTAATGAGGATACCTACAAATTCCTCATCGAACTGGCCTTTAACAACAACAAGGAATTTTTCGCCGCCAATAAGGGCCGCTACAAGCAAAACGTGCAGGAACCGCTGCGCGCTTTGGCCGAGGACCTGCTGCCCCTGGCCCTGTCTATCGACCCGTCCTTCAATACCCGCGTGACCACCATCCTCTCCCGTATCTACCGGGATACCCGTTTCACGAAGGAGAAGCATCCCTACCGCGACCATGCCTGGCTGGCCTTCCGCAGGCCGGGCAAGCGCCTTAGCGAGAGCTTTCTCATCTATGTGGAGATCGGCCCGCAGGGCTATGGCTACGGTCTGGGCATGCACGAGAGCAACCAGGAGATGATGGGCTGCTTGCGCAAGCGCATCCTGGCAGACCCGGCGGGCTTCCTCTCCCTGGCCCAGGCCCCGGCTCTGGCCAAATACCTGCTTGAGGGCCAGCTTTATAAACGGGATCGCTTCCCTGATGCGCCCGAGACTCTAAAGCCCTACCTCAACCGCAAGAGCTTGAGTTGGTGCTATACCTGCAACAGGCTGACTCCCACCCTCAAGCCCGGCCTGCTGGACGAGGCGCGCCAAGCCTTAGAGGCTATGGCCCCCCTTTACCGCTATGTGATGGAGATGTAATCCCCCGGGCATACTAGAGCAACTGACAAAAGGATAGCCGGCGGTTACCGCCGGTTGGATTGGAGAAAGGCGCTCCAGGCCCATGGGTTGGAAAGAACGGCTTCGATATGGATACGGAACCTGGCGGGCAGCCCGCTCGCCCTATGGCGCCAAGCGCCGCGGGCGGGCTTGGCTGGCCGTTTTGTTTCCTGTGCTGGCGCTTAGCGGCCTCGCCTTGGCGCTAATGCGGCGCTGGGCCGCACGACCGCCACAGGTCGTTCCCCTGCCTACGCTTACGCCTTCCCCCATGGCGACGATGGTCCCATCCCCAAGCCCTACGCCCAGCCCCACGCCCTCCCCTACGCCCACGCCCACCATCCGGCCTACGGCCACGCCCAAGCCCACACTAAAGCCCACGCCGAACCCCACGCCGCAGCCGACCCCCAGGCCCACGCCGCAACCAACCCCGTATCCTACCCTGCGGCCAACCCCAATGCCTACGCAGCGGCCTACGCCCTCGCCCACCCCGCCCTGGGGGCCGTCGCCCACACCCACTTCCAGCCCTACGCCCAGCCTCACGCCGGAGCTTACGCCCACCCTGCCGCCGCTGGATCTGGTGCCCAGGCCCACGGCCATGACGCCCGCCCCCCAACTGGATTTTGTGCCCGGACCTTCGACCCCGACGCCCGCTCCCGAACCCGAAACCGGCCCGCTGTGACCTTCTTGTGAAAGCATACATACTCTGGTATAATAAACCACTGTGGCTTTTGCCAATACCAAGTATGCATCCTAAGGAGGTGTCAGCGCATGGAACAAAAAACGCCCGCCGGCTGGAAGCGGGGCTTCTATACGATCTTCGCCGGGCAAACGGTATCCCTCATCGGCAGCTCGGCCGTGCAGTTCGCCCTCATCTGGTGGCTGGCCAGCGGCACGGATTCGCCCATGATGCTGGCCCTCTCCAGCCTGGTGGTCTTTTTGCCCCAGCTGCTTTTAGGGCCTTTCGCCGGCGTTTGGATCGACCGGCTTTCCCGCAAGAAGGTGGCCATTGCGGCCGATCTTTTCATGGGTTTTTGCGCGCTGGCCTTCGCGCTGGTATTTTTAGCCGGCCGGCCGCCCTATTGGGCGGCCCTCCTGGCCATGGGCGCGCGGGCTGTGGGCAGCGTATTCCACACCCCGTCCATCCAGGCCATCACCCCCCTGCTTGTGCCGCAGGAGGAACTGATGCGGGCCAACGGCGTTAACCAATTCCTGCAATCCGGCGCGTTCATGCTGGGGCCGGTGCTGGGTGCGGCCATGTTCGCTACCCTTCCCATGTGGGCCATCCTTCTCACTGATACCCTGGGCGCGGTGGTTGCCAGCTCTTTGATGTTGATCGTGCCCATCCCCGAGCTGCCGCCTAAGGAGGGTGAAGCCGCACATTTCTTCGACGAGATGAAGGGCGGCCTCGCGGCCCTTATGCGTCAAAAGCCCCTCTGGCTTTTGACCCTCTGCGCCACGGCCTGCATGGCCTTTTTCCTGCCGCTTTCCTCTTATTATCCGCTGATGACCAGCAGTTATTTCCGAGCCTCGGCCTGGCACGCCAGCATCGTGGAGCTAGCCTATGCCGGGGGCATGATGCTCTTTGCCGCCCTCATGGGCAGCGTAGGCGATAAGGCGAAGAATCCCCTGGCCATCTCTTACCTGGGCCTCTTAGGCCTGGGCCTGACCTCGCTCTTTTGCGGCCTGCTGCCCGCCACCGCCTGGGCCTTCTGGGTCTTTATGATCCTTTGCGGCCTGATGGGCGGCTGCGGCAACGTCTATAGCATCCCCTATATGGCCACCCTCCAGCGCAGCATCCCGCCGGAAGCGCAGGGCCGGGTCTTTTCCCTCATCGGCAGCCTCATGTCTCTGGCTATGCCCGTGGGCCTTCTCCTCTCCGGCCCGGCCGCGGAACGCATTGGCGTGCACGGCTGGTTTTTCATCACCGGGGCCGCCGTTTGCCTTATCACCCTCGTTTGCTTCCTTTGGAACCGGGGGCTGAGAAACGACTAACCTCCAAAACGTAAAAGGCGGGGCTCATAAGAAGTCCCGCCCCAGTCTGTCAAAAAAGTGGCTATGCCACTTTTTTGAGT
>JAYFPE010000039.1:0-37998 GCA_034928145.1 Candidatus Pelethousia sp. | reverse complement strand
TGCCGGGGGCCCGCCGAGCCACGATACATTCGGGCACGGAACACAACAAGGGTCGTGCCTAATCTGCGTTCCGAGGGGACTGGGGGCGAGGTCGCCCCCAGCCGGGGTGCAGGGGGGCGGGCCCCCCTGCAAAGGTTCATGCCCTTTATACCAAGAATAAGGCGGCCCTGTCGGGGAATCCAGTATACGGTATCGCTTTCGTAAAAAGCGAAAGCCCAGTTAACAAAGGAGCAACACGACCATAAGGCAGCGTTGCGACTATTGCGAACCGTATGGTAGCCCCCAGCCGGGGTCAGGGGGGCGGGCCCACCTGCAAAGGTTCATGTCCTTTAGAACAAGAATAAGGTGGCCCTGTTGGGGAATTTAATATAGAGTCGTGCTTTTGTAAAAATGGCGGGTATCACGACAAAACACGGCGGGATAGAAGGCATCCGCCTTACAGGGTTTCCGCAAGTCCCACAGCTTAAGGACGGCGCTACAATTTTGCATATGCAAACGGCCCGGCGCATTGCGCCGGGCCTCATACTATTAAAACATGCCTTTTACGCCCCGGTGAACAACCGTACCGGCAGCACCAGGTAATAGAACCGCTCGCCCTGCACAGGCCGCACCACGCAGGGGCTGATGTTGTTATTCATATCGAGGAAAAGCTCGTCGTCTTCGAGCACCTTAAGCACATCGCTGAAATATTTGGCGTTAAAGGCGATATCGAGATCATTGCCTATCAGGTTAACGGTAATTTCTTCCTGCGAGGAGCCGATCTCGCTGTTGGCGGAAAGGTTAAGGATATCCGCGCCAAAGGAGAAGCGGATGTGGTTTTTCTTGCCTTCGCGGGCCATCAGAGATACGCGTTCAATGCTGTCTAAAAGCTCCTGGCGGTTGACCTGCACGCGGGTGGATTGCCCATCGGGCAGGATCTGCTTGTAGCGGATGAATTCTCCATCCAAAAGGCGCGTGGTTACCTTGGTGTGACCCATATCCATCATCACATGCGTACCGGAGAAGATCACCTTTACGGCGTCGTCGCGGTCTTCCAGCATACGTCCAATTTCCAGCAGGCTGCGGGCGGGAATCACAGCGTCCTTTTCATCCATGCCGCTCAAAAGTTTTTCGCGGCGCAGAGCCAGACGGTAGCCATCCAGGGCTACCATGCAAAGCTCATCCGGCCGCATCTCAAGGAGGACGCCCGTGAGGATGGGTTTGCTGTCATCTTGCGCGGAAGCGAAGATGCATTGGCGTATCATGCTTTTGAGCGTGCCCTGGGCCAAGGATACGCTATATTCCTCTTTAACCTTGGGCATAGAATGGAATTCGGAGGCGCTTTCACTCTGCATGTTGGTGCGGGCTCTGCCGCTGTTGATATAGACCGTATCCTTATCCGTGTAAATCTCCGTATCTTCGCCTGGCAGGCGGCGTACCAGTTCGCTGAACAACCGGCCCGGCATAACGCAGGCCCCTTCTTCTTCGATAGCGGCGGGAATGGTGGTCTCGATCTGTAAAGATAGATCCGTACACCTTAAAAGAAGGGAATCCCCCGAGGCTTCCGTATAGATTCCCTCCAATATGCTGATTGTGGTGCGGCTGCCCATGGCTTTAACCACGGTGCTGATGCCCGCGTTGAGTTCCTGGGTGGGGATGGTGAATTTCATGGCATTGCTCCTTCTCCGCGCATGCGGCTCCATATGTGCTGCTTGATTATAATTATAGGCGTAGTAGTTATAGTAATGTTGAAAAGGTTGAAAAGCCGCTTTTCGCGGCTAAGCCGCTGGCTTTTTCATGCCGATATCTATAAGGATAACCGGCCGGCCTTTTATTCCTTTATCCACATGGCTCACATTCTCAACAAAGTTAACATCTACCTTATATGGAATTAACATACCCCTGTTGACAATGTGGATAAGTTCGTGGAAGATAGAAAAATTGCTGTTTTAAAGCCGCTTTTCCGCCATGTTGAAAGGGTTGATTTCGCTGCTTGCTTTTCTTTGTTTGGCGTAATACGGGCAAAATGAGGAATGTTGACGATGTTATTTCTTAATGCGCTTGCGAAGGTCGTCCATCGTGAGGGCAAGATCCTGGTTTTTCTTCATATCGGCGGATATCTTGTTATAGGCGCTGATAACGGTGGAATAATCCCGGCCGCCGAAATGCTTTCCAATGGTTTTGAGGGAATCGCCCGTCATTTCGCGGCATAGAAACATCGCCACCTGCCGGGGATAGGTGATATCCGCCGTGCGGCGCTGGGAGAGCATGCCTTCTAATTCGATCTCATAATAATCGGCTACGATTTGCTGGATCAGTTCCACAGAAACCTTGCGGTTCTCATAACCGGGGATGATATCCTTCAGGGCCGTATCCGCAAGGGTAATATCCACATTCTTGCGGGTGAGCTTGGAATAGGCGATTACCCGCGTGAGGGAACCCTCGAGCTGCCGGATGTTGCTGTTAACCTTTTCCGCGATAAAGGAGAGCACGTCTTCATCGATATCGATCATTTCCAGAGACGCCTTTTTACGCAATATGGCGATGCGGGTCTCCAGATCCGGCTGCTGGATATCCGTGATAAGCCCGCCCTCAAAACGCGAACGAAGCCGCTCTTCCAGCGTGATCATTTCCATAGGCGGTTTATCCGAGCTGATAACGATCTGCTTTCCGCTGGTTTGCAGGGCATTGAAGGTATTGAAGAATTCTTCCTGGGTGGAGACCTTGCCCGAGATAAATTGGATATCGTCCACCATCAGCACATCCACATTGCGGTATTTGTTGCGGAACTGGGCGTTGGTGTTATCCTGAATGGATTGGATCAGCTCGTAGGTAAAGGTTTCGCTGGTCACATAAACGATTTTATAGGTTGGAAAGTTATCCTTTATCTGATTGCCGATAGCGTGCATCAGATGGGTTTTTCCAAGGCCCACGCCGCCATACATAAAGAGAGGGTTATACGCGCGGGCAGGGCTGTCGGCCACGGCCTTGGCGGCCGCGTGGGCAAAATTATTGGAAGAGCCGATAACGAAATTATCAAAGGTATAGCGGGGGTTGAGCATCAGATCCGGGTCTCCGTCCCGGGCCATGCGCTCGTATTGATCCCGCTCGTTGTGTACAATTAAAAGCCCATTGGTGGGGCGGCCGTTGTTGGCGTCCGTCAGAGCCTTATCGATCGTAGCGGCGTATAGGTTGCGCAGGGTGTTGCGGGCAATGTCGTTTTGCGCTTGTAAAACCACGGTATCGCCCTGCTTGCACACCGGATCTATCGTAAGGATCCATGTGTTGTAGCTGGTGGGCGTCATCTCTCCTTTTAATCCTACAAGCGCCTGCTGCCAAATCTCCTGCGCCGTCTGCTGCCGCATGTCGTTCCCCGTCCTCTCCCCAATCCTTTCAATATATGTTGATAACTTTATCAACATATATTGAAAATTATGCCGAAATAAGAGAAAGCCGCCCTTGCAAGCGGTCTCTCAATCGTACCTATTAAATGATAACAAATCCGCTCCCATATGACAAGGGAACTTATTCGCCCATTTTTCGAAAATAGTGATTTTTGCAGCACCGGGTACCAGATATGGTGGGTTTTAGAAAAACCATCTTCGATAGGGATTTTTAATAGCGGTTTCCCTTGACACTCCGGCTTTTTCTCTTATATAATTGAAAAGCTAATGATAAAAGTAAGCGGCAGGGCAAAGCTCAGGCTGCTTTCATCACAAACGGAAAAGAGGTGCTCCCCCATGCTTCAAACCTTCCAGCCCAAAAAGCGGCAGCGCAAAAAGGTACACGGCTTCCGCCAGCGGATGAAGACGGCGAACGGTCGCAATGTTTTGGCCCGCCTCAGGATCAATGGCAGAAAGAGGCTGTCTGCGTAAGGATTCTTGCTCCGCAGACGCCATGCTTCACGGCAAGCTACGCTTGCCGTGCGTTTTTCTGTATCAAAACCTGCAACACGAAAGAAAAGGTCGGTTCCATTGAAACGCTGTTTTTCCCTCAAGCGCAACAAACAGTTTCGTCAGGTATACCGCAAAGGGAAATCCATCTCTAGCCGGTATTGTGTGCTCATTTACGCCAGGAGCCGCAGCGATATGATCCACGTTGGCTTCTCGGTGAGCAAAAAGCTTGGGAACAGCGTTGCCCGCAACCGCGTTAAGCGCAGGCTAAGGGAAGCCTTTCGTCCCTTGATATCCGAGGCTTTGCCTGGATATGATCTTATCTTCATTGCGCGGGACTCGGTGAAAGAGGCGGATTTTGCCGCCATGCAAAGCACGATGCGCTACCTTATGCGCAAGGCGGGCCTTTTGAAAAAGGCCCAGGGAGAATGAAATCGTTTTTTCAGCGGCTGATGCTGTGGTGCATCGAATTCTACAGGCTCTATGTTTCGCCCAGGCACCCCGGCTGTTGCCGCTACAGCCCCACCTGCAGCGCCTATGCGAAAGAAGCCGTCGAGCGCTTTGGCCCTCTCAAAGGGGGCGGCTTGGCCCTTTGGCGCATCCTGCGCTGCAACCCCTTTTCCAAGGGGGGGTTCGACCCGGTGCCGCAAACAAAGCAGCCTGGGGCCCGAAAAGAACATTAGAAAGTGAGCAACGTTTTTCATGCAAAATGATTTCTTTTTAACCACATGGTTTTTGGAGGCCATGAAGTGGGTTTACGGCAATGTGAACAGCGTGTTCCTCACCATCCTCATCTGCACGGTGGTGCTTAAGGCCATCACTCTTTTCTCCGATATCAAAACGCGCAAATCCTCCGCGGATATGGCTGCCATCCAGCCCGAAATCCAAAAGATTCAAAAAAAATACGCCAACGATCCGCAAAAGGCCCAGCAGGCCCAATCCAAGCTGATGAAGGAGCGGGGCGTGAGCATGTGGGGCAGCTGTTTGCCCATGCTCATCACCATGCCGCTCTTTTTCTGCTTCCTGGCGGCCTTCCGTTTTTGGGGCTATGAGGAGACCATCCGCCTGCTCGTTGCGGATAATCCGGCCGAGATCCTCGAATCCTTCAAGTTCCTTTGGATCACCAACATCTGGCAGCCCGATAGCGGCCTTGCGCCCGTGGTGATGAAGGCAAAGGATTTCCTTTCCATCGCCAAGCTGGATCAGCTTCTTTACCTCAAGAATAACCCCGGCGTCTGGGAAAAGCTGGTGGAGCTCGGCATTGCCGCGGTCAACGGCGTCGATGCGCAGGGCGCTACCATCTACACCTTCCTCAATACCGAGGCCGCCCAGGCCGCCTATACAGCCGCCGTGCAGCCCCTGCTCGATTTGCACGCGGGCTACAATAACGGTTGGTTCATTCTGCCGCTGCTGGCCGGCGCTACGAACTTCCTTTCCTCCTGGCTGATGCAGCGCGGCCAGCCTAAAAACCCGCAAACCGACAGCACCAATAAAATGATGCTATGGATGTTCCCCATCATGAGCGTGTGGTTCTGCCTTACGTATAACGCGGCCTTCGCGCTCTATTGGAGCATCAGCAGCATTTGCATGATCATCACCAACCTGGTGCTCAACAAGAAATTCCCACGCGCCCCTCAAGAGGAAGGAGCTAAAAAATGAGAAGCATCGAATCAACCGGCCGCTCGATAGACGAAGCCATCTTCAACGGCCTTAATGAACTCGAGATATCCATCGACGGTGTGGAGATCGAAATTTTACAGCAGGAAAGCAAGGGCATATTGGGCATCGGCGCCCGGCCCGCCAAGGTGCGCCTCACCGAGCGCGAGGCCGAAGATATCGTCATGCCGGATTACCTTAAGGAGCAGCCCCGCGAGCGGCGTGACCGCGGCGAGCGGTCCGACCGCGGCGATCGCCGGGACCGCGGAGACCGACCCGCTCGAAATGACCGCCGCGACAGCGGCGATCGTACTGAACGTACCGAACGTATCGAACGTACAGGCCGGGGCGAGCGGCCCGAGCGCCGGGAGCGCGCAGAGCGCAGTGAGCGGCAGCCGCAAAAGCCCGCAGTGGAATATACGCTGGAGGCCGCGCAGGATAACCAGGCCGCCCAGTTCCTCACCGGCCTGATCCATAACATGGGCGTGGAGGGCCAGGTGCTGGCCAACATCGGTGAGGAAGGCGTGCGCCTGTGCGTGGATACGCCCAACATGGGTGTTCTCATCGGCCACCGGGGTGAAACGCTGGACGCCATGCAATACCTTACAAGCCTTGCCGTGAACCGCAACCGCAAGGAGGAAGGTTATACCCGCATCACCCTCGATACCGAAGGCTACCGCGAAAAGCGCGAGGAAACCCTGACCCGCCTGGCCCGAAAGATCGCCAGCCAGGTGAAGGCCAGCGGCAGGCCCCGGGTGCTCGAGCCGATGAACCCCTACGAGCGCCGCGTGCTGCACGCCACGCTGCAAAGCAACCCCTATGTAACCACCCACAGCGAGGGCGAAGAGCCTAACCGCCGGGTCGTGGTCTCCCTCAAGCTCCGCGGCGAGGGCAGCGTGCCCCGCGAGGGCAGCGTGCCCCGCGAGGGCAGCGTACCCCGCGAGGGCAGCGTACCCCGCGGGAACACCGCGCCCCGTGGGCCGCGCCGGGATCAGCGCCCCCGTTCGAACGGCCAGTCTACCGCCGCACCGGCCGGGCAGGATGCCTCCACGGAGGATACGCAGGAGTAAGGTACCATCCATCACCCCCACCGCTTGGGCGCGGCGCGACGGGAATGCGCCGCGCCCGTTTGTTTCTGAAATGCACGCCCATTGGGGAAACTATGTTGATAACTTTGCCAAAGGAGGGGCTATGAACGATACCATTTTTGCCCCGGCTACGCCTGCGGGCGGGGTCATCGCCATCCTGCGTATCAGCGGGGAAGGGGCCAAGGCCGCCCTGGAACGGGTTTTTACGGGCGCCATCCGGCCGCGCTATATGGGCCATGGCTTTTTTAGGGCGGGGGAGGAGAAGATCGACAGCTGCATGGCCGTTTTCTTCCAGGGCCCGGCCAGCTACACCGGCGAGGATATGGCGGAAATTCACCTCCACGGCGGCCAGGCAGTGGTCAGCCGGGCGCTGGCCGTGCTTTCGGGCTTGGGCCTTCGGCCTGCGGAGCCGGGCGAGTTCACCAGGCGCGCCTTCTTAAATGGCAAGATGGGCCTCTCCGAGGCCGAAGCCGTGCAGGATCTGATCGCCGCGCGGGCGCGGCGGGGGGCTGCTTCCGCCATGGAGCAGCTAAGAGGCGCGCTGGGCCAACGCATCAAGGCGCTGGAGGATGCGCTGCTGGACGCGCTTTCAGGCATTGACGCGGCCATCGATTACCCCGAGGAGTTGGAAGAGGATGTGTACGCGGGCCTGCCGGAAAAGCTGGAATCCATCCGGGCTGAGCTTAGCGGCCTCATTGCCCAGGGCAGGCAGGGCCGGGTGCTGCGGGAGGGAGCCAGGGTAGCCATTCTCGGCCTGCCCAACGCGGGCAAAAGCTCCCTGTTGAATGCCCTTATCGGCGAAGAGCGGGCCATCGTCACCCCGGATGCGGGCACCACGCGGGATATTGTGGAGGCGGAATGCGCCATGGAGGGCGTTTCCATCCGCCTGTTGGATACGGCTGGCCTAAGGGAAGCCGCCGACCGCGCCGAGAAGATCGGCGTGGATCGCGCCCTGGCCGCGGCCGAAGAGGCCGACCTCATCCTGCTGGCCGTGGATGGTTCCGTACCCATGGGGGAAGGCGAGCGCGCCCTCTTGCAGCAGAAGCGCCAGGCCCCCTGCCTGTGCGTGCTCTGCAAGGCCGATCTTGGCCCCGGTGTGGAGGCGCCCGGTGAAGACGCCCGGGCTTTGGCCGAAGCATGCGGCCTGCCCGCCCTGGCCGTATCCGCTGTGACAGGCGAGGGCTTGGACGCTTTGCGCAAGGCCATTGCCGAGGCTGTGGCCCCGGGGGGCATGGAGAGCGCCCTCATCACCAACACCCGCCACGTACAGGCGCTGGAAGAAGCGTTGGCTGCGCTCGAAAGCGCAGAGGCCGCCCCAGAGGGAGATTGCCAGGCGACCGACCTGCGCGCCGCGCTGGCCGCCCTGGGCGCGATCACCGGCGAAGCCGTGGACGAGGCCGTGGTAGAGCGGATTTTTAGCCGGTTTTGTGTCGGGAAATAGGGGAATAAATAAAATATTTCCCAAGGCCCCTTTTTTTTGCTATAATGACTTGGGTGCGAAGAAACGCACATATACAATAACTTTTAAATCAGGAAAGCGGGGCGCGAGGCCCCGCATGTGAGCACATGAGCAATACCTTTCAAGCGGGAAATTATGATGTTGCCGTCCTGGGCGCGGGGCACGCGGGCTGCGAGGCCGCGTTGGCTTTGGCGCGCATGGGCTTCCATACACTTTGCCTTACCATCAACCTGGATGCCGTGGCCCTTATGGCCTGCAACCCCGCTATCGGCGGCACCTCCAAGGGGCATCTCGTGCGCGAGATGGACGCTATGGGAGGCGAAATGGGCCTGGCCGCGGATGACACATTTATCCAAATGCGTATGCTCAACACCGGCAAGGGCCCGGCCGTGCACTCCCTCCGTGCGCAGATGGACAAGCGCCGTTATCACGAGCGCATGAAGCGCGCCTTGGAAGACCAACCCCTGCTGGATTTAAAGATGGGCGAGTGCCTGCGCATCCTCACGAAAAACGGCAAGGTCTCGGGCATCGTGGCCGGCGGCGGTGCGGAATACGCCTGCCGGGCCGTGGTGGTGGCCACGGGGGTCTACCTCAAAAGCCGCATACTGATTGGCGATTTCGTAACCGAGAGCGGCCCCAGCGGCTTGTTGCGCGCAAACGGCCTTTCGGATTCTTTGACGGAGCTGGGCTTTTGCCTGCGCCGCTTCAAAACCGGCACGCCCCCCCGCGTGAGCCGCCACAGCCTTGATCTTAACGAGATGACGCCGCAATACGGCGATGCGCCGCCGCCGCGCTTCTCCTTCCTTTCGGAGCGGGGCGACCGGCAGCAGGATCCATGCTATCTTACCTATACCAACGCCGAAACCCACGCGGTGATCCTTTCGAATATCAAGCGCAGCGCCATGTACAGCGGCCTTATCTCGGGCACCGGCACCCGCTATTGTCCCAGCATCGAGGATAAGCTGGTGCGCTTTGCGGATAAGGAGCGCCACCAGCTTTTCATTGAGCCGGAAGGCCGCTCCACCAGCGAAATGTATGTGCAGGGCATGAGCACCAGCCTCCCCTACGATGTGCAGATGGCCATGCTGCGCACCCTGCCCGGCCTCCATCGTGCCGAGATCACCCGGCCGGGCTACGCCATCGAATACGACTGCATCGATCCGCATACACTCGGCCTCACCTTGGGCGCTAAGGCCATACCCGGCCTCTATTTTGCCGGCCAGGTCAACGGCAGCTCCGGCTACGAGGAAGCGGCGGCCCAGGGCCTTTTCGCAGGCATCAACTGCGCGCTCTGGCTCAAGGAAGAGCCGCCGTTGCTCTTATCCAGGGCGGAGGCCTACATCGGCGTCCTGGTGGACGATCTTGCCACCAAGGGCACCAACGAGCCTTACCGCATGATGACCTCGCGCGCGGAATACCGCCTGCTCCTTCGGCAGGATAACGCCGATTTGCGCCTCACCGAGATTGCCCGCCGTACCGGCCTCATATCCACAGAGCGTTATGACGCCCTCCTTCGCAAAAAGGAGGGTATGGCCAGGGCCATGGAGGCCCTTTCGGCTTATGCCTCCCCCTCCGAAACGCTTAACGCGTTGCTAAGCGAAAAGGGCGAAGCGCCCGTGCATACAGGCGTGAAGCTTTTCGACCTGCTTCGGCGGCAGGCGCTGCGCTATACAGACCTCTTGCAGATCGCCGCCCTGCCCGAAATCTCCGAGGATGCGCGCGAGCAGGTGGAGATCAGCGCCCGCTACGAGGGCTATATCCAAAAGCAGGCCGCGCAGGTGGCGCGTTTCGCAGCCCTGGAAGAGCGCACATTGCCCGAAGATCTCGATTACAGCCTGATCGCGGGCCTGCGCATCGAGGCCAGGCAAAAGCTCAATGCCATCCGGCCCGCAAACGTCGGCCAGGCCGGCCGCATCAGCGGCGTATCGCCCGCGGATGTGGCTGTGCTGCTGGTTTACCTCAAGGCCGGCGAGGGGGGGCAGCGGCGTGGCGCTTGAGGCGATCCTCCGCGAGGCCATGCCGGGCCTCACAAGCAGCCAATATGCGGCCTTTGCCACCTATTGCGAGCTTTTGCTCGATTGGAACAGCCGCATGAACCTTACGGCCATCACCGAGCCTGGCGAGGTGGCGCAAAAGCACTTTGCCGATAGCCTGCTGCCCGCCGCCCTTCTGCCGCGGGGCGCAAAGGTGATCGACGTGGGCACAGGCGCGGGCTTCCCCGGCCTGCCGCTCAAGATCCTGCGGCCGGATATCCGCCTCACCCTGCTCGACTCCCTGCAAAAGCGCATCGGCTTTTTGCAGGCGTTGTGCGAGGCGCTGGGCCTCTCAGATGTCGCCTTTCTCCACGCGCGGGCCGAGGATGGGGCCAGACAGGCTAGCCTGCGGGCAGGGTTTGACATCGCCCTTTCCCGGGCGGTAGCCCCTTGCCCGGTCTTATTGGAATTGACCGTGCCCTTTTTGCGCCCCGGCGGGCAATCCCTGATGTACAAAGGCCCGCAGGCAGCCGAGGAATTGGCCGGGGCGCGCAACGCGCTCTCGCTGCTCCGCTGCGAGGCCCGCATTGAGGCTTACCCAGCGCCCTGGGGAGAGCGCCGGGTGATCGTTGCGACCAAGCTGGGCGAAACGCCCAAGGCCTACCCGCGCAAAGCCGGCACGCCGGCCAAAGCGCCGCTGTAAACCGCCACTTTTTTCATCACCTTTCTCATCATCCATCATCCTAAAGGAGGGCCGATACCATGGCTATCTTTGATTTTATGAAAGAGACGGTCCCCATCTCCGCAGAGGCGGATAAACGACTGGCCCAGATACCCGTCCGCCGCATCGTTCCCAATCCCAACCAGCCCCGCACCACCTTCGACGAGGAGAGCATTGCGGAGCTGGCGCAATCCATTCGCCAGGTGGGGCTGATCCAGCCGCTGGTCGTGCGCCGCGCGGGTGATCATTACGAGCTGGTGGCGGGGGAGCGGCGGCTTCGCGCCTGCAAGAGCCTGAGCCTGGAAGAAGTGACCTGCATCGTGCAAAGCGAGGTGCAGGAAGAGGCCTCCGCCATGATGGCCCTGATCGAAAACCTCCAGCGGGAGGATCTCTACTTTCTCGAAGAGGCCCAATGCTATTATACCCTGCTTACCACCTACGACCTCACGCAGGACGAGCTGGCCCAGCGCCTGGGCAAGAGCCAATCCTCCATTGCCAACAAGCTGCGCGTGCTGCGGCTTTCCCCGGCCGTAAAGGATGCCATGAAGGAGCAGGGCCTCACGGAGCGCCACGCCCGCGCCCTTTTGAAGCTTAAGGATGAAAAATCCCAGCTGGCCATGGTACGCAAGATCGGGGAAAAGAGCCTTTCCGTAAAAGAGACCGAGAAGATCGTGGAAAAAACCCTCGATAAGCTCTACGACGATCGTGCGGACGGGGCCAAGCCCAGGCCCGTGATCATCCGCATGGTCAAAGACTACCGCCTCTTTATGAACACCATGAACGCCGCCATCAACCAGCTGCGCGAGAGCGGCATGCGGGTGGAGGTCGAGCAGGACGACACGCAGGATGGCGTGGATATCCGCATCGCGATCAGGCGGTAAGGGGGACGTTGGGGAGTTCATCCCCCAAACCCCTTGACCCGCTTTTGCCCCGGAACGCCTTGGCGTTTCGGGATTTCATCAAGGTGCTATGCGTTTGGCCTGTGGGGCACAAACATAACCTTAAAAAGCGGGAGAAAATTGCGGCAAACTTATACTTGTATTAAATGAATCCAATTGAACCTCTGCAAACTACTGCGGCCCGGCGCCTCCTTCATGCGCCGGGCCGCGGTCCATACCGTTCAGTCGATTACGCGATTCCGGTCGCCCTTTTATGCGTAACCGGGGGTTCGGGGGCAGCGCCCCCGGCCATTCTCTACCAATCGCACTTGACGATCGGGTTGCGCGCCGCGGCGACCTCGTCGGGCCGGCCCACGGGGGTGGTGAGGGGCATCTGGTGGATGCGCGCGGGATCTTCCTTGGCGAGCTTGGCGATCTGCTTCATGGCGTCGATGAAAGCGTCCAGCGTTTCGCGGGATTCGCTCTCTGTCGGCTCGATCATCATCGCCTCATGCACGATCAGCGGGAAGTAGATGGTGGGCGGGTGATAGCCAAAGTCGATCAGGGCCTTGGCGATATCCGCCGTGTGGATGCCGTAATCCTCCAGCTCACCGGGGTTGACGATGCACTCGTGCATGCAGATGCGGTCGTGCGGGATGCCATAGGTGCCCTTGAGGTGGTGGAAGATATAGTTGGCATTGAGAACGGCGTTCTGGCTGGCCTCCTTGAGGCCCTCGCCGCCCAGGCTGAGGATGTAGGCATAGGCCCGGGCCATCACGGCGAAATTGCCGTAAAAGGCCTTGACCTTGCCTACGGAGAGGGGGCGGTCATAGTCGAATTTGCCGTGCTCGCCCTCGCGCACGATGACGGGGATGGGCAGGAAGGGGATGAGCTCCTTCTTGCAGCCCACGGGGCCGCTGCCCGGGCCGCCGCCGCCATGCGGGGTAGCGAAGGTTTTATGCAGATTGATGTGCATCACATCAAAGCCCATGTCGCCCGGGCGGACAATGCCCATGATGGCGTTAAAGTTCGCGCCGTCGTAATAGCTCAGGCCGCCGCCCTCGTGCACGATGCGGGTGATCTCAGCGACGTTTTGATCGAAAAGGCCCAGCGTATTGGGGTTGGTGAGCATGAAGCCCGCCACGTCCGGCCCCATGGCCGCGCGCAGAGCATCCAAATCCACGCCGCCATCCGGCGCGGAAACGATCTCGCGGATCTTGAAGCCGGCGAGAGCGGCCGAGGCGGGGTTGGTGCCATGGGCCGCGTCCGGCACGATGATTACCTTGCGCTCAAAATCGCCTCGTTGGTCGTGATAGGCTTTAATCAGGGCGAGGCCGGCGTATTCGCCGTGCGCGCCGGCAGCGGGCTGCAGGGTAAAGGCGTCGAATCCGGCGACTTCGCAGAGGGCTTCTTGCAGCAGCAGCATCATATCGAGCGCGCCCTGCGTGCAATCCGCATCGGCCAGTGGATGCAGGCCTGTAAAGAGCGAGGCGATCTCCTCGTCGATCTTGGGGTTGTATTTCATGGTGCAGGAGCCCAGGGGGTAAAAGCCGTTATCCACGCCGAAGTTGCGGCGGGAGAGGCCCACGAAATGCCGCACCACATCTACCTCGGCAAGTTCCGGCAGGTGGGGCGCCTTCTCGGCCAGGAGGGAATCGTCCAGGAGGCCGTCCTTGGCGGGTACATCCAGGCTGGGCAGGTCGTAAGCCCTGCGGCCGGGCCGGGATTTTTCAAACATCAGCGGGTATGCTGCTCTGCTCATGCCAGCACCTCCTTCAGCGCGGCGACCACGCCGTCCATCTCTTCCCTGGTGTTCATCTCAGTGGCGCACCAGAGCATGCCCTTGTCGCCCGCGAGCAGGCGGCTAAGGGGCAGGCCGCCCATGAAGCCCCTTTGCTTGAGGCCGGCGTTAACGGCTTCGGCGTCTTTTTCAAGATCCACGACGAACTCGTTGAAAAAGGGCGTTTGCGGGTAGCGCAGTTTTACGCCGGGCAGCTTGGCCAGCGCATCCGCCAGGTAATGCGCCTTCTGGATGTTCTGCTCGGCCACCTCGGCCATGCCCTGCGGCCCCATGGTGCTCATGTAGATGCTGCTCATCAAGGCGCAGAGGCATTGGTTGGAGCAAATATTGCTGGCCGCCTTTTCACGCCGGATGTGCTGCTCTCTTGCGGAAAGGGTGAGGCAGTAGACCCGGTTGCCTTCGCTATCCGTGGTCTGGCCCACGATGCGGCCTGAAAGATTGCGCATGTTGGCAGCCTTGGCGGCAACAAAGCCGAGGTAAGGCCCGCCGAAATTCAGCGCCATGCCCAGCGGCTGCGCGTCGCCCAGGGCGAAATCCGCGCCGTAATCACCGGGCCGCTTGAGCGCGCCCAGGCTCAGCGGGTTGACCACCGCGCCGAATAGCCCGCCAAAGCCGTGCGCAGCCTCGGCGATATCCGCCATATTTTCAATATTTCCCAGGAAATTTGGCGAAGCGGCCAGTATGCCCGCAGCCCCGGCGCCCAGCTCGGCAATCTTGGAAACATCTGTGCGGCCCTTGGCGCACAGCGGCACCTCGATGAGCTCGATGTTTTGAAAGCGCGCATAGGTTTTCATGGCGGCGATGTAATCCGGGTGCAGGCCGGCGCTGTAAAGCACCTTGGACTTACGCTTGCTCATCTTCATGGCCACCATTACCTCGGAGCAGGCGTGCGCGCCGTCGTAAACGGAGGCGTTGGCCGCATCGAGGCCGGTGAGGTCGCAGATCAGGGTTTGGTATTCGAAGATGGCCTGCAGCATGCCCTGGCTCATCTCTGTTTGGTAGGGGGTATAGGAGGTATAGAACTCGCTGCGCATGGCCAACTGGGGCACCACGGCGGGGATATAGTGGTTATAAGCCCCAGCGCCCCGGAAGATAGGCAGATCCATGCAGGTGTTCTTGGCGAGCTGCCGAAAAATGCGGCGCACCTCCTGCTCGCTCTTTCCGGCGGGCATGTTGAGCGGCGCTTTCAGGGCCATTTCCTGCGGCACATCCACAAAGAGGTCATCCATGCTGTGGAGGCCGATGGAGGATAGCATCTCGAGCCGCTCGTCCGCCGTATTGGGAACGTAGCTTTTCATGTATACATATTCTCCCTTGCTTGGTTATTTGGCAATCTTGGCCGCGTAGGCGTCGGCATCCATCACCTCGCCGTCGATGGTTCCTTCGAAGATGGCGAGGTAGTTGTTGTAAGCATCTTGGTTGAGGAGGTCGGGCTGGTCGTTCAGCGCCTCGTTCACGGCCACCACGGTGCCCGTGACCTGGGTGTAGATTTCCGCGGCTGCTTTTACGGATTCGACGACAGCGAAGTCATCGCCCGCGCTGAAGGAATCGCCTATGCCGGGCAGATCCACAAATACGATATCCCCCAGCTCATGCTGGGCGTAATTCGTGATGCCGATCTTTATCTGGCCATTCTCCTCCAGGAGCCACTCGTCGTTGTTGGTATACTTGCGGTCGTTAGGAATCATGGGTTGTATCCTCCTTGATTTTTCAATAAAAATAGATTTGATAAGAATTCAGTAAAAACGAGCTTATATTAAGCCCGCTTATAAAAGGGAAGGGGAACCTGAATCGCCTTGAGCTTCTTGCCACGAACCTCAACCTCGAAATCCTGCGCATCGGCGCAAGCCACATCTACCAGCGCCATGGCGTGGGAGCCTTCCAGCGTTGGCACGGGTACGCCCGAGGTGGTGAAGCCCACCGGTTGGCCGTTGCAGTAAACATCGTAATGCTCACGCACAACGCCCCGGTCGATCAGCTTCAGGCCGATGCGGCGGCGTTTGGCCGGCGCTTCCAGGGCGGCCTTGCCGATGAAATCTTGCTTTTGCATCTTTACGGCAAAGCCGATGTTGGTCTCCATCGGGGTAATCTCGTCCGTCATCTCGTGGCCGTAAAGGGGCATAGAGGCCTCAAAGCGCAGGCTGTCCCGCGCGCCCAGGGCGCAGGGCAGCATGCCCAGCGGCGTGCCGGCATCCATTAACGCCTTGTGCAGGGCGGGCGCGTCCGCCGCGGCGCAATAAAGCTCCACGCCGTCCTCACCCGTATAGCCAGTGCGGGAGACCATGCATTCGATACCCG
Organism: Candidatus Pelethousia sp.; assembly: GCA_034928145.1. Classification (GTDB taxonomy): domain Bacteria; phylum Bacillota; class Clostridia; order Christensenellales; family CAG-138; genus Pelethousia. Next base: position 22,252 of record JAYFPE010000039.1, on the reverse strand, counting down.
CTACCTTCATGCTGGGCGTGAAGGTATAGTTTTTGGCCGGAATCTCGCCCTCAAAGCCCGCGGCTTCCAGCACGTTCATGAACAGGGGGCCCTGCAAGGCCAGCTGCCCCCATTGCTGGCTCTGGTTCTCCAGTTGTACGTCGCCAAAGAGGTGCTTCTTGAACCAGGCGTAGTCCTTATCGCTATTCCCGGCATTGACCACCACCAGGTAGTGCTCGTCATTATGCTTATAAACCAGCACGTCGTCCACCACGCCGCCGTTTTCATTGCAGAGCATGGAATAGCGGCAGCGGCCGGGGGTCATAGTGGTGAGGTCATTGGTGCAAAGCTTTTGCAGGTAAGCAAAAGCATCCTTGCCGCGCACGTCGAGCTCGCCCATGTGCGACACATCGAATAGGCCGCAACGCTCGCGCACGGCCTTGTGTTCCTCAATGATGGAGGAATACTGCACAGGCAATGCCCAACCCCCAAAGTCCACCATTTTGCCGCCCAGATCCAAATGGGTCTGGAACAACGGCGTCTTTTTCAGATCATCCATAGTTGAACCTCCGCGTTGTATTTATTGAGAACCGCAAATATTAGTATTTTATAAACTACGCTTATTATACCATAGAAGATTGGGAAAGTAAGGGCAAGATTCGAAACAGAATGTAAAATGCGCAAGCCTTATGTACACAGCAAAAAGGCCCGGCATGATTTTATATGCCGGGCCTTTTGTTAAAAGATTAGCTTATAGCCTTGAGAACCATGAACAGGCGGCCCGTGGAAGTTGCGCCATAATGGTCGCCGCAGGTGATGAGCACCATCATATGGTCGCTGCCTGTGCCGCTTGAATCCACCACAGCGCCCTTGTAGCCGCTGGTCTGCGCATAGGTATACTGGGAGGAGATCCAACTGCCGGGGCTGGAAACGCCGCCCACGGTGCCCGACAACACGCCATAGGAACCCTCGGCGGGGGTCTCATAGAAGCAGAGCAGCTGCCACTTGCTGTAGCCCTGGTAGTCGATATTGAACACGGAGGTCTTCGCGCCGGAGCAGCTCTTGCCGCAGCTCTCGCAGGTGCTTTTGCCAAGGAAGGCGTTTTGCACATGGTGCAGCGTGTGGAACATGCCGCGGGAGGAGCCCGCGCTCTTGCGCATGTTGTGGCCCATCAACACCGTGACCTGGCTGCTGTAATCCGTCATGGAGAAGATATTGTAATAGCTTTTGTTGTATTTATAATCGTTGCCGGAGATAGCGTTGCAATAGATGGTGTGGTTGATCTTGGTGCCCGAAACCTTGATCTTGCCCCACTTATCGCCGCTGGGCGCCTTCGTGGAGGCCATAGGGGTAGCTTCCGGCGCGGGGGAGGGGGTGGGGGTGGGAGACGGGGTTGCCGTGGGGGTGGGGGTGGGAGCGTTGGGGTCGACGATGGTGAAATCCGCCTTGCGCACAAAGCCCTCGGCGCCCTCATAGCGGGCGTAATACCAATCCCCGTTCTCGCCCAGCAGCTCGAAGGCCTTGCCCTTTACGCGGCTGAAGGTTTTAACCACATTCTCTTCTTTCGTGGATTTATCAGGGCCTACGCGCAGGATGATGGTGCTGTCCTTGCTCGTGCCTGCCTTGGCGGGGCTGTAGGCTGTGTATTCGGCTGCCAGTGCGGGGGCGCATACGGCCAGTGCCAGGATGCATACCAGCGCCAGCGTCAATAGGCGGGTCCACTTCGTTGCGTGCATATATGCTTTCTCCTTTGATAATGGAATGATAGCTTAGTATAGCATACCTTCGCCTGGATTTGTACAAAAAAGGAAGGATTCGTCTCTATTTTACACAACTCGCTCACCTGCCCTTTGCGGCCGGTGCCACGCGGCCGACGGTCCATTGCGGGCGGCGGTCCTACGCACGCGGAAGTCCTGCGCGGACGGCGAGTGCGGGGCCCGGCGTTTGCGGTAGATGGTTGGAAAGAAGGCCGTTTGCTGCCTGTGGTTTGGCGGAGGGGCTGTTGCCCTGGGAGGTTTTCCTGCGCTCCTTTACAAAGAAGAAAAAAGACGTTTGGCTTGCCCGCAGGGCGAGGGGAAAGGGAACAGGATAGATGCCCCGGATGGGGGAACGCCAGGAAGTTGGGACGCGGAATGCCGGGGGATTGTGCTTCGAACGAGGGGACAGGAAGAAGCTGGACGGGGGCGGCAAATAATATAGGGATGAACTATACTCGCCAGCGCAGACGTAACGCCACCCACAAGCCACGGGGCGAAAGGCGGCGGCGGCGCGCGATGCTGCGGGCGCTGTGGATTCCGTGGGTGACGGGGTTTGCCCGGGATTATATGAAAACGACTGCCTACCGCAAACCAAAAGGAAGACAACAATTCGCAACTAACCAGCGCAAACGTAACGCCAACCGCAAGCCATAGGGCGGGCGGGGGCGACGCGCGATGCTGCTGGCGCTGTGGATTCCGCGGATGACGCAGTTTGCCCGGGATTATATGAAAACGACTGCCTACCGCAAACCAAAAGGAGACAACAATTCGTAACTCACCGGCGCAAATGTAACGCCAACCACAAGCCATAGGGCGGGCGGGGGCGGCGCGCGATGCTGCGGGCGCTGTGGATTCCGGGGGTGACGGGGTTTGCCCGGGATTTTATAAGAACATCTGCCTACCGCAAACCCAAAAGAAGACAGCAAGGCGCACCGTAGAGGGGCGAGCGGGTTGCCCACGGCATCTGTTTCACGGCTTTGAGACGGTAGACACAGCTTGCCGGGGGCCCGCCGAGCCACGATACATTCGGGCACGGAACACAACAAGGGTCGTGCCTAATCTGCGTTCCGAGGGGACGGGGGGCGAGGTAGCCCCCAGCCCGGGTGCAGGGGGGCGGGCCCCCCTGCAAAGGTTCATACCCTTTAAAGCAAAAATAAGGGGGCCCTGTTGGGGAATCTAATGCAACTTATCGCTTTCGTAAAAAACGAAAGCCCAGTTAACAAAGGAGCAACACGACCATAAGGCAGCGTTGCGACTATTGCGAACCGTATGGTCGCCCCCAGCCGGGATGCAGGGGGCGGCCCCCCTTCGTAATTTCATACCCACAAACCAAAAATAAAGTGGGCCCAGCGGGGGAATCTAGTATATGGTAGCGCTTTCGTAAAAAAGAGGGCCCGGCGCATTTACGCCGGGCCGATGCCGTTTTATTGGAACGTATTCTTTTAGCCCACAGCCTTGAGCACGAAGTAGAGGTTCTGATAGCCGCCCTTGGAGGAACCCGCGCCGTTGGCCGAAGCCCGCGCGCCGGCGTTGCCATGGTCGCCGCAGGTGTAGAGGACCATCAGCTTATCTTCGCTAGTGGCGGTGGAGATGGTCTTGCCCTTGTAGGTGGCGTTGGCATAGCCCATTACCTGGTTGATCCAAGCCTGCTTCTGCGCGCCGGTGAGGGTGAAGTTGAGCAGGGTGCTGCTCTGGATGTTCTTGCGGGTGGCTTCGCTGGCCACAGTATCCTGGTTGATCTCGAAGAAGCCTACCACCTGCCAAGTCGTTTTGCCATCATAGTTGATGTAGAAGGTGGTGCCGCCGGAGCCGGAGCAATTGGCCCGGCAGCTGCTCTCCTCGCAGGTGGTTACGCCCCGCAGCGCGTTCTGCACGTGGTGCAGATCGTGGAAGCCGGTTTGGCTCTGCTGCATATTGTGGCCAGAGATGACGGCGGTCTCCACACCCTTGGGCGCGATGGAGAAGAAGTAGTTCTTGTTGCCGCTATAGGCGTTGTAGTAGTAATCCGTCTTTTTGGCGTTAAGGCCGTTGCAGTAGATGTAGTTATCGTACAGCTTGCCGAAATCGGAGCCGATCTTGGTGCCGGGGATCTGCTTGATGTAGCCCCATTGATCCGCACTGGTGCCGGTTACCGCGGCATAGGTCATGGCAGTGCCGGTGGTGGAGCCGGAAGAGCCGGTGGAGAAATCCTGCTTGCGCACATAGCCCTTGTTGCTGCCGTAGCTGGCATAGTAGAAGGAACCGCTCTCGCCCAGGATAGTGAAGGGCTTGCCCTTCACGCCGGTGAGCTTGGTCGCCCCGCTGGTGGAGGAGGTAGCCGTTTTACGCATGTAGATAATATTATCGAGCGAAACCATGGTGGTGCCGCTGCTATCGGTGCTGGTATTGGTCGTGCCCGTGCCGGTACCGCTGGAAACCGTGCCCGTGGTGGAAACATAATCCGAGCGGATATAGCCTGTGGTGGTGCCATAGGTGACCTTATACCAGGTTTTGCCGTCGCTACCCTTTTCGGAGCTGAGCACGGAAACCGCGGCGCCCTTTGGCACGCCCATGATCGAGCTATTGCTCTTGCCGGCGCCGGAGCGCATGTTTACGCCGCTGCTGCAGTTCACGATGGTGCCCGGCGTGCCTGTGGCGGTGCCGGTAGCCGTACCGGTGGTGGTGCCGCTGGCGCCCGCGGTAACATCTTTGGCTTGGATCCAGGCCACATAGGGCGTGCCGCTGGCGCTATCCTTCACCTGGATAGCGATCCAGGTGGTGCCGTTGGTGCCATAAACCGTGAGCTGCGTGCCGGCGGGGATCATGCTGCCGGTGGCCTTCATGGTGGTGCCTGTGGCGCTGCTGGTATCGGGCAGGTAAACAGTAGCATTGGTGATGGTGGTTACGATGGAGCCATTGGTGAGATCCGCCTGGGCGAGGGATACGCAGCCCAGCGCAAAGATGACCGCCAGCAGCAGGGCAAGCGAACGCATGTGTTTCTTCATGGTTTCATCCTTTCTTGCGTGTGGTAGTTGGGTATATCAGGTATTATTTACCAGGGTCGGCTGATTTATCCGCTTCGTCCTCATCATCAAAGATAAAGGCGGCGCGGAGCGGGTCCTTCTTGGGGGCGGCGTTTTGGGCCGTTGTGGCCTGGTTGGCCTTGGCCGCTTCCTTATCGGTGGATCTGGAAGAGTAGATCATCATGGGCAGGATGGAGACAAAGCCCACGCCCCAGGCGATCCAGCTTAAGGTGCTGCCGGCTACGATCACACCCGCATACTCCAGGCCGCTGGAAACGGTGAGCACCGTGCCGGAGATGGCCGAAAAGATACGGAGCTTTTTTACGTATTCTTCGCGCGGCACCTTCAAAAACTCGTTTTCCAGCACCTTGCCTTTGCCCGTGATGGCGCAATACAGAAGGTATACGCCAATGAAAACCTGCAACAGGGAGAACATGTTATCCAAACCGGTTTCCTCGTTTCTTGCTTTATTTTACCAACGGGGCCACAGCCTTGCAAGGGCCTGGCCCCTTCGAAAGGGCATTGTTTAAAATTTGTTCATCGATAGGGGAGTTTCTTCCAGCGCGCGTTTAAAGCCTTTTGAGCTTGGCGCCGTCCTTGCTATCCTCTACCGCAAAGCCCAGGGCTTTTAGCGCCTCTCTGATCTCATCCGCCCTGGCCCAATTCTTTGCCTTGCGGGCCTCTGCGCGCTCATTTAATAGCGCCAGGGCTTCGGCAGGAAGTTCTTCCTCTTTTTTATGCTGGAGGATTCCGAACACGCTCGTTACGTCGTCGAAAAACTTCGCCGCCTTATCGAGGGCGGCCTTTCCGTGCGGCTCGCTCACGAAAGTATTGAGCGCGCGGATATAATCGAAGAAAGCGCCCAGCGCGTCCGCCGTATTCAGGTCGTCATCCATGGCTGCGTAGAAGGCGGCGCGGTGGCCGTCCACAGCCTGCATGAAGGCGGCGTCCGCCTCGGGCGTATCGCCGATGGGAGCCTCCGCCAAGCGCTCACGGGCGGTGCGGATGCGGGCCAGGGCGGTTTCGCTCTGCTCCACCAGTTCGCGGGAGAAATTGACCGGGTTGCGGTAATGCGTGCCCAAAAGGAAGAGGCGCACGGCTTCCAAATCGAACTCCTGCGCGATCTCGCGCACCAGGCGGAAATTGCCCAGGCTCTTGCTCATCTTTTGGTTATCCACATTGATGTAGCCGTTGTGCATCCAATAGCGGGCAAAGGGCTGGCCTGTGGCCGCCTCGCTCTGGGCGATCTCGTTTTCGTGGTGGGGGAAGATCAGGTCCTGCCCACCTGCGTGGATATCAAAAGTGGGCCCCAAGAGCTCCATGCTCATGGCGCTGCATTCGATATGCCAGCCCGGCCTGCCCGCGCCCCAGGGGGTGGGCCAGGCCGGCTCGCCGGGCTTGGCGCCCTTCCAGAGGGCGAAATCCAGCGGGTCGTGTTTTTGTTCGGTGGGGTCGATGCGCGCGCCGCTTTCCAAATCGTCGATCGACTGGCCGGAGAGCTTGCCGTAGCCTGGGAAGGAGCGCACGGAAAAATACACGTCGCCATTCTCGGTGGCGTAGGCGTGGCCTTTGTCGATCAGCGTTTGCACGAGCCTCACGATCTGCTCTACATGCTCGGTGGCCCGGGGATTGCAGGTGGCCCGCTCCACGCCCAAAGCATCCGCGTCCGTATAATATTCTTTGATGTAGCGATCGGCGATCTCCGGCACGGTAACGCCTTCCTCATTGGCCTTGCGGATCAGCTTATCGTCGATATCGGTGAAATTCTGGATGAATTTCACCGTATAGCCCCGGTGCTCCAAATAGCGCCGCATGGTATCGAATACCACGAAGGGCCGGGCGTTGCCGATGTGGAAATAGTTATACACCGTGGGGCCGCATACGTACATGCTGATCTCCCCTGGTACCCGGGGGATCAACTCCTCCTTTTTGCGGGACATGGTGTTGTATATCTGCATAGAGAATACCTCCAGAATTAAAGTCCGCAGCAAACGCCGTGCGTCTTATTTTCCCATTTTACAGCATTCTGATTCTACCATAGTTTGCGGTGTTTGTTAAGCAGGCCGCTTCGGCGCTCCGGCCTTAAGTTAAGGGCGCTGCGCCTTATAGGCCTCGGCCACCCGCCTGGCGCCTGCGAAGGTGAGCTTTTCCCGCGCGTCCACCTGGTGATCCACGCACGCGTCGCGCAGAACCTGGGCGCTGGCAAGGATGCCTTCGGCCTCGAGCAGTTCCCCTACGAGGCTGGTAAAAGCGGCTAGCCCGGGGTAGGGGAAGGCCAGGGCCAGGGAAAAGAGCGAGGCCGGGCCGGGCGATTCGCGGGAGGTGGCATAGAGCAGAACGTTCGCGGGCAAGGCCCGGCCCCCGCAGAGCTGGGAGGAGAGGGCGCGCAGGGCTTTGCCATCCGGCGCGATATCATCGAGCAGCAGCACGAAGCGCAGGGGCTGCGCGCCCAAGCGGGCGATCAGCGCCGGGATATCCGCTTCGCCCGGGCTGCATAGCACCAGCCGCACCTCGGGCAGCTCATGCAAAAGGGAGAGCACATGCGCGGTTTTGCCTGTGCCGCCGCCGCCATAGAGCAGGGCGTTTTCGGCCTTATCCCCCCGCATGAAGCGGATGGTGTTTTCCATTAAAGCCACGCGCTCACGCTCATACAGGCTGGTAGGCACCAGGGGAGCGAGGGCGTTTTCCGGCAGAGGCAGCAGATGCCCTCCGCTGAGCATAAAGGCCCGGCCGCGCAAAAACGCGCCGCAGCCATAGGTGCTGAAAAGGCCGTAAAGATCCTCCGTGAGCGCGCCCCAATCCTTAGCCGCGAGCAGCCGCCGGTATATCTCTTCCAGCGCCTCATCCGCGATATAGCGATCCGCAAGGCCGGCCCGGCCATATTCCCAGGGCGTAAAGGCGAAGTGCGCTTGCGAGAGCGGCAGCGGCGGCGCGCCGGGCGCGGGCTCTGCTTCCTCGCGGGGCAGGGGGCGGGTGCTCCCGCCTGCCCATACAGCGGAGGACATCACGGAGATCGGGTCCTTCCCCTGGCGGGGCCGCAGTGTTAACGCCTGCTGGCGTTCCTTCGCATAGCGGGCCACATCCTCGCTGCGAAGCTGGGCCAGCCCGCCCAATATGCTCAGCTCTTCCTGCATGATGGCCAAGAGGGCTTCGTCCCGCTCGCCAGCGGCGGCCATGCGGGCAAAGGCATGGTCTTTGTGTACGGCCAGCCAAAGCAGGTGATCCTTGAAAAGGTCGCCGCTCACGCGCCGGTCTCCGGACGCGAGCAGGGCGGCGGTGGCCTCATGATAGGCGCGCACGGCCCCGGGCAGCTCGCAGGCGGCTAGCCGCTCAAACAGGGCTACAAGCGCGAAAAAGACCGGGTCTTCCCCCGGCAGGGTGCAGCGGCACAGGAGCGAAAGGCCGTAGGAGAGGCCCTCCTCGGCGGACATATCGCGGAAAGTACGCATAGGGCGATCCTTTCTTGGCGCCGTTCGGCCAAAAATCGGCGCAATACACCTATTTTCTAGCATATAGCATACCACAAAGGCCTCCTTGCGGCAACGGGCGGCGGATGATATAATCAAGCGTGCAAACAAAATTGCCGCGCCTCGCATACTATGGAGCGAAGGCGCATAATCTGTTTGAAAGGCTTTTGTAATGACCGAAACAAGGCAGAAGACTATTTTGCTCACCGGTGGCGGCACGGCAGGGCATGTGACCCCCAATTTGGCCCTGTTGCCCCAGCTGCGGGCCGAGGGTTACAGCATCCACTACATTGGCACCGTGGATGGCATCGAGCGTGAGCTGTTAGCCAAAGAAGCGGGCGTGGCCTACCACGCCATCAGTGCGGGCAAGTTGCGCCGCTATTTTTCCCTTAAGAATTTTACGGATCCCTTCCGCGTGGTAAAGGGATTCTTCCAGGCCAAGCGCATTATCAAAGAAATAAAGCCGGATGTGGTCTTCTCCAAGGGCGGGTATGTATCCGTGCCCGTGGCCATCGCCGCCCGGAATAAGGCCCCCATCGTTACCCACGAATCGGATTATACCCCGGGCCTTGCGAATCGAATCACCGCCCGCTTTGCCGATACCATTTGCGTCACCTTTGAGGATACCCTGCAATACGTGGGCAGCAAGGGCGTTTATACGGGCACGCCCATCCGTCCCGCCCTCTTTGCGGGCAAGGCCGCCAAGGGCCTCGCCTTTACCGGCTTTAGCGGCCAAAAGCCCATCCTGCTGGCAATGGGCGGCAGCCAGGGCGCACAGGCCATCAACGACGTTTTGCGCCAAGCCCTGCCCTGCCTTACGCAAACCTTTGATATCATCCACCTGTGCGGCAAGTGCAAGCTCTGTGCGACCATCGACGACCCGGCCTACAGGCAGTATGAATATATCTCCGAAGAGCTGCCGGATCTCCTGGCCTGTGCGGATATTATCCTTTCGCGGGCCGGGGCCAACGCTGTGTTCGAATTCCTCGCTTTAGCAAAGCCCGCGCTGTTGATCCCCCTGCCCAGCGATTGCAGCCGGGGCGACCAGGTGCTTAACGCCCATTATTTCGCGCGCAAGGGCTACGCCATCACCATGGATCAGGCCGACCTTAACCCGGACTCCCTCTGCAAGGCCCTGGACTCGCTTTATGAGAGCCGCCTGCAGTTCATGTCCACCATGAGCGCGGATTCCCGGGCGGACGGCACGGACGAGGTGCTCAACGAAATCCGCAAGGCCGCCGCCAAAGGGGTGTAGGGGGCGCCGCCCCCTGCGGCAAAGGAGATTTATGCAAAAGCTTACCAAAGAAGAGACCGCCGCCCTGCTGGCGCAGCCCAATGGGCCGGAAAAACTGGCCGAGCGCGCCCCGGCTGCCTTTGAGGCGGCCTGGGCCCTTTTTTTAGAGGATGGCAGCCCCGCCGCCTGCGCCTTCTTATGCCGCCTGGCCAAACGCCGCGAATACCGCGAGGCCATGGCAGGTCTCTTGGCCGATGACCGTGCGCCCCTGCGCCGTGCCCTTGCCGCGGACGCGCCGAAGCTGCGCAAAAACGCGGCCCGTCTATCCGGCGAGCTAGGCGACGCGGAGGACGCGCCCTTTATCATCGCCGCCCTGCAAAAGGAGGCGCAGCGCTTCGTGCGGTCCTCGCAACTATTGGCCCTGGGCAACCTGGGAGGGGAAGAGGCCGAAGCCTTTTTGCAAACCTACACAGTGGCCCCGCCTGCGGATGTGGCCGAGGCCCGCCATGCCCGCGAGGAGCAGGAGGCCTTAGATGCGGCCCGCAAGCGCTTTCTGCGTTTGGCTAAACATGCCTTTACGGCCCTTTCGGCCCCCGTGGAAGCCGAGCTGCGCGGGCCGGACAAGCTGGGCGAAGCACTGGCCGGGGAGTTGCGGCAACTGGGCTATGCGCCTGCCGCCGTGCATGCCTCCGCCGTGCGCCTGCATACGAACGACCTAACCGGCCTGCTTCGGGCGCGGAGCTTTTTCGAGCTGCTCTTGCCCGCCTCCGCCGGCGTGGCCCTGGAACCCACGGCCATTGCCCAGCGGGCCGGGGCTTTCCTTGCAAAGCTTCTGCCTGCCTGCCACGAAGGGAAAGGCCCCTTCGGCTACCGCATCGAGGTGCGGGGCGAGGCACTTGATCGCGGCGCGCTAGCCAAGGAGATCGCCCGCGGCCTCGATGGGCCGATGCTGGTAAACGCGCCTTCGGATTATGAAATCGAATTGCGCGTGGAGCAGCGCCAAAACGGCGGCGCGAACCTTTATATCAAACTATTCACCCTGGAGGATCACCGCTTCGACTACCGCCTGGGCGCGCTGCCCGCCAGCATGCACCCGGCCACGACCGCAGCCGTGCTGCGCAGCGTGCAGGCGCACCTTTCGCCCAATGCCCGCGTGCTCGACCCCTGCTGCGGCAGCGGCACCTTCCTCATCGAACGCGGCCTGCTCACGCCCTGCGCTTCCCTTACGGGGGTGGATATTGCCCATGCCGCCATCGATATCGCCCGCAAGAATGCAGAGGCGGCCCATTGCGCCGCCAAGTTCATCGCCAACGACTGCCTGCGCTTTACAGCCGCGCGGCCTTACGACGAGCTGATTGCCAACCTGCCCTTTGGTAACCGCGTAGGCAGCCATGACGACAACCGCCGCCTTTATGCGGGCATTCTCGACAGGCTGCCTCAATGGCTCAAACCCGGCGCCACGGCTATTCTTTACACCATGGAATATACCCTTTTGAAAAACCTTATCCGTGAACGGCCCCGCCTAAGCCTCCTTTCCCAGCTCCGCACAGAGGCGGGCGGGCTTACGCCCACGGTGTTTGTGCTGAAAGTAAAGTAGGGAGAACGTATTCGGGCATTATGCTGATCCCTGGCTCTATGGGTTGGCACCTCCGTACCCTTGCGCAAAGCGATTAGTGTTGCCTGCTTTCCAGCGCTTAGCCTAGTGATATGCTTGCGCCGGGGGGCTGGCACCCCCCGTACCCCGCCACAGGGGGCGCGTGCCCCCTGTACCCCCGCTGGGGGCAAAGGTTGCCCCCAGACCCCCTGCCAATGAAGATACGCTTCTGCTTCTATTACCATCTGTGCCCATATGTATCGCGGCTTCGCAGCCGCCTTCGGCATGTGCTCGCCGCTCTAAGGCGCGGATTGTAGGCTTTTTTGGATGTATTAGGTAAAAGAGGAACCTGGCTGGTGCGCATCTCGCCGTCCGCGCAGGACCGCCGTCCGCGTAGGACCGCCGTCCGCGTAGGACCGCCGCTCTAAAGCTCGAATTGTGGGCTTCTTTGGGCTTTGGTGCACCTTTCGCGCTTTCTTGATAATCTGTTTACAGTTTGGAAATAGAATTAGTGGGAAAGATATGCTATATATAAAAGGTAACACTGCGCCAAGGGAGGAAACTTCTACATGCGAATCCGCATTATAATAACTCTGCTTTTATGTCTGGCCCTGGCCGCAGGCTGTTCCGCGCCGCTGGCCTTCCCGCCGGAAGGAACGGCGGAGCCGGCAAATGCACCGCTCGATGGTACCCCCCCGCCCGAGTCGCCCACGCCCACCTCCATGCCGCCGGCAGAGAATGCCAGCCGCAGCTTTTCCTATGCGGCGCTTAACGGGGACACGGTATATTGGTGCACCAGCTCCGGCGTGCTGGCCATGAACGCCACTGGCGACGGCAAGCTTTTGAGCGGGGTAAAGGCCTGCAAACCCCTGGTGATGGGTGATTACCTTTATGTAGTGGAGGAAGAAACAGACGTCACCGATGAGGTGGCCTGGCCCGTGCCTTCGGATTCCGTAACGGCCAGCAACATCCTGCGCATCCCCTTAGCCGGCGGCGAGGCGGAACAGATTTACACGACGACCTATATCAACACCATTGCCGCGACTGACGGGCGGCTGTATTTCAGCACCACGCAGGGTGAGGCCCTGCAGGATGTGGGCGGACTGTTCTCCATCGACGCCAAGGGCGGGGATGAGCGGCTGCTGGCCGAGGATTGCACCAGGCTCTGCGCCGTGCAGGATGATTATGTTTACTACATGGGCGTGGTGGAAGAAGCATCCGCCTTTTTCCGGGTACAGATCGAGGGCGGCGAGGCCGAGCAGCTTCTTGCCGGCCCGGCTATGCCCGTTACGCCCCTGGCCTATCAGGGGGACATCTATTATGTGAATACGGATTTTTCTTCCGCGGAGGCGAAAAACAACCTTACCATCATGCGCCTGCGCAACGGCAAGAGCGAAGTGCTGGGCGCGGGCTTTAATGCCCACGAGCTGTTGGGCATATGGGATAGTAAGCTCTATTATGCGGCCCCCATGAGCAGCGAGCAAGCTCTGCTTTCCCTGGTGCGGATCGACCTGTCCACACTGGATAGCGAAACCCTGCGCAAGGAAGCCGCGAATCAATTCGCCGCCCTTTCCGGCGCGTATGCTGCCTATAGCGATTACGCACCCCTGTATGCGGCCACAGAGCTCAAGCTCATGCCCCTCCCCGGCGAAGAGCCGGTTACGCTAAAGATCGAGGACGTGGTGGAGAGCCAGGGCTAAGACTTCTTCAGCACATACAGCGGCCCGGCGCAATAAAAGCGCCGGGCCGTGTTGATTTTACCCAAATCCAAAGATGAAACCCTTTGCATCATAGAGCGGCGGTCCTGCGCGGACGGCGGTCCTACGCGGACGGCGGTCCTACGCGGACGGCGGTCCTACGCGGACGGCGAGATGCACACCAGCCAGGGTCCTCTTTTACCTAATACATCCTAAAAAAGCCTACAATTCGCGCCTTAGAGCGGCGAGCACATGCCGAAGGCGGCTGCGAAGCCGCGATACATATGGGCACAGATGGTAATAGAAGCAGAAGCGTATCTTCATTGGCAGGGGGTCTGGGGGCGACCTTTGCCCCCAGCGGGGGTACAGGGGGCACGCGCCCCCTGTGGCGGGGTACGGGGGGTGCCAGCCCCCCGGCGCAAGTATATCACTAGGCTAAGCGCTGGAAAGCAGGCAACACTAATCGCTTTGCGCAAGGGTACGGCCCCCCGGCATATAGGGTTAGGCTAAACGCCAAAAAGCATTTCAGCACAAACACCGTGGGCGTAAGCCCGCCCGCCTCGGTACGGAGCTGGGCAAGAAGGCGCAGGCGAGGGCCATTCATGGCGGGGGTGCCAGCCCCCCGGCGTATGGAATTAGGCTAAGCGCTGGAAAGCAGGCAACACTAATCGCTTTGTGCAAGGGTGCGGAGGTGCCAACCCATAGAGCCAGGGATCAGGATAATGCCCGAATGCGTTGTCCCTACTTTACTTTCAGCACAAACATCGTGACGGGGGGAGGGGTACCAGCCTCGCGGCGCTTGGAAATTGCCGAACGCCCGCATCTTCCCCTACGCCATCGGCTTGCGCGAATATGCGGGGCCCTTCCGCCACAGCACGCCATCCCGCAGGGCCAAACCGCCAGCGAGCACGGCGGTGAGCAGGCCCACCAGCGCGAGGTTCACAGCCAGGGAAACATTGCCGTAGGTGAGGAAGGGCAGGGGAAGCGCATCAAAAAGGGTGAAGCCCAGGTTGGAAATGATATACCCCAGAAATTGCACCAGCAGCGATAGCGTAGTCCCATAGCCCAAGAGCCTGCCCAGCATGCTGCCCTGGCGGTGGCAGGCGCGGAAAAGATAGCCAAACAGAAGCCCCAGCCCCAGCAGGAGGGCCGCCAGCACCCACCAGCCATATTGATGGATGAGGAGAGATAGGGCAAAGCTGACCGGGATGTCGCCGGTAAGGGTCCCTCCTTGCGCGTGCCGCGCCAGAACATCCAGGGTGCCGGCGTTGGTCACCTCCCCTGTGCCGAAGAGCTTTGCATGCTGCAAAAACCCACGGATCAAGCTGGGGAAATATCCGCTCCCATAGGGATCCATATCGCTATTCCAAGGCAGGGAGGTGTAGAGTCGCATCATCCTATAAGGCTCTGTCGTTGCCCACAGCACGCCTGGCAGCATCACCGCCAGCGTGCCGCCCCAAACAAGCAGCAGCGCCTTGCGCCGGGGGCATTCGAAGTGCCCGCCCAGGATGGCGATGGTCAAAATCACAAGGCAGGGCAGGGCGGCGCGCAGGAAAGTGCTCCACGCAGGCTGGGCGATCCACAGCAGGCCCGGCAAAGCGAACAGCGCCCCGCACAGCAGTACGTGCTTAAGTCCCTTGCCCCGGAAGCGGTAGATAATAAGCCCATATACGATAGGAAAAAAGAGCATCAGGCAGGGCACCATGGTGTAACCCCGGCCGAAGAAAAGCAGCCACCGTCCCCGAAGCCGAAAGCCGAAAGCATCGATCGCCAGCAGGCTTAAGAGCATCAATCCCGCATACAGCGGCCACGTTCCTTTGAGCAGTAAGCGCCAATCGAGGTTATATAAAAGGAAGAAGCCGCTCAAGCCCAGCAACAGGGCGAGGCCTTCGATGGAACGAAAACGCTGCCCTAAAATCTGCGTACGCAAGAGCAGGCCCAATATCACCAAAGCGCCCACGCCAAACAACAGCGGCCAGGGCAATTGCGGGCGGTAGCTCGCGTCCAGCAGCGTGCCCGTGTGGATCGGGTCGCCCATGGAAGCCACGGCCTTGGCCCGGGCCGCATCCTCAGACAGCCCATCGGCCACATAGGCTGCGGCCTGATCCGCCAGATGATCGCCCAGCTCCGCCGCGATCGGCAGGCGGGCCTTCTTCCAGCGCACCTGCTGGCAGACGATGGTTATATACGCATCGATGCTCTCATGCCATGCCATGGATGGCACCTCCTTGGAGCACGAGGTTTACGCCCCGGCTGAATTCTTCCCACTCCGCAGCCTTTTGGGCCAGGATTCCCCGGCCCTTTTCCGTTAGGCTGTAATAGCGCCGAACGCGCTTGCCGCCGGCACCGTCATCGTAGCTGGATAACGCGCCCTGCTTTTCCAGATCATGCAGCAGGGGGTAGAGCGTGCCCGCCTTGAGGTCGAAGGTCTGGTCGCTGCGGCTGGCGAGCGTTTCGATCATCTCGTAGCCATACATATCCTTTTCTTCCAGAAGCTTGAGCACCAGCAGCGGCGTGCTGCCCGCCGTCAGAGCCTTATCCGCCATAGAGATCACCTCGATTATATAGATTGTCGATATATCTATGCTATATCGGCTGTCTACATATGTCAAGCCTGGAGTTTATGAACATTCCATGATGTTTCACGTGGAACAAGGGGAACCTGCATGGAACCTTGTAGCGCTTTGTTCCACGTGAAACAAGATGCTGTGATTGTGTTTAGCGGGCAAATGCCGTATAATTGAAGCTGATAGGAAAATTCGTGAAAAATCGGCAGACATCTCGGAGGATTCAAGTGGCAAAAATCATTGCGATCGCAAACCAAAAAGGCGGCGTGGGCAAAACGACCACCACCGTTAACCTCTCCGCGTGCGTGGCCCAGGCCGGCAAGCGGGTGCTCTGCGTGGATATCGACCCGCAGGGGAATAGCACCAGCGGTTTGGGGGTGGATAAGGATGCCCCGGAATACAGCGTGTACGACGTGCTCATCAACGGGGTGCGCGCGGCGGAGGTAGCCGTGCATACCCAGGTGGAGGGGCTGGATATTTTGCCCAGCCGCAAGGAGCTTTCCGGCGCGGAGGTGGAGCTGGTGAGCGCCCTGGCCCGGGAAATGGTGCTCAAAAACGCCCTGGCCCCTGTGCGGGCGCAATATGACTATATCTTCATCGACTGCCCGCCTTCGCTGGGCCTGCTAACCATCAACGCCCTCACCGCGGCCGATACCCTGCTGGCCCCCATCCAATGCGAATATTACGCGCTGGAGGGACTTTCGGATTTGATGAATACCGTGAAGCTGGTGAAGGGGCGGCTCAATCCCAAATTGCAGGTGGAGGGCGTGGTGCTCACCATGTTTGACGCGCGCACCAATTTGAGCGCCCAGGTAGTGACGGAAGTTAAGAAGTTCTTTAAAAACAAGGTATATAACACCATCATCCCCCGTTCCGTGCGGCTGGGGGAGGCCCCCAGCTTTGGCTTGCCCATCACCCTCTACGATGAGAAATGCGCGGGCGCGCGGGCCTATGTGGAGCTGGCGCAGGAGCTGATCCGCGGCAACGGCTGCCACAGCGCCGGGGAAGAGGGATAAGGAGGATGGCTATGGCGATAAAAAAAGGCCTGGGCAAGGGCCTGGACGCGCTGTTGGGGGATTATGCGGAGGCGCCGCAGGAGGGCGTACGCGAGCTCGACGTATACAGCATTGATACCAATGCGGGCCAGCCCCGCAAGGATTTCGATGAGGATAAACTAAAAGAACTTTCCGGCTCCATTTCCCAGCACGGCATGGTGCAGCCCATCCTGGTGCGCCAGAAGGGTGAGCGCTATGTGATCGTGGCCGGCGAGCGCCGCTTCCGGGCGGCCCGCATGGCGGGGCTTTCCACTGTGCCCGCCATCGTTAAAGAGCTGGATGAAGCGCAGGTGATGGAGGTTGCCCTGATCGAGAACCTCCAGCGGGAGGATTTGAACCCCATCGAAGAGGCGGCGGCCATCCGCTTTTTGATGCAGCAGCACGACCTTACGCAGGAGGAGGTTTCCAAGCGCCTCTCTAAAAGCCGCCCGGCGATTGCCAACTGCCTGCGGCTCCTCACCCTGCCGCAGGATGTTCAGGATCAGCTGCGCAAGGGCCGCTTGCAGGCCGGGCACGCCCGGGCGCTGGCGGGCTTGCAGGATGCCGAGGCCCAGAAGGAGCTGGCCGAGCGGATCGCGGGCGAGGGGCTTTCCGTACGGGCCGCCGAGGCCCTGGCCCGCGAACAAAGCGAGCGCCCGGCCAGGAAGGACAAGCAGGAAAAGAAGGAGCCCCTGCGCGATAGCGATCTGGCCGCGGCGGAGGCAAGCCTTCGGGAACGCCTGGGCACCAAGGTCTCCATTCAGGGCACGGGTGCGAGGGGCCGGATCGTGATTGAGTATTTCAATGCCGGGGATTTGCAGGCTATCTACGAGGCTCTGCTAAGCGCCGGCAAGGAAGGATAAAACCCATGGACGAGCCTTTGAGCTACCGCGTGCAGCTACGCCTTTTCAAAAGGGAAAAGTGCTTCGGCCGCGGCATTGCCGAGCTGCTGACCCGGGTATCCCGTACGGGTTCGCTCAGATCCGCTGCCATCGAGATGGATCTAGCCTATTCCAAGGCCTGGCGCATCATCAAAAACAGTGAAGATATCCTGGGCTTCAAGCTGCTCACCTCGAAGGCCGGCGGCAAAAACGGCGGCGGCGCGCTGCTCACGCCCGAGGCCAGGGATATGCTGGCCCGCTACGAGCGCTTTGTGGAAGAAGGGGAACGGGCGCTGGATGTTATCTTTGCCCAATGCTTTGAAGGGATGATCGCCCCATGACGCTACGGGAAACCCTGCAGATCCCGACCGGGCTGACGGCCATCATCGGCGGCGGCGGCAAATCCACTTTGCTGCTGCGCCTGGGCCGGGAGCTGGCGGCGGGCCATAAAACGCTGCTGTGCACCAGCACCCATATGCTGGCCCCAACGGGTGTTCCGCTCGCTGGCGAACCGGAGCAGGCCGCGCGCCTGCTGCAAAGCGCGCCCCTGGTCTGCTTTGGCGCAAAGGGAGAGGATGGAAAGCTGAGCCAGGGGGCCCCCATGGAGGCCCTTTTATCTTTGGCCGAATATGTGCTTTGCGAGGCGGATGGCTCCAAAGGCCTGCCCCTCAAGGCGCACGCGCCCCACGAGCCGAATGTTCCACGTGAAACAAAGCGGCTGGTCTATGTGGCCGGGCTGGACGGCGTGGGGCAAACGGTCGCCGAGGCGGCGCATCGCCCCGCGCGCTATGCCGCCCTGCTGGGCGTGGGGAAAGGGCATGTGGTAACACCTGGGGATGTGGCAAACGCCATTTTGGCGGAGGGATATGGAACGGCTTGCGCCGTGCTCCTTTTGAACAAGGCCGAGGGGCAGCGCCTCGATTGGGGCAGGCAGGCGGCCATGCTTTGGCCGGGCCGTGCGGTGATCGCCAGCCTGCAAAGCGCGCAGGCCATAAAGGAGGTATGGGAAGATGGAAAGATACATGAAAAATGAAAAGATGGTATTAATCAAGGGCGCGGGGGATCTGGCCAGCGGCGTGGCCTTGCGCCTGTTTCGCACCGGACTGCGCGTGGCCATGACGGATCTGCCCGTGCCCACGGCCATTCGGCGCACGGTAAGCTTTTGTCCGGCCATCACGGAGGGCTTTGCCAGGGTTGAGGATGCGGTGGCTCGGCTGGCGCATACCAAGGCCGAGGCGGAGGAGATCTGGACGGCCGGGGAGATCCCTGTTTTTGCTGACCCGGAGGCGAGGATCCTTGCCGAGCTGCGGCCCGATGTGCTGGTGGATGCCGTTCTGGCCAAGCGCAACGCAGGCACCGCGATTACCGACGCGCCTATCGTCATCGCCTTGGGGCCGGGGTTTACGGCCTGGGAGGATTGCCACGCCGTGATCGAGACCATGCGCGGCCACGACCTGGGCCGTGTCTATTATAACGGCAGCGCCCTGCCCAACACCGGTGTGCCCGGCGAAATCGGCGGCTATGCGGCGGAGCGTGTAATGCACGCGCCCGCTGCCGGTATATTCCGCGGCGTCCGCGAGATCGGCGACTTAGTGGAGGCAGGGGAGACCATCGCCCTGGTGGGGGATGTGGCGGTAGTTACGCCCATCACGGGCGTGTTGCGTGGCCTCCTGGCGGATGGCGTATACGCGCCCGCAGGCATGAAGTGCGCAGATGTGGATCCCCGGGCCAAGCGCGAGCATTGCTTTACCGTTTCGGATAAGGCCCGTAGCTTGGGCGGCTCCGTGCTGGAAGCCATCGGCGCGTTGGGCGGGTTTCGCTGGCCCAATTGATGACGACAAGCCCATAAAACGAAAACCATAGAAAAGCGCCTGCCGGGATCAAGACAATCGTGAGACGCGCTCTGGCGGCGCCTATGTAAACGGGAAGCTATCGGGCGGTTTTAAAACAAGAGCATTGATATTCCCAAAGAAGGGCGCCTTATGCTGATTAGAAAAATTGAACGGGAAGATTATGAAGGAGCGCTTAATCTTGTTTGGAATACCTTTATGCAATACGAAGCGCCGGATTATTCTGCGGAGGGGATAGACACATTCCGAAGCTCTGTCATTGACAATGAAGATTACTTAAATCGCATTCACCTATATGGAGCATTTGAAGAAAGCGAGCTTTTAGGCGTGATTGCTACAAGGAACGGCGGCAACCATATCGCGCTATTCTTTGTTGATGGCTTGCACCATAGGCAGGGAATCGGAAGAAAGCTGTTTAATGTTGTTTTGGAAAATAGCACATCAAATGAAATAACCGTTAATTCATCACCTTACGCGGTTGCTGTATATCGTCGCTTAGGTTTTGTCGACACAGAAGCAGAAAAAACGACAGACGGTATGCGGTATGTTCCCATGATATACAGAAAGGGAGCAGGATAGGAACACGGCAAAATCCAATCTATCGGCCCAAAAGATGCGGGCTGTATCGCTTCTTTGCGATACAGCCCGTTGGTATCTGTTGCTGGCAGCAAGGAATCACCCGTTGCGGTTGGCCTGCTTGACGCGGGCGTCCTTGGTGAGCAGGCGCTTGCGCAGGCGGATGGACTTGGGCGTGACCTCGACCAGTTCGTCGTCGCCGATGAACTCGATGCATTGCTCCAGGCTCATCAGGGCTGGGGGCGTGAGGCGCAGGGCCTCGTCGCTGCCGGAGGCGCGCATGTTGGTAACGTGCTTTTTCTTGCAAACGTTGACCACGATATCCTCGTTGCGGCTGCATTCGCCCACCACCTGGCCCTCGTAGACCTCTACGCCGGGGCCTACGAACAGGCGGCCGCGCTCCTGTGTGTTAAAAAGGCCGTAGCTGGAGGTATCCCCGGTCTCATGGCAAACGAGGCTGCCATGGGTGCGTTCCTCGATCTCACCCTTGAATGCGTCGTAGCCATGGAAGATGTGGCTCATCACGCCGTTGCCGCGGGTATCCGTGAGCAGCTCCGAGCGGTAGCCCAGAAGGCTGCGGGCCGGAATCGTGAAGATCAGGCGGGTCACGCTGCCGTCGTTCTGGGCCAGCATGTTGATGAGCTCGGCCTTGCGCTGGCCCAGCTTTTCCATTACCACGCCCACATATTCCTGCGGCACGTCCACGGTCAGCTCCTCGATTGGCTCGAGCAGCTTGCCGCGCTCGTCCGTTTTCATGATCACCCTGGGGCGGGAAACGGCAAATTCGAAATCCTGCCGCCGCATCTGCTCAATGAGGATGGAAAGGTGCAGCTCGCCGCGGCCGCTCACCTTGAACATATCCGTGGATTCGGTTTCCTCCACGCGCATGGAAACATTTGTTTCCACCTCTTTAAAAAGGCGCTCCCTGAGGTTGCGGGAGGTCACGTATTTTCCTTCTTTGCCGGCAAAGGGGCTATCGTTCACCAGGAACATCATGGAGACGGCGGGCTCGTCGATATGCACGAAGGGCAGCGGCTCGATGTGCGCGCTGTCGCAGGCAGTTTCGCCAATGGAGAGGCCGGTCACCCCGGCTACGGCTACGATCTCGCCTGCGGCGGCTTTCTCGATCTCCACCCGCTTGAGGCCCTCGAAGCGGTAGAGCCGCGAAAGCTTGACCTCGCGCCGGTCCTCCTTCATGCCGCCGCAAAGGGTGACGATCTCGTTGCGGTAGGCTCTGCCGCGCATGATGCGGCCCACGCCGATGCGGCCCACATAATCATCATAATCGATGGTGGAAAAGAGGATTTGGAGGGGCTCGTCCGGGTCGCCCTCGGGGGCGGGGACGGCCGAGAGGATGGTATCAAAGAGCGGCTGCATATCCTCGCCAAGCTTATCCGGGTCGAGGCTGCTGTAGCCGTCGCGGGCGCTGGCATACACGACGGGAAAATCCAGCTGCCCCGCCGTGGCCCCCAGATCCATAAACAGCTCGAGCGTTTCATCCACCACCTCGAGGGGGCGCGCGCCGGGCCGATCCACCTTATTCACCACCACCACGGGCACCTTGCCCAGGGCCAGGGCTTTGCCCAGCACGAAGCGTGTTTGCGGCATGCAGCCCTCAAAAGCGTCCACCAACAGCAGCACGCCATCCACCATTTGCAAAATGCGCTCCACCTCGCCGCCGAAATCGGCGTGGCCCGGCGTATCCACAATGTTGATGCGGTAGTCCTTATAATTCACAGCCGTATTTTTGGAAAGGATGGTGATGCCGCGCTCCCTTTCCAGATCGCCGCTATCCATGACCCGCTCCAGAACCTGCTCGTTGGCCCGAAAAACGCCGCTTTGGCGCAGGAGTTGATCCACCATGGTGGTTTTGCCATGATCCACGTGAGCGATGATGGCAATGTTGCGGATGTGGTCGTTGGTCATATACAGGATACCTCTATCTTCATTAAAATCGTATCTAAATTATTGCCCTTGGGCACGAAGAAATATTATACTGCATATGAAGCGAAAACACAAGGTTTTTAGCTGCTTTGGGGGGACGCGGGCGCAAAAAGACCGCTTGGGCCGGGGAAGCCTTTCAGGCGCTTCGCGTCATTCTGGTTCTGGGACATGAAAGCCACCGCACCCAGGCAGGCCGTATTTTCTCCTTACGAAAGCGATGCCATATACTAGATTCCCCATACTAGATTTCCCCAGCAGGGCCGCCTTGTTGCTGGTCTAAAGGACATGAACCTTTGCAGGGGGGCCCGCCCCCCTGCACCCCGGCCGGGGGCGACCATACGGTTTGCAATAGTCGCAACGCTGCCTTATGGTCGTGTTGCTCCTTTGTTAACTGGGCTTTCGCCTTTACGAAAGTGATAAGTTGCATTAGATTCCCCGACAGGGACACCTTGTTTTTGGTCTAAAGGGCATGAACCTTTGCAGGGGGGCCCGCCCCCCTGCACCCCGGCTGGGGGCGGCCTCGCCCCCCGTCCCCTCGGAACGCAGATTAGGCACGACCCTTGTTGTGTTCCGTGCCCGAATGTATCGTGGCTCGGCGGGCCCCCGGCAAGCTGTGTCTACCGCTTCAAAGCCGTGAAACAGATGCCGTGGGCAACCCGCTCGCCCCTCT
>JAYFPE010000021.1:0-15589 GCA_034928145.1 Candidatus Pelethousia sp. | reverse complement strand
CGGACATGGCTTTTCTCCTTTGCTCGGTTCGATGTTTTGTGTGGTAACTTACATTCTACCAAGCGAGTTCGGCCATGTCCTTCCTTTTCTGGCCCTTTTTCATTTGTGCGAAAAATAGTTTACCTTATCATCAAATAGGCTTGCAGGATTGCTTTTTCTTGTTTCGCAGTATAGCTTGAGCATCAGTGGGTTTGAAAACTCATGTTGAAGAAGATCACTTGCGCCAAAAGGAATTTTATAATAATCAAAAAACTGCATAGTGGCTTCAATTGTGTTATCAGCAAATCCATAATGTACGATTTGTGATGCCGATCCATCGTTTATGTATTTAGTAACTGCATCGGTGAACGTAAGTCTTTCGTACCCGGTTCTTATTGATAAAATGAGTCTAACATTTTGACAAGTTTCTATTTTGTCAAAGATTCTCGATAAACTGGATTTCCAGATATCTTTATTTGTACTTTCATTAATTGAATCAATAATAATTATCACTTGACGATTCCCCTCTATTCCCATTCCATCAAGAATATCTAGAAGCTCGTCAAAGAAATAATTAAGTCCAAGATTCTCAAGTATCTGTTGCTCGACAGGGTGATCGGATAAAAACGTTTGTCCAAGTAAAAGTATGGTTGGATCCCCTGAATCTATACGCATCTTTGAAAAGGTGCCAAGCAGGTGTGATTTCCCGGTACCAGCATTCCCCTTGAGTATGAGAACTTTACTTTGAAGTAGCCTACGTTCCGTTTCATCAATGCGGATATCATAAAGTGCATTGAGAAACCTCTCCAGATAGGTACGCTCATTTAAAAGATTATTACGACGATTCGCGTTTTTTTCAGAATGTACTTTTGAAATCAGCTCATCTAGCTCTTGTTCCATTACTCTAATTTCAAAGTTTCGGCCTTCACAAATTAAATCATACCATCCTAAACAATCAAGAGCATTCCCACTATTAATATCTGAAATATTTTTTAAGCGTATAATTGTTTCATCAATAAAGTCCCAATATTTTGATAGAAAGGGGCGTAAATCTTTGATTCCTTTTATCGTGCCGGCTCTTTTATTATTGAGATAATCAATCGCCCCCTGCATAAATGCAAAGAGACTGAGTTGCTGTTCATATTCAACCTCCACATTAAAGCCGCGGGTATATCGTGGTTCTAATTCAGATAAAGATAATTCTACCTTCTGCGCAAACCAATCTGCATTGATTGACTCATTCTGGAAATATCTCGCTGCAATTACTAAATAACGATTTCCAATTATCTGATTAAGAATTTCTGCGTTCGTGACAGCTATTAGGCAGATATTGGCTGCACATAATGCATTTTTAAATCGCACGAACGAAGGCGCTATATATGCAAAATCCTTGTTGCAGTATAGATAGATAACATCGAGCTTACCGCTATAATTCATAATAGCAGCTTTCATTGATCGCTCTATTGAACCATAATCTATGTTAGATGTAAAATACTTTGCTTGAAAGCTTATATGTTTATTTGTACTTAAATGCAAGACTGGCTCAACTTCAATTCCTGGATTATTAGGGCTTGATGTAAGAATTGCTTTTCCATCAAAGAAAAACCGATTAAACTGCATTCTGCACATATTCTCAAATGCAGATGTCAAGTTCGCACTATTACACTGTTCGAATCTTGACCAATTGATCAAATCAGTTCTCATATTTCCTCCTCGCGAAGTGACTCAACAGCAGACTATAAATTCCGCATTCGGAATACTTTGCACCTTTCAAGAACTTCCTTCCTTATAGTTATCTTCTCTTGTTATTCGAAATTCTAAAAATAATTGCCTTCGCCAATCTCATCTGTTCCGATAATCAAATTATACAACATAATTCTTTGTAATGAAACATCTTTACTTAACGTCCGATTTTCATCACATTGAAACTCGATAGCCTTAATGAGATTTCTTTATATTTATCGTTGAATTTTACAGCGGATTGGGATATCCTATTCATATAAGGAGGTGTAATTTATGCCGAACATTAAACCGATTTCTGATTTGCGCAATTATGGCGAAGTTCTTCGGGATGTAACCATTGGCTCACCGGTGTTCCTGACCAAGAATGGTCGCGGGCGATATGCTATCCTGGACATTGATGAATACGAAAAAACGCAGGCTAATATGAAGCTTATGAATGAGTTAGCCAAAGGCCGCTATTCCGGTGAAAACGGAGGCTGGATTGCGATTGAGCAAGTAGAATCCAACCTTGGAATAAGCCATGAATAAACTCTATTTATCTGGCGAGGCACAAAACGATTTAGCTGAACTAAGGTTATATATCTCGCAGGAATTGGCGAACCCGGATGCAGCACAGAACGCTGTATCCGAAATTATTAGACGGTTACGCATGCTTGAAGTCCATGCACAGTTGGGCGCGCCGCTTTCTTCCATAACGGGATTGGAAAGCGATTACCGTTTCCTCGTCTGTGGAAACTATTTGGCCTTCTACCGCGTTGGTGAATCCGCTATATTTGTTGATCGTATTCTATACAGCAGGCGTGATTATATACGTATCTTGTTTGGTGAGATATCAGAGTCTTAGACCCTTATAGAATGTTCCTACTTTAAGGCATCTCAAATAAGGTGCCTTGTTCTTTCTTTCAATTAAATGCAGGTGCAGATTTATCAAACATGTGAGGTGTCTACTACCATGCCGAAGGTAATCTGGCCCACCAATTAGAAAGGCGATGTAGCTAAAGCGGCAACAACCGTGAATTTAAACATTGGCCATGTGTGGCATGGGAGACGAAAAACACCACTCCTGATTTAAACCTTGTCTCCTTTATATTTGAGCAGGACAAGCGTGACAGTTTATGTTATAATTTGATCATACTCTACCCGATAAATATGGTATAGAGATATCTGCACAAGATAATGATTTTGTTGCATATTCTCTCGAATATGGATATACTAGTAGTAGGAAAATGCAACTTTCCTACCGCAGGAGGTGAATATTATGTTGGCAGAACTTCGCGGCAAGTCGCAGATCACGATCCCCAAAGAGGTCGTTTCCAAGCTCGGCATCAAAGAGGGCGATAAGCTGGAAATCACGGAAAAGGATGGCGTAATTCAGCTTATCCCCGTGGTGGTTTATCCCAAGAAGTTTGTAGATGAACTGAAAATGGAAATTGATGATGTGAAAGCTAAGGTGAAGGCTGGAAGCCAGCCTGTGTTCGATAACATCGACAACCTGTTTGATGAGTTGGAGAATTAGGGATGGCATATCAGTTTGCCTTTACCGACCGCTTCAAAAAACATTTCAAAAAGCTGAACGCGAATGAGAAAAAGCAGCTTCAAAACAAACTGGAGCTGCTTTCCGAAAACCCTATGCACCCTTCCTTGCGCACAAAGCGGATACAGGGAACACCCGACCTGTTTGAATGCAGCGTCAACATGGACATTCGCATCATCTGGTTTTATGAGGGCAATGTCATGATTATCCTTGTGGATGTGGGGCATCATGACATACTGGATCAATATTAAAAGCGAGCTGCATAAAGGTGTGCTGTGATAGAGAGCTATTGCGGCACACCTTATAGTTTTGCATTCTTTGGAACGGGAAGTAGCAAAAACAAAAATGAGATTATTAATATCACGCCCATACAAACCTGCTAAGCAAAATCTTGCATCAGTCATTCCGCCGTACAATCTCATTCCGCCAGGCTTTGAATACCATGCACCAAATCTTCCTCCAGGTATCCTTGTTGCGCCTTATTTTCTCCCTGCCCGCATTTGCAGCGGCTTACAGCCACCGGGCGCGCGGATTTTCCTTTCTACCTGCCGGGTAAAAAGGAGCTGGGCATTTTGATCATTGGTCCCCTGCAGCCTGAATAATAAGCATAAACCCATATGGGTTATATGGTTAATCCTAAATATAGCCTATATAAATATAAAGCTTGTCCACTATGACAAAATATGATAAAATACATTATCGTTATTCCCATAAAAGTATAACGTGATTTTTGAGTGCTGGATGTAGAAATATGACTAATCCTTTTGGAGTCAGCAAAAACGAAGCGCTTACCTATTGGAGCGAAGCAGTTTGCCCCGATTGCAGCTATGACTTGTTTTCCTATGCAGCACAGATGCGCCGCATGTATTTAGGCGGCGGCCCTTGGCTCACAGCCGGTTCGGGCGGCTTATTCCCTTGCCATATCCAACCGCGCTGCGGCTACTGTTCGTTTTATTCGGAAGAATACTTTTCGCGCAAAGCGCTTTTTTATGCTTGGAAAAGCTGGAGCAGCTTGGTTACCGCCAATTCCATATCAGCGGCGGTACCGATCTTAACGACGGTTTCGAAACAGAATTGCTGGTTATGCTGCGGGAAATCCAACTACACAGCAGCATCGGCATCGAGGTGAACTTTGGCCCATCCTTTTCCGGGGAAGCGCTTAGGGAGATGAAGCGCCTGGGCGTGGAAAGCGTGACCTCTTCGCTGGAATGTACGGTGCCGGCCATATTTAGCGCCGCAAAACCGGGGGATAGCCTAGCGCGACGCATCGCCCTACTAGAGGCCTGCGAGGAGGCGGGTATAGCCTCTCGCTCCATGATGCTGATCGGCCTGGGCGAATCCATTGAGGATCGCATCGACCACCTGATCTTCCTTCGCAAGTTCCCTCATTTATATCAGCTGCGCATATCCCGTTTTATGCCCTTTGCAGGCACGCCCTATGCAATCCATCCCAGATGCTCTTCCTGGGAGCTAGCCCATACCGTGGCCCTTGCGCGGCTGATCCTGCCTGATCGTGAAATTAGCCTGGGCGCAGGGAACGGGGAGGACGACATCCCCCTTTGGTACCTTGCTGGGGGCGGCAATCAGCTCGTTGGAGCCTTCGTAAGTGCCAAGGAGCCACCCAAGCGGCCGGATGTGGATGTATATCGCATAGACGAATATGCCTATGTGATCGATTCGCGCAAGAGCAAGGAACGAATTTTAGAGAAGATGGGCTTTGACAACGTGGGCTTTCTGCCCCAACGCCTTCTGAATGTAGCCCCCAATAGATAAGGAGAATGCATGCAGCAACAGAGCAACCTTATGCCCAGCCGGGCCGAGATGTTCGCCATTTTGGAGGCGCGTATTTCGCCCCTTGCGAAAACGGAAACGCTGCCCGTATCCCGGCTTTGCGGGCGGGTCACGGCCCAGGATATCTTAAGTCGCCACGCCCTGCCCAACACGCAGTGCGCCTCCTGCGATGGCATTGCCTTCCAATACGAGGGGCTCATAAAGGGCACGCGCACCTGGCTGGAAGGCAAGGACTACGCCTTTTGCAACACGGGCTGCGCCATAGACGAGCAATACGACACCATGATCGAGATCGAATGCGTGCAGTTGGATGAAGAAGGACAGCTCTCCCTCACCCGCCTGCCTGAAAAGCGCGGCGAGGGCATTGTTCCGGCCGGCAAGCAGATGCGTGCCGGCGAGGTGCTCGCCTGCGCGGGCGAGCAGATTACCCCGTCGCTTTTGGGCATCCTGGCCTCCGGCGGCATCCAAGAAGCCTTGGTGCTGCAAAAGCCCAAAGTCGCCTTCCTGCCCACCGGGGATGAGCTCGTTCCTTTGGGTACGGCCCCCCTGCCGCCTGGCGGCAGCCCAGAATCCAACGGGTTGATGCTTCAGGCATACCTTGCTCAGTGGGGTTGTGAGGCCGTTGTTTTCCCCATTGTGCGGGATGATCCTGTTGCCCTGCGCGCCGCCGTGACCCGCGCTTTGGCGGAGGCGGATTTTGTACTCATCTGCGCGGGTTCCTCCAAGGGCACCAAGGACTATACCAAATCCACGCTGGCTGAAATGGGGAAAATGCTGGTGCAGGAGCTGGATCATGGCCCCGGCAAGCATTGTTCTCTGTTCATGATAGAGGGCAAGCCCATAATGGGCCTGCCCGGCCCGCCGGGCGGAGCGGACCTCACGGCGCGGCTTTATGTGCAGGCCGCCGTTCGCAAGCTGCTCAGGCAGCCCATTCCCCGGCCCTATACCGTGGAAGCGGAACTAAGCAAGCCCGTTAGCGGCCCGCCCTTTGATTTTATCATCCGCCTGCGGCTTTTCGAGCGGGAGGGCCGGATGATGGCGGAGCCGGTCCTGGGCTTTGGCTCCACCCGGCGGGAAGGCTATCTTGCTGCCAACGCGCAGTTTTACCTGGAGGGCGGCCTTCGCCTGCAAGCAGGTGATCGCGTTCTTGCCGAATGGCTCACCGAACCGGAATACATATAAAGGGGAATATAAATGGCAAACAACGTAATTTTGCAGGAATCCGTGGCGCTGGTTCGGGAACGCCTGGGTGATCAGCTAAGCGCTATCACCGTTGAGCGGGCGGCCTTTGGGCTGTTCTTTTCCGGGGTCAAGCTATCTACCGGCCAGGGTGGGCTGTGCTTCACGCCCATCAAGGAGATCCCGGCGGCGGTGTGCTGCCCCAGCTCCGCGGCGGCCATGCCCCTTTCGGGCAGGCTGCGGGGCCGCAGCGCGGAAAAATATCTGGAGGATGTGTTTTGCGATAACATCCTGCGTAAAGCCCTGGGCATCGCCACCCTCAACGCCTTGAGCAGCCTGCTTTGGGAGCTGGAGCCCCCCACGGAATATACCATTGAAATGGCCAAGGACGCTTTTGATGAGCTGGATGTAACGAAATATGAAAAAACCGTGGTCATCGGCGCGCTGGTGCCCATGCTCAAAAAGCTCATCGGGGCCAGGAAGGATTTTCGCGTGCTGGAGCAGGATTCCCGCACCTTAAAGGAGCGGGAGCTCCCCTATTTTGTTCCGGCCGAGTCCACGCCGGAATTTGTGCCGCATGCGGATTTATTGGTCATCACCGGGGTTACTATCCTCAACGATACCCTGCCCTCCATCCTGGCCATGGCCAAACCCGGAGCTGAAATTCTTGTGACCGGCCCCACGGCCAGCATGCTGCCCGAGCCCCTGTTTGACAAGGGCGTAACCATGGCGGGCGGCATCCTGGTTACCAAGGCGGATGAGATGCTGGATATCCTTACAGAGGGCGGCTCGGGCTACCACTTCTTCGGTAAATCCGCCGAGCGCACGGTCATCCGCAAACGGAGCGCGCAATGAAGGGCCGCTCCCGCTATGCGCTGCTCATGCTCATCTTCCTTTGCGGCCTGGTGGCGGCGTTCTTCCTTTCCTTCCTCGTTGGCCGCTATCCCATTGCGCCGGGAATGGTGACCCATATCGGCTTCTCCCGCCTGCACTCCATAGAGCCCTATTGGGAATCCACCTTGGAAAAGGTGGTGCTGCAGGTTCGGCTGCCCCGCATTCTGCTGGCCATATTGGTGGGGGGCTCGCTCTCCATGTCCGGCGCATCCTACCAAACGCTGTTTAAAAACCCCATGGTATCCCCGGATATCCTGGGCGTATCCGCCGGAGCGGGGTTTGGGGCCGCGCTGGCCATGCTGCAAAACAGCGGCTGGGCGGGTATACAGCTTTCGGCCCTGGTTTTTGGCCTATCCGCCGTAGGCCTCGCGTATTTGATTGCCTCCCTCAGCGGCAAAAAGCAGGATCTTACCGTGCTGATCCTGGCCGGGGTGGTGGTATCCAGCCTGTTCCAATCCCTGCTCTCCGTGGTCAAAACCCTGGCCGATACGGATAGCCAGC
This sequence comes from Candidatus Pelethousia sp., assembly GCA_034928145.1. Taxonomy (GTDB): domain Bacteria; phylum Bacillota; class Clostridia; order Christensenellales; family CAG-138; genus Pelethousia. The sequence goes on along the minus strand of JAYFPE010000021.1, from coordinate 7,968 downwards.
TCCCTTCCATTACCTTTTGGCTCATGGGGAGCCTAGGTAAGGGCAACAACGGTGATGTGCTGGTGATGCTGCCCGCCGTAGGCCTTTCCCTAGCCATCCTTTTTCTTTTCCGCACCCAGATTGACGCCCTGGCTGCCGGGGAGGATGAAGCCCTTTCCATGGGCGTGAACGTGCCCCTGGTCAAGATCGTAGTGATCATTAGCTCCACCCTGATGACGGTGATTTCCGTGAGCTTTTGCGGCATCATCGGCTGGGTCGGCATGGTGGTACCCCACATCGCCCGGGCGCTAGTGGGGGCCAATTATGGCAGGCTGGCTTCCCTTTCCTTTGTAATTGGCGGCCTGTTTTTGCTGCTGATCGATAACCTCATCAGGGGCATTGCCGGGGTAGAGCTTCCCTTGGGCGTTATGACGGCCCTCATTGGCACGCCCGTGTTCGCCGTTATGCTGGCCCGGATAAAAAGGGGGTGGTGAGGTGATTCGCGTCGAGCATTTGCGCTTCCGCTACAAAAACGATACGCCCGTTCTGGAGGATGTGTCCTTCACCCTGGATGCGGGCGAGAGCCTGTGCCTCCTGGGCCCCAATGGCACGGGCAAAACCACCCTCTTTCGCTGCCTGCTCAGCCTACACAAGCCGCAGGGCGGCAAGGTTTGCATCGATGATAAGAACGCGGCCTCCCTTTCCCCCAAGGAACGGGCCCGCCGCATCGCCTATGTGCCCCAAATATCCGGCCTTATCTTCCCCTATACCGTGCGGGAAACGGTATTGATGAGCCGGGTTGCCCACCAGCGCCTGGGCGCCGCCCCCTCCCGGATGGATAAAAGGGCCGCGGAGGCCGCCATGGAGCGGCTGGATGTGCTTAGGATGGCGGAGTACCGCTTTCAAGAGCTCAGCGGCGGGGAGCGCCAGTTGGTGCTGGTGGCCCGTGCCCTGGCCCAGGATACCCGCTACCTTGTGCTGGATGAGCCCACGGCCAGCCTGGATTATGCCAACCAAATCCGTATTTTGCAGGTGATAAAAGCCCTGGCTGGGGAGGGCTACGCAATTCTTATGACCTCCCACTCCCCGGATCAGGCCTTTTTAGCCGCGAACCGGGTGCTGATGCTCAAGGATGGCCTGGTGTTTGCCGATGGCAGCCCACAGGCCACCATTACCTCCCAAAGCCTTTCCGCGCTTTACGATCTGGATGTTTGCGTAACCGAAGTGGCCGCAATGTTTACATCCGGGCCCAAGCCTTCCCATGTGTGCATACCATCCATGCCTTAGGGCGCGGATGCCTGCAATAAAACAAACCAGGAGGAATACCGTGAAACGGATTTTAGCTCTTTTGATGATGGCCCTCATGCTTGCCGTCGCGGTGGCCGGCTGCGCGCCCGCGGCCATGCCCGTTGTAGAGGCCCCGGCGGCAGCGTCCCCTACAGAATCTGCCCCACCCGCCAATGAACCCAGGGCGGATTTCACCGTTACCGATATGGCGGGCCGGGAAGTTACCATCCCCGGCGAGGTGAAGTCCATCGCCACCTTCGGCGCGAACGGCGTGTTGAACGCCTTTGTTGAGCTGATGGGCGCGGGCAACCTGCTGTGCAACCAGATGGCCGCCAACTTCACCAAGTCCGACAAGTGGAAGATGCAGTATGAGTTTGCGCCTCAAATTAAGGACGCGCCCCTGCTGGTGAATTCCGATGGGGATCTGCTCATTGAGGAGGTGCTCAAGCTTGCGCCTGACCTTTGCGTTACCATGACCAAGGAAACCGCGGAGCAGCTGGGCGAAAACGGCGTGGCCTGCATCTATCTAGAATGGAAGAAAACCGAGGATGTTAAAACAGCCGTAAACCTGATGGGCGAAGTGCTCAACAAAGCGGAAATTGCCGCGGATTACCTGGCCTATTTTGACGCCATGGTAAAAGAGGCTGCGGATTTGGCCAAGACTATTGCGGACGCGGATAAAAAAACCGTACTCTACGGCAACGTAACCAAGCTGACCCAGCCCCACGTTATCGCGGAATGGTGGATCGCAGCCGCGGGTGGCAAGAGCGTAACCACCAAAATGAGCAGCGGCGAATCTCTAGAATATACCCAGGAAGACCTGTTGCTTTGGAATCCTGAAATTATGATTGTAACCGAGCGCGCCATGATCGACGAGCTTAAGTCCGATAAGCTCTTATCCGATGTGGCCGCGGTGAAGACCGGCAGCATCTACTACATTCCCACCGTGGCCCATGTTTGGGGCAACCGCACAGTGGAGCAGCCCCTCACAATTTTCTGGACGCTGAACAAGCTCTATCCCCATCTCGTAAGCGACGCCATGCTGGCTGAAAAGATCAGCTATTTCTACAGTCACTTCTTCAAGTACGACCTTTCGGCCGATCAGCTTGCGGAAATCATGGATAAGCCCCTTGCCACGGCGCTGCCCGATCTGAGCGGCCACACCCTGAGCATCTATTGCGGCGCGGGCATGACCAAGCCCTTCCAGGAAATTGCGGATGCGTTCAAAGCCGCCACCAAGTGCGAAATGGAGATCACCTTCGCGAACGCGGCGCAGATTCAGACCCAGATCAACACCGCCCAGGAAGGCGATATGTTCATTGCCGGTTCTGCGGAGGAGCTTAAGCCTATCGAGGCCGCCGTGGTCAACAGCGTGCCCCTGGTTAAGCACATTCCCGTTATCGCCGTGCAAAAGGGCAATCCCAAGGCTATTGCCGGCCTGAAGGATCTCGCCAAAAGCGGCGTGGAAGTGCTCATCGGCGACCCCGAATCCACCCCTATCGGCAAAATCGCCATGAAGGCCTTTGAAGATGCGGGCATTAAAGATACGGTCAAAATCGCCGCTAGTACCCCCACCGCGCCCGCCATGGCCACCGCCCTCGCCGCAGGTGAAGCGGACGCCGCCATCGTATGGAAGGAAAACGCTAAGGCCGAGGGCATTGAAATCCTGGCAACAGCAGATATGGAGAAATACATTAAGACCATCCCCGCCGCTTCCCTTACATATGCCGATGATGCGGACGCCCTTGCCGCCTTTGTTGCCTATCTAAATGGGCAGGCCGCGAAGGATATTTGGGTGAAGCACGGCTACGAGCTCGTAGGGTAAGGTGCGGTCGCCCATAAAACGCCAAATTGATTTGTTTTCCGCGATCTCTATGGTGGTCGCGCTGCTGGTCATGCTCTTGATCGGCAGCGCGATCTTCGCCGTTGTGCTGGGCGGTGTGGCGTACCTCCCGGCAGCGATCGCTTCCCAGGAAATCCGTTTCTCCATCAGAACCAGCTTGTCCACGGCCTTTCTCTCCACGGCCCTGTGCATGCTCCTGGCCGTTCCGTCGGCCTATGCCTTTACGCGCACCAGTATGCCCTTCAAGCGTGCGGGCGAGGTGCTTTTGGAGCTGACCATGTGCCTACCCTATATTGTTTTAGGCCTTTGTTTGTTGATCGTCTTTTCCTCAAGCTTTGGAAAATGGCTCAAGAGCGTTGGCTTCCGGGTGGTATTCGATAAGCGGGGCATCGTGATTGCGCAATTGTTTGTAAACCTGCCCTTTGCCCTGCGCATGGTGCGCACCGCCTTTATGCAAGTGGATAGTCGTTTGGAACGCATTGCCGAAATGCTGGGCGCATCCAAGTGGAAGCAGCTTATCACCATCACGCTCCCTTTATGTAAAAATGCCCTAGTGGGCACGGTGGTACTCACCTGGTCCCGGGCTATGGGCGAATTTGGAGCCACTCTCATGCTGGTGGGCGTAACAAGGATGAAAACGGAAACTCTGCCCGGAAGCATTTACCTAAGCATCGCTACCGGGGATAACAATATGGCCATGGCAGCGGCAGCCCTCATGCTTTTCATCGCCTGCTTAACCCTGGTAGTGACGAACAGGCTGAACAAGCCGCCCAGATATTATCGGATCGGCGGAGGTAGGTAGCTATGGATGCCATTGCGGTACAAGCGCTCTCTGTGCGGCGCGGGGATTTTGTGCTGGGCCCCATGGACTTTTCCATTGCCCAGGGTGAGATCTTTGCCCTGCTGGGCAAAACCGGCGCGGGCAAAACCGTTTTGCTGGAAACCCTTGCCGGCTTTTATGATAAGGCGTATCATGGAACTATACGCCTGTTCGGCGAGAATACCAAAGCCCTCCCCCTGGCCCAACGTCCTGTCGGCTTTGTTTACCAGGATTGCGGCCTGTTCCCCCATATGACGCTGCGGGAAAACATCGGCTATGGGCTAAAGATGCATGGAGCCAATGCGCCGGATATACAGAGCAAAGTAAATTCCCTTTCCGAGCTGCTCTCCATCTCCCATATTCTGGAGCAATACCCGGCCATGGCTAGCGGCGGAGAAAAGCAGCGGGCCGCCCTTGCCAGGGCCTTGGCCTTAAGCCCCAAGATTCTGCTGCTGGACGAGCCTTTCACGGCGCTGGATCCGGCTACGAAAGCCACGCTATACGCAGAGATACGGCACATTCACCAAACCTTTGGCTGCACCATCCTCTTCGTGACCCATGATTTTCAGGAAGCGCGGCAACTGGCCCAGCGCATCGGCATTTTGCTGGGCGGCAAGCTGCGTGCCCTCGTAAAAGCCGAGGCGCTTTTCCAAACCGAATACGTCGCCGAGGTTGCGGCGTTTTTGAAAGGATACGCTCCATGATCGCAAAAGATTTATACACTAAAATCGTTTCGCAACTCCTGGCGCTGCCCGGCATAGAGGCCGAGCTCAACGAAAGCGTGACCATCCGGGTCCGTGCGCTCACGCCGAAAGAAGCCATTGGTACTACGGAACGGAAGGATTATCCGATCTTGAGTGGAAAAGACGTGATGATCGAAGCGGAATACAAAGGCACCTTGGGGCAAGCCTTCACGGATGCGCCCGCTGCCTATTCCGGCACCTTGCGGGATATCCTCGCCTTGCCCTTTGATACGGACGCCCACGCAAGGGGGCTGTTGATCGCAGCCATCAACGCGGTTTTAGGGCATATGGGCCTTTGCGACCGCATGGTGCATTGCAGGAACGATGGGCCCAAGCGCTGCGGCAAAGACGTTGCGGCTTATATAGTAACGCACTATGGTAACCCTCGCCTGCTGCTCGTGGGCTATCAGCCCTCCATGCTGGAAAACCTCTCAGCCGCCCTTTCTCACATGCGGGTTTTAGATTTGAATTCGGACAACATCGGAGAAACGCGTTGCGGGATTCTGGTGGAGGATGGCGCGGCGAATCGCCTCGAAGCCGTGGAATGGGCGGAGCTGATCCTTTGCACCGGCAGCACCGTATGCAACGGCACCTTGGGGGATTACCTTTACACTAGCAAGCTCACCCTGTTCTACGGAACCACCCTGGCGGGCGTTGCGGCGCTTCTTGGCCTCCCCAGACTATGCTTTGCGCATCAATATTGATAAAGGCACTTCTACATTTTTACACGAAGGCGTGCAAGTTTTTAGGTGGTGATTTTTAGCTCGCAAATACTGGCTTTCCACAACGAGGCCTTGCTCGACTGCCTTGACAAGTTCGGTCTTAAGCCTTTCTCGGGTACTGCTTGTGACTTCGACTTGTCCCCGCCGTTCAGCATATAAGCCCTGTGCACTTCCTCAAGACAGATCCGCTCTTATGCGTATGCAAATTTGCCTGTCGCCCCAAATCATTGTGCATTTTCACGGCAACTCATAAATTACCTATTGTTCTCTGTAACACCCTCAATAAAGGCGTCGGATTATTCCAGCGTCTTTTTCTGTCTCTAGGAGGAGGAAAATCTGGAAGAATGGAACGAAAAAAGCATGTATCCCCGGAGCAGATCGAGCAGGCGCGGCGGCTTGATCTGCTTTCTTATTTACAACAATATGAGCAGCATGAGCTGGTGCATATTAGCAACGGTGTTTATTCCACCCGTACGAACGACAGCCTGAAAATCTCGCACGGCAAGTGGTTTCGCTGGTCGATGGGTGTCGGCGGCGTGTCGGCGCTTGATTATCTTATCGAGGTACGGGATATGCATTTTGTGGAAGCAGTACTGTATTTGTGCGATTGCCTGCGCTTTGAGCCGCCTAAGCAGCAGTTTATGCCAAAGCCGCCCCCCAAGCCAACCTTCGTTCTTCCCAAGCCAAACGAAAACAATGACCGGGTGATTGATTACCTTACGCAGCTCGGCATCGGCATGGCGCTTTTGCGCCTCTGCATATGCACGGGAAGGCTATACGAGGATGAGCGGCACAACTGCTGCTTTGTGGGCTTTGATTCGCATGGTGTTTCCCGCTACGCTATGCTTAGGAGCAGCGCCCCAGGCTCAACCTTCCTTCGGGAAGTAGAGGGCAGCGATAAGCGGTACTCCTTCTTGCCACCACAGGAGCGATCCCATACGCTGCACCTGTTTGAAAGCGCCATTGACTGCCTTTCCTTTGTAGAACTGCAAAGCCCAGGGAACCGTGCCGACAATTACCTTTCGCTATCCGGTGTTTACCAGCCGAAAAAGGAATTATCCGAAACACCGCTGCCCATCGCGCTCATGCAGTATTTGAAGGATAATCCGCACATCAACCATGTTGCCATATTCTTTCAATGGAACAACATACTCTCATCCTTCATGTCTGCGGCCTGTCTGTCCGCATTTCCTTTGCTCCCCAAGCAAACCCGGATGTTCTGGAAGAAGCTAAGCAAATGCTGCTTACGCATTACGAGCAAGGGAATCATGCTTAGATCGGCATCCTTGCACTTCCCTTCCCCATCCTTCATAATAAAGTTGCGTGAACGGACGCAGGCGTACCTTGACAACCACATAGAGGGTTTGAAGCATAATTTGTCCGTGGGCAACGATGATCTTAGGAGGACGAATTATGCGTAATACACAATCAATTTTGAATATTCAAGCGGTTGAGATCCAGAACCGCGTTTCCTGTCTGTACCGGGTTTCCACGCCTGGACAGGTGGATAAAGTCCATGATGATATCCCCATGCAGCGTACAGCCTACCGGGAGTTCATCGAACAACAAGGTTGGACACTGGTAGACGAATTGGCCGAGAAGGGCATATCCGGCTATAAAGTATCTGCACCCTTCTTTCCGGCAACATCTTTTGTGGACATTGCGGCGGTAGGCTGGTAGCTACCACCAACGCCAAGAAGCATGTTCATGTTGATGGCACTGTAAATATCTCCCGCATCCACCGTTATATATGCTATAACAAGGTACGGCACCACGCCCTATGTACAGGACAAAGCGGCTACACGGCCAAGAAGATTGATGATGTAATCGATCAGCTTATCCGCAAGGTGCTTTACAGGTGCAAAGATATGCCAGCAGAACCGCTTGTAAAGATGCGTTGCGCAGCCAAGATCGCGGAGAGCGAAGCCCTGCAAAAGAAGGCAAAGTCTGATATGGAGGCCGCTACCGCCGAAATGAAAGAACTTCAAGAAGAGATATTTCGGGTTATACGGGGCGAGAGCGCCCTTCCCCAAAGCGTCCTGGCAGAAATGCTCAAAGTATCCGAAAAGAAGGTTGCAGAGGCTTCTAAGCGGTATATGGATGCCTGTGAGAGCGTTCGGGATGTAGATAGGCTATGTAGCGATATGAGCAAGCAGATTGGCCAGCTTCAAAGCTGGAGCGCCCTATACAACGATGCGGAAAAACCTATTAAAAAGATGATAGCATCCTCCCTCATCTCCCGTGTTACAGTATCCAAGCACTACTCCCTGGACATTCAATTCAATATTTCTTATGAACAGTACCTTGGTGAACCTGAAACAAATCTTATAGCGAACTTAGCCTGACGAGCAAGGTAGCAACACACTGGCAGCACGGATTTTGCATAGTTTGAGACATGAAAAAACCGCCAAACCCTAGAAGATTAGGCGGTTTTGGTCAGAGTGTCCGAAAAGGGCTAAATTGTGAAGTCCGCTACGCTTAAATAGAGGCGTGGGGAGTCGGAAATGGCAGGAAAACGCCGCAAGAAATGGTATAATGGAAGGGAGAAAAAGCAAGGCGGGGACTGGATAAATG
>JAYFPE010000038.1:0-14451 GCA_034928145.1 Candidatus Pelethousia sp. | reverse complement strand
CAGGATGTTGGTCTGGAAGGCGATGTCTTCGATCACCTTGGTGATGCTGGCGATCTGGTTCGAAGCGGAGCCGATCTCCGCCATGGCTGCGGAAAGCTGCTGCATATGCTCATTGCTGGCGGCCACGCCCTCGTCGGCTTGTTCTACAAAGTTGTTGGCCCGCTTCACATTGGCCTCGTTCTCGGCAGCCTGTTCGGCGATGAGCACTACGGAGGCGTTGAGCTCCTCTACGGAGGAGGCCTGCTCTGTGGAGCCAGCCGCCAATGCCTGTGCGCCGCCCGCGACCTGCGAGGCGCCCGCGCTCACCTGCTCGGATGTGGTATTAATTGTCCGCATAATTTTATTGAGGGCGCTGGTGGTTTTTTCGATGGCGTCCTTAAGAATCATAAAATCGCCGGGGTATTCCACTTCCACCTTTGCCTGCAGGTCACCCTGGGATATTTTGACGAGCTTATCGATTACATCCCCCAACACCACGCTCTGCATGGCGTTGGTGCGCTGGATGAGCTTGGCCATCCGGCCGATCTCGTCATTGCTTTCATATTTGATTTGTGCATTCAGGTTGCCCCTGGAAATCTCTTCGTAAGCGCCCATGATCTCCTTGATGGGGACGAGGAGCGAGCGCCTGGTGACCAAGATGATGACTACCGTCATACCCAGGGAGACGACGCAAAGGATGATAATCTCCGTACGCGCCAGGGACACGATGCGCAGGGCCTCCGCATGCTGCACGTCGGCATTATCCATGGCTGTGGCCGCGAAGGTATCCAAGATAGTGAGGGCTTGGCTGATTACCGGCTTATATTGATTCAAATATAAGCTTAGAGCTGTATTGTGGTTGGATTCTGAATCACTAAGCAAAAGCTCGGAGAGCGTGGCCCGGGTGGCCGCCGCCTTGGCGATGAGTTCGCGGATGGTCTGTAAATCTGCCGCTCGGTCGGTATTGCGCTGGTTCGCCTCGTATGCATCCAACTCAGCCAACACATCTTTGCCGTATTCGCCGGCCGCGTCTATGGATAGCTTTACGTCGTTCTGATCCGTGGCGATCACCGCCTCCGCCAGTTCATGCAGGATGGCGCGCATACTCACCTGCATCACACGGATATGTTCCGCATTGGGCACGGTATAGTTGCCGTATAAATCGATCTGTGAACCAATATTGGCAATATTAATGACGGATAAAAAGCCCGAGGCCGAGAGCAAAAGCAGTATGACGAAATAACCGATAATGAGTTTCACACCGATGGATAGGTTTTTCATAACAACAATTCCCCCTTTGCATGAGATCCTTCCAAATAAATTTTACAAATCCGGCTTTTTGTTGCGAACCCGCGCGCGTATCGCGCCTTGAATAGAGAAAAATGAACGGTTCATATTTTCGCCGGCCCCGGGCCGGACATATCTGCGGATGCAGCGGATGCAGAGCCCCGCCGCTATTGCTTGCGGTAGACCGCTGGCATCACATAACGATAGCGCATCGACTCGCGGTTAAGCGCCTCCGAATGGCCGATGAAGAGGAAGCCGCCGGGCTCGGTGATATCGAAAAGCCTGCGTACCAGCCTGTCCTTCGTTTCGGCGTCGAAATAGATCATCACGTTGCGGCAGAAAATGACATGCATTTTGCGCCGGAAGGGGAAGGATGCGCCCATCAGGTTGATATTGCCGAAAATTACTTCGTTGCGAATCCTCTCAGACACCACGACCTGCTCTGCGCCCTGCGGCTTGAAGTAGGCCCTTTGCCAAGCCGGCGGCAGGTCGGCGATCTGATCCTTGCCATAGATGCCGGCCTTGGCCACAGCCAGCACGCCCTGGGAGATATCCGTAGCCAGGACCTTGGTATCCCAGACGGCTTTTTGCGGCCCGAAGAACTCGTCGATCAGCATGGCCAGGGTATAGGGTTCCTCACCGGTAGAGCAGGCGGCGCTCCAAATGCGCAAATCTTTATCCTTCACCGTTTTAGCCAGATAAGGCAGTACGCTTTCCTTGAAAAAATGGAAATGCGCCGGCTCCCGCATAAAGAAGGTATAGTTTGTAGTGATCTTATCTAGCATCTGGGCCGCCGCCTGGCCGCTCTGGTCCGCCTTGACGTATTCCAGGTATTGGGAGAGACTGGTCATACGCATGCTTTCCAGCACCCGGCCCAGCCTGCCCTCGATCAGGGGTATCTTTTCTTTTTTAAAATTAATGCCGTAATTAGCCCTGATGTATGCGGCGAATTCCTGGAATTCCTTTTCTTGTATGGCTATCATACTGCCTCCCCCTTATGAGAAGCAGGAGGCCGGCGGCGCTCCTTCATACCGTAGATTGCGGCTGCCCGCCTTCTCATAGGCGGATCAGCGGATGGAGCTGAGGGAATCCAGCTCGTCGTCGCTGAGCAGCCGCTGCGAATCCAGCAACAGGATGACCTTGCCCTCGGATTTTCCGATGCCCTGGATGTATTTGTGTGCGCCCCTGCCTACCTCGGGGGGCGGCGCGATTTCGTCTTCTCGCAAGGTGAGCACTTCGGCTACGCTATCCACAATCAGGCCTACGGAAACGGCGTTGGTATCTAACACGATGATGCAGGTGCGGTCGTCGTATTCACGCTCGGTTTTTTTAAAGCGCAGCCGCACATCCATCACGGGGATGATTTTGCCGCGAAGGTTGGTAACGCCCTTGACATACGCCGGCATTTCGGGAACCTCCGTAATAGGCTGGATGCCGATGATCTCCGTGATATGCCGGATCTCCAAGCCGTATAGCTCCTCGCCCAGGGTGAAAATGAGGTATTTCCCCGTCAGCGTATCCTCATCCTCTAGCCCCACCGGGCCCATTAGATCTGCCTGTGCCATTAAAACAGCCTCCTTTTATTTTCATGCCATTGTTGTTATCGCTTTGATCGGGCCTGTCGCTATGGCCGGCCCGCTGCGTTCGTTCATTTGATGCCCCGGCCTTGATGTCATGCGGCGCGGCCGACGGCGGTCCCCGTCCCTTGTTGCATAGCTCGCGACTGCTCGGGCCTGCCATGGTCATATCCGGCGCTGCGTCAGCGGGTCCCGACTGCTTGTATGTAATGCCTGCCGCGCCGGGCTGTTTTTCGCTTGGCCCACCGCGGTATAGTCCACCTTTTTATCATCGGGCGGCGCACAATCCGCCCTTACCTAATTTTGTAAGAAAAGTCGCTTTTTGTCAAAGCTTTTATTAAACGGCTTATATGCCGGCGCACCCGGTTTGCCGCGTACGCACCACAGCGTTGCGCGCCTGTTTGAGCTACAGGAGTACACCGCCTTTTCAACTTAACTTCTTATTCTTTTTAATCGACAAATCATGTCGAATACTTAGCTGGTTTTGCCATTTTTCGCCTAAAGAGCGACGGAAAGAAGGGTGTGGCGCAAAAAAACGGATAAAATCGAATTTTTTTGTTAATTTTTGTTGAAAGTACCTCCTGTTATTGGATATAATCATTATGGTATATATTCACAACCCGTTTATATTTTTTGCGGTATGGCCTGCTGCTCCAAAGCGGCTGCGCTGCTTGATGCTAAGGAGAACTGGATTTGGATTGGTTGGTTGTCTACATGGCAGCAATCGCGCTGGTGGGGATCCTGCTCGTCTGGTTCCTCCTGCGCGGGCGTATCAGGCTTTTTAGCATCGGCATGATGTTTTTGGGTCTGGCCGCCGGTCTGCTCTTATACAGCCAGATCCATGTCTTCGACAATTGGAAGGGCGTGCTACTGGCCGCGGGCGGCCTGCTCGCGGTGAGCGCGTTGGCCTATATGCTGGTGGTTACAGACTTGCGCAAAAAGGATAAGCGCGCATATGAAAGGGCCGCCCGGGCCGCGCGCGCAGAAGTCCGGGCAGAAGCCCGCCGCGCTCTGCGCGAAGCAGAAGAGCAACGCACGCCGGCGGCAAACTCCGTAGCCCTGCGCAACCACAGAGTGCCCGTCCCCGAGGCCGCCACACCGGAAGCGATTCCAGTGCCGCAGACTGCGCAAGCCGCGACGTCCAATGCGGCGCAGGATGCCGAGCCCCTGGCCCTTGCGGAGCCAATGGAAGCTTTCGCGCCTGCACCTGAGCCCGCGCCTATACCCGGGCCTTCGTCTGCGCCTATACCCGAGCTTGAGCCGGAACCTGAGCCTGAGCTGGAGCCCGAACCTAAACACGGACCTGAGCTCGAGCCTATATCCGAGTCTGAGCTGGAGCTCGAGTCCGAGCCCGAATCTATACCTGAACCCGAGCCGGAGCCGGAGCCCGAGCCTATATCCGAGTCTGAGCTGGAGCTCGAGTCCGAGTCTATACCCGAACCTGAGCCTAAGCCTCAACCCGAGCCGGAGCCTGAGCCTGAACCCGAGCCGGAGCCGGAGCCTGAACCTATACCCGAGTCTGAGCTGGAGCTCGAGCCCGAGTCTATACCCGAACCTGAGCCTGAACCTGAACCTGAGCCTCAACCAGAACCCGAACCCGAACCCGAACCTGAATCCACCATCTTTACCCGGGCCATGGAGCGGCTCAACGATCTGGTGGTTGGCAAGCAATATGCGGCGGCGCGCAAGCAGGTATTCACCATTCTCCAGAGCGGCTACGAACCTACGCCCGCAGATAAGCAGCGGCTGCTGCTGATTATGCGGTTACTCCAGGAAAGAGAGAAGCGAGCGGATGGAAACACGTAAGGCCACGCGTGCGCGAGAAGTACAAACCGGCGCCATGGTGTCGGGTGCGGTCGCAACCATCGTGGTGACCTGCTCGCTCATTCTTTTCGGGGCGTTTTGGGGCATGCGCCGGGTTGCGCAGGCGGAGGCGTTCGCCCCGGGCACGCAGATCGACGGCGTATCCGTGGGCGGCTTATCCTTTGCCGAGGGCGAGCACAGCGTGCAGCAGGCCTTGGAAGCGCAGCTGAGCGATATCCAGATACCGCTTAGCTATAACGGCGTTACAAAGGTTTTTACAGCCGGGGAGCTAGGCGTTACCACCAATGTGGGGGCCTTGCTCGATCAGGCGTATAACCGCAATAAAAACGGCGCGTTGCTCGCCGATTTCGATCTTTCGCATACTGCCTATTCCGCCAGATCCGAGTTGATCCTGGATGAAGGCCGCATGGCCGCGGCCATAGAGGCCTTCCTTCGCGCAAACGACATCCCCGCGGTAGAGGCTTCCGCCAGCTTTGACCCGGCCACGCGCACCTTCTCATACACGCCCGAAGCCACGGGCATGCAGGCGGATGCGCAGAAGGTAATCAACGCCGTAAAGGCGCAGCTGGCGCAGGCGGATTACCGGGCAATCCAGGTGGACGGCCGCTACACCCAGCCGGTCGAGCCCGCGCACAGCCAGGCGGATATGGAGCGAAATACGGCCCTCATTGGCGCCTGCGTCACCATAGCCACCGATGATGAAAACCGCAACGCCAACATCCGGCTGATGTGCGAGGCCGTGGATGGGCTGGTGATCGCTCCGGGTGAAATCCTCTCACTCAACGAGCTGGTTGGTCAGCGCACCGAGGCCAAGGGCTTCCGTGCGGCAGGCTCCATCGTGGATGGCCAGTTGGCGGATTCCATCGGCGGCGGCATCTGCCAGCTGGCCGGCACCCTTTATAACGCGGCGCTGCTGGCGGATATGGATATCGTGGAGCGCGTACATCACACGTGGCCCTCGGAGTATCTGCCCATCGGCCTGGACGCCACGCTGAACTGGGATAATAAGGACTTGAAGCTGAAAAACCGTTCCAGCTATCCCATTTATATTTCCGCCAGGCTTGAAGACCTGACGGTGACCGTGCAGATCTACGGCGAACCCCCGGCGGACGGTATCGAGATCGATGTGGATAACCAGATCATCAAGGAGATCGAAGCGCCGGACCCCGAGATCATCTACACCAACAAGCTCATGGCCGGCGCGGCGCGTGTGAAGGTGCGCTCCCGCAAGGGCTACGAGGTCGTCGTAACCCGCCGCTATTGGAAGGATGGGGAGCTTGTAGGAACGGAGTTGATCGCCAAGGATCATTTCCGCGCCATGCGCGGCACGACCCTCATCGGCACGGACGATACCATCAAATAAGCAAACAATATGCCGGCGGCATGCAAATAAGCAGGAGGTAGCACATGAAGAAATCCACAGAGGTTTTGGGTCTTAAGGTTATCGGCATCAAAGAAGGCACGGATAAGGGCGTTATCCAGGATATCGTGATCGACGCGGAGGGCAAAAAAATCAGCCATCTGATCCTCAAGGATAGCCGCGGTTACGGCTTTTACGGCCTCTCCTTTGCAGAGGTTCTGGGCATCGGGGCGGATTACGTCATCGTTCCCACCATCAGCGGCGTGAAGAAGCTCTATGAATCCCAGGAGCTGTTGGAGGTCATCGAAAAGGGCTTTTATCTGCTGGGGGCCACCGTGCTCTCCAGCGGCGGCGACATTATCGGCGAGGTGGATGATTTCGCCTTTAACCCCAAGGGCGGCGCCCTGGGGCGGATCATGCTCAACAACGGCGCAGATTTCCCCGCGGAAAAGATCGAATCCCTGGCCGGCAGCACCGTGTTCATCAACCTGGGCGACGAGCCCATCGAGCGCGCCCTGCCTGCGGAAGGTATTGAGGGGGATTCCATCCGCTTCCTGCTGGGGACGACCCTGCGTGGCGCCGTGGTCAGCGAGGACGGCGCTTTTGTGGCCGAGGCTGGCACCCTGTTGACTGAGGATATCCTGCGCGAGGCCAACCTGCATGATGCCCTGCTGACCCTCACCCTCAACGTGTAATTCCCGATAAAGGCCTAATTTCAAGATCAAAAGAGTGGCCTCGGCCACTCTTTTGATCTTGCGCACATCGCTTGTTCATGCCTCGCGGCTGTTGCTTTTTTAACAGTGCCTTGACAGAAAACAGACGGTGATGTAGTCTTTAAGCATAACAGGCCGGGTTCGTATAGGTCTGCTATGCTTATCCATCACGTTGTTTGAGGCTGCAAATTATGAACGAAGCGATTTTTTCCTGGCCCCTTTTAGCTTTTGCCTGCGCCGCCATTGGGTACGTCCTTGGCAATATCCAAACCGCGATCATCATCAGCAAGTCTTTTTACCATGACGATGTGCGGAATCACGGCAGCGGCAATGCGGGAAGTACGAACATGATCCGCGTCTTTGGCCTTAAGCCGGGCGCGATTACGTTTGCCGGGGATTTTCTCAAGTCTGTCGTCAGCATCCTGATCGGCCGGTTTCTTTTCGGTTCCCTGGGCGGATACATTGCGGGCTTCATGACTGTATTCGGGCATTGTTATCCGGCTTTTGCCCATTTTCGCGGCGGGAAGGGCGTGGCGTCTTCCATTGGGCTCGCCTTTATGGTAAATCCCCTAGGCGCCGTCTTTTCGGTTGCCCTCGGAGCCATCGTTTTTTCCATCACCAAACGGGTCTCCGCCGCCTCCCTCCTGAGCATTCTGCTGTTCTTTATAAGCGTAGTAATATTAAAAGGCGCTGACATCGCGCTGGTGGTTACATCAGGGCTTATCGTGATCCTGGTATACGTACGCCATATTGAAAACATCAAGCGCCTCATCCGCGGCGAGGAAGCAAAGCTCATCCCCAGAACCAAAGGCTGATTTTGATTGCAGCATAAACAAAAAAACGGATTCCAGCGCGTTTTACAGCGCAAACGAAGCCGCCTCCATGCTTTTATATAAGCGCGAAGGCGGCTTCGCTTTATCATCGTGGCCTTTTGCTGAATGGATTATGCCCTATTCAACGTCCTTGGTGGCGACCATATCGACCCCGGTTCCCGCAACGTTTGCTTTCACGACGTCGCCGATATGCACGGGCGCATGAACGCAAATGCCAACGATATCCTTAATGCAGTTAAATATGCTGGATTTGGGCACATCGCTGCGCGTCTTGCAGGATACGGTCGGCGCGCCGGTCTTACTTCCCTGCACGCGCACGGTGCTGGTAACGATGCGGGTGGGGTTTGTAATCTCTTTCCTCGCATAAGCATCGCCGCGAAGGCAGGTGTTGCCCGTTATTTCGATGATCTCGCCGCCATCAAGGGTTACTTCCATCTGGCATCCCATGGGGCAACCGATACAGGTGAGTTTCCGAACTTCCATAGCTACGCCTCCTCTACCTTGATGCAAATGGATGTAAGCCCCGGATGCGCATCGAACATGGCGCGGGTCAGCTTTACCTCTTCCATTTCGCCCGGCGCCATAATAGGCCGCTTGCGGTGCGCCACACGCTCGCCATCCAGGTAAACGTTGATGTATTGATCCTTCATTACGCAGCCCACACGGAAACGCACCGTGATCGCCTCTGCGACATGGGACGGGTCGATCGTGCCGGGCACGGTATAGCGGGGGCCGCCCGCATAGGTTACGGAAACGGCTTGCTGCACGCCGCTTTCACATCCGGCCTGCACATATCGTGCGGCAGCGCGCCCTGCGGCAACCGCCTCCTCAGACACAAAGTCGACCAGGTCATGCACATGCAATACGTTGCCGGCTGCAAACACGCCGGGGATCGACGTCTCCAGGCTTTGATTGACGGCCGGCCCGTTCGTAATCGGGTTCAAAGCAACGCCCATGGTTCTGGAAAGCTCATTTTCCGGGATAAGGCCGCAAGAGAGCAGCAGCGTATCGCAGTCGTAATGCTCTTCGGTGCCGGGAATAGGCTTGCCCCGTTCATCCACGGCCGCGATCGTAACGCCCGCTACCCGTTCTTTGCCCTGGATATCGACTACGGTGTGGCTAAGCTTAAGGGGAATATCGAAATCATCCAGGCATTGTACGATGTTGCGCTTCAAACCGCCGGAATAGGGCAAAAGCTCGGCGACCACCTTTACTTTTGCGCCTTCGAGCGTCATGCGGCGCGCCATGATCAGGCCGATATCGCCGCTGCCTAGGATAACGATCTCCCGGCCGGGCATGAAGCCTTCCATGTTCACCAGACGCTGCGCCGTGCCTGCGGAATAAATGCCGGCCGGACGGTAACCGGGGATATTCAGCGCGCCGCGGCTGCGTTCGCGGCAGCCCATGGCCAGGACGATAGCCTTGGCCTGAATTTCGAGAATGCCGTCTTCCCGGTTCATCGCGGTAATCAGCTTATCGCCGCCTATCTCCATGACCATGGTGTTGAGCAGCGTATCGATTCCCCGCTCTTTGACCTTGGCAATATACCTGGCGGCATATTCCGGGCCCGTGAGCTCCTCTTTAAATGTATGAAGCCCAAAGCCGTTGTGGATACACTGGTTCAGGATACCGCCCAGCTCCTTGTCGCGTTCCAGGATAAGGATGCTCCTGATGCCGGCATCATAGGCAGCCACCGCGGCGGCAAGGCCCGCAGGGCCGCCGCCGATGATCACAATGTCGTAATGTTTCATGGCCGCTTCCCTCCTATACCCGGTCTTTGATGACGCCCACAATCAGCCGGGAATCACCGCCGCATTTTGTTATCTCGCTCTGATCCACCCGGAGCTCGCGCGCTAGAATCTCCATGGTTCGGGGCGAGCAAAAGCCGGCCTGGCAGCGCCCCATGCCCGCGCGGGTACGCCGTTTGACCGCATCCAGGCTCCTCGCCCCCAGCGGGCGGTGGATGGCATCCAGGATCTCGCCTTCGGAAATACTTTCACAACGGCAGATGATCCTGCCATAGGCGGGGCTCCTCCTGATAAGCGCCGCCCGATCCTCCCTCGAGAGCTTGCTGGGGTTCAGCAAGCCCGTGCGTTTACCGCAATACGCTTCGTTGGGTTGCAAATCCATCTTGTCCCGCAACAGATCGGCAACCGTGAGGCCAATGGCGGGGGAGGAAACGAGCCCCGGAGATTCGATACCGGCGCAATCAATAAAGCCCGGCGCGTCTTCTGCCTCGCCGATGATGAACTCGTGGCCGGCTTCATGGGCGCGAAGGCCCGCAAAACTCGCTATCACCTGGCGGATCGGCAGGCCGCTTACCGTATCGCCCGCCTTTTCGATCAGCTCGTCGAGCCCGGCCGCCGTCGTATTGGTGCCTTCCTTATCTTCTATATCGATAGCCGTGGGCCCAACGATAATGTTGCCGTGAACCGTTGGGCTTACCAGCACGCCTTTTCCGTACTTGCTGGGAAGCTGGAATATGGTGTGCTTTACGAAGCCGCCCGTCGTGCGGTCTAGCAGGCAGTAATCGCCGCGCCTGGGGGTTATGCGTATTTTTTTCGCGCTGACCATGTTGTGGAACACATCGGAATACAGGCCCGCGGCATTGACCACATATTTTGTATTGATCGCGCCCTTGCGGGTCTGCACGATCCATCCGCCATCTTTGGGCGTAAGAGCTGTAACTTCTGTATCGAAGCGGAATTCCACCCCGTTTGTATTCGCGTTTTCCGCCAGGGCGATTGTGAGCCCAAACGGGCAGGCGATGCCGGCTGTAGGCGCCCAAAGCGCAGCGACGGCGTCCGGGCTAATGTTGGGCTCTATTTCCCTTAAACGCTCTCTACTGATGATTTCGAGGTGCTTTACCCCGTTTTTAAGCCCATTTTCATAAAGCGCCTGAAGGCGCGGCATATCTTCTTCATTCATACAGACCACGAGGCTGCCGTTTTGGATGAAGTCAAAATCAAGCTCTTTGGCCAGATCCGGAAACATCAGGTTGCCGGCAACGTTCATTTTTGCCATAAGGCTCCCTGCCGCCGCATCAAAGCCCGCATGGACGATGGCGCTATTCGCTTTCGAGGTGCCGCAGCATACGTCTTCCGCTTTTTCCAGCACCAGAACCTTGGCCTTATAGCGCGAAAGGAAACGCGCTACCGAGCAGCCGGTTACGCCGGCGCCGATGATTATGATATCATACACAGATGAACCACTCCTTTGATAAGAATTCGCGTCCGCACCCCATTATTTTGCGAAGTTTACGGGGAATTAAGCATAGGCAAAGCCAGGCAGCCTTCATCAGCCAATGAAGCAAGTCAGACTGCCCGGCTTGTTGCTTAGGGATGATTGCGCCCAAAGAGGGCAGTTTTCAGCTTACCAGGGAATGACGCTGTTGAGAAGCACGGCGACCAGGGCGCCGATGATGGGCCCGATGATGGGCACAACCAGACCATACTTGAAGTTGCTCGAGCCCTTCCCCTTGATGGGCAGCACGGCGTGCGCAAGGCGGGGGCCAAGGTCACGGGCCGGGTTCAGGGCATAGCCGGTGAGACCGCCGAAGCTCATGCCGCAGGACACGATGATGCCGAACACAAGGAGCTTGCCAACGGCTTCGTCAGTGCCGGATACCTGGCCGAGACCCTTGATGGCGAATACCAGCACGAAGGTGGCGATGGCTTCGGCAAGGATGTTGCGGAACGTATTGGGGATGGACGGGCCGGTGGAGAATACGCCAAGCTTCGTGCCGGGATCTTCGGTCGCGTCGAAATGATCCTTAAAGAGGGCATATACCAGGCATGCGCCTACGAAAGCGCCTGCCATCTGGGCGATGATGTAGCCGGGCACCGTCGACCAGGCAACGGAGCCGTCCACCGCCAGGGCAATGGTCAGCGCGGGGTTGAAGCTTGCGCCGGACCCTCTGCCGAAGATGAAGGCGGGAATCATAACGGCAAGGCCCCATGCGAGCGTGATCTGGATGGAGCCGGCGCCCTTCATGCCGGACTTGTTCAGCGTGACGTTTGCAACAACGCCGTCACCCAGAAGGATGAGCATCATTGTGCCGAGGAACTCGCAGATATAAGGTAGCATGGTAAACCTCCTAAAATAAATGAAATATGATAGGGTACGCGGATATTACGGGGTAAGACTAGTCTTCCTTGGCCCAGCCATAGGCGCACTTGACAGCCTTGTTCCAGCCCTTGATGCGGGCGGCCCTGTCAGCTTCTTCAATCTCGGGCTTGAAAGTCTTATCGATTGCCCAGTTCTTGACAACGTCTTCCTTGCTGGCCCAATAGCCGACTGCCAGGCCCGCCAGATATGCGGCGCCCATAGCGGTGGTTTCAACACAGGTGGGCCGCATGACGGGGGCGCCAATGATGTCCGCCTGGGTCTGCATGAGATAGTCGTTGGCGCACGCGCCGCCGTCAACCTTGAGCGCGGCAAGCTCGATGCCGGAATCGGCCTTCATGGCGGTCAATACGTCGTTTACCTGATAGGCAAGGCTATCCAGGGTCGCACGGATGATGTGATACTTGTTGCAGCCGCGGGTCAGGCCAACGATGGTGCCGCGCGCGTACTGGTCCCAGTGGGGCGCGCCAAGGCCGGTAAAGGCGGGAACCACATAGCAGCCGTTGGTATCGGGTACCTTGCGGGCCATGTATTCGGAATCGGGGGAGGCGTCGAGGACCTTCAGCTGATCGCGCAGCCACTGGATGGCGGCGCCCGCCACGAAGATGGAGCCCTCCAAGGCATATTCGACCTTGCCGTCCAAGCCCCAGGCAATGGTGGTCACCAGCCCGTTCTTGGAGAATACGGGCTTTTCGCCGGTATTCATCAGCATGAAGCAGCCCGTGCCGTAGGTGTTCTTGGCTTCGCCGGGTTTGTAGCAGGTTTGGCCGAACAGGGCGGCCTGCTGGTCGCCGGCAGCGCCGGCCATGGCAATCGCGCCGCCGAAGAATTGCGGATCGGAATAGCCGAAGATTCCGCTGGAAGGCATCGCCTTGGGCAGCATGCAGGCGGGGATGTTGAGCTCCTTGAGGATCTCGTTGTCCCATTCGAGGGTGTTGATGTTGAAAAGCATGGTACGGGAAGCGTTGGAATAATCGGTAGCGTGCACCTTGCCGCCGGAAAGCTTCCACATCAGCCAGGTTTCAATTGTGCCGAAGTACAGGTCGCCCTTTTCAGCTCTCTCGCGCACGCCGGGTACGTTATCCAAAATCCAGGCGAGCTTGGTGCCGGAGAAATAGGCGTCGATCACAAGGCCGGTCTTTGCGCGGAACGTATCGGTCAGGCCCTTTGCCTTCAGGCTATCGCAGTACTCGGCGGTGCGGCGGCACTGCCAAACGATGGCGTGGAAGACGGGCTCGCCGGTATTCTTATCCCACACAACGGTGGTTTCTCTTTGGTTGGTAATACCGATGGCGGCAATATCCGATGCCTTTACGCCGATTTTTTGCATTGCCTCTGTCGCTACGCCCAATTGCGTTGCCCAGATCTCGTTGGCGTCATGCTCGACCCAACCGGGCTTCGGGAAATACTGGGTGAACTCCTTCTGCGCTACGCTGCACATTTCTCCCTTTTCGTTGAACAGAATACATCTGTTGGAAGTGGTGCCTGAGTCAAGAGCCATTACGTACTTTGCCATGACAAAAGTTCCCTCCTGTTTATTTATTTATATGATTGCGTGATATAAATACTCGGTTGCGACTCTAAATTGACTGTAACAAAAACCGACATTAAAGTCATTAGACAGATTCGATAGGTCGTCAAAAAGCATTTGGGTTAAGCCGTTTGCAGCGCCGAGCGCATACAAAAGCTGCAGAAACCATAAGGGATAGCATGCAGGGATTGCTACAAATATTAAGCGTAGTGCACTACGCTTAATACTATGTATGGGATTCAGGTTTTATGCGATGAGAGACGGTCGTTTGGGTTGAGATGGTTTTTATTCTTCTTCTTCGCAGTTCATGTTGGTAAGACCGCAGGTGGTATCATCCTCTTTGCCGAGGCAATTCATATCGGTCAGAGCGCAATCGACCGCTTCTTCTTCACCGACACAATTCATGTCAGCCAAGGCACATGTCTTGTCATCTTGATCGGTCATGCTGTTCATGTTGGTGAGGCCATAAGATTTCTTTTCAGCCATGGTTGTATTCGCACCTCCTTCTATCCGTTATTATGCGCAACCAAGTATATTACAATTAAAGTATATAGAATCCGTCAGGGTACTGCAAGCCGTTTTTAGCCGAATTTGACAGATTCCTGAATCTGTCAAACCCAAACTTGCATTGTTCGCGAAAAAGCGGCTTGTTTTCCGCCAAGCGTACTTCTATAATTATTGTATAATGCTAATACTATCAAATGGATCTTTCTGAAAGGAGCTTTCGCAGATGAACAATCTTATTCATTTTACGCCGCAAGATTTCAAAGTATCCTATTATCAAACTGGAACCTTTGGAGAGCTTACCCGTAACGACCTATTGGGCCATTGGTCCGTTCTATTCTTTTACCCCGCCGACTTTACTTTCGTCTGTCCTACGGAGCTCAAAGACCTTGCCGAGCTTTATGAAAGCTTTGCCAAGGAAGACTGCCAGGTATATTCCGTAAGCGAAGACACGCACTTTGTCCATAAAGCCTGGGCCGATGCTTCTGAAACCATTCGGTCGATTCCATATCCCATGCTTGCGGATCCTACGGGGAACCTCGCGCGCCAGTTCGGCGTGCTGGAAGAATCCCTCGGTCAGGCGCTTAGGGCTACCTTCGTGTTGAATCCAAATGCCGAGGTCGTTCTTTACGAGATAAACGACATGGGCATAGGCCGCAATGCCGAAGAGCTGCTTCGCAAGCTACAGGCCGCCCGCTTCGTACACGCGCATGGCGAC
>JAYFPE010000047.1:0-30445 GCA_034928145.1 Candidatus Pelethousia sp. | reverse complement strand
CGACATATGGAAGGCTCTCGCTGGGGGACGGTTCCCTATATGAGCATGAAGCATCTGCAGGAACAGGAGGTTGACGCCTTGCAGATCGGCTAACCGATAAACCAAGCGAGACAATTGTGCGAAAAACTATTGACGGTACCTTATTTTTTCTACGAGAAAGCAAGTATATGAACAGGTTATTTTAATACCCTTAACATAATAATGAACTAAGCAAATTCGAACACAACCTTTTAGCAGTTGGCAAATGATTTGAGTTCGAAACGAGCGGCAAAGGATGGTTAAGCATGAATTTCTTCATTTATAGCCGCAAATCCGTCTATACCGGCAGGGGTGAAAGCATCGAAAACCAGATCGAGATGTGCAGGCAATACATTGCGGCCAAATTCCCCGATTCTAGAGAAACTGATATTACGGTTTATGAGGATGAAGGCTTTTCGGCCAAAAACACCGAGCGGCCCCGATTCCAGCAGATGCTAAAGGATATTAAGGCGCAGAAGCCGGACTATGTCGTATGTTATCGTTTAGATCGTATCAGCCGCAATGTAAGCGACTTTTCCACGCTGATTGAAGACTTGAATGAACGGGATATTTCCTTCATTTGCATTAAAGAGGAGTTCGATACCAGCAAGCCTATGGGCAAGGCTATGATGTATATTGCCTCCGTATTCGCGCAGTTGGAACGGGAAACCATTGCGGAGCGGGTGCGGGACAATATGCTTATGCTGGCCCGTACAGGCCGTTGGCTAGGCGGCACTACACCCACGGGATACACATCCGAGAAGGTGCAGGAGATTATCGTAGATGGCAAGGTGAAAACGGCCTGCAAGCTCAAGGATAACCCACAGGAACTCAGAGCCGTGGATATAATGTTTGAAAAGTATCTGGAAATGCGGAGCATCTCCGGGGTAAGCAAACACCTTATGCAGCAGGGCATAAAGTCGAGACAGGGAAACTATTATTCCCTGCTGGGCATCAAGCAGATTTTGCAAAATCCGGTCTATTGCATAGCGGATAGGGAGGCTCTTCAATACTTCCAGGCCCAGGATGCTGACGTTTGCTTCGATGAAGCCGGGTGCTCGGATAAGTTGGGCCTGCTTGCCTATAACAAGCGGGATTATAAAAAGAAGCATGCTCCCCGGCAATCCATGGATAAATGGATTATCGCCATAGGAAAACATAAGGGCAGGGTTTCGGGTGCAAAGTGGGTGGCCGTACAGAACGCCATTGAGGACAACATCCCCACCGGGGATAAACCGGCCAAGATGCACAACGATTATTCCTTGCTTTCCGGTCTTATAACCTGTGGCCATTGCGCAGGCCGCATGTTTACCAAGCAGCGCACGGGGCGGGCGGCCAATCACAGCTTATATGACTACATATGCGGCAATAAGCTTCGGGGCGGCATATCCATATGCCAATGCCAAAACCTGAACGGCCGGCAGACGGATGATCTGGTATGCGAATACCTGATGGCCTATTTGGAAACCGACTCCGATGTATATAGGCTGATGGAACAACTCAAACGGGATTTGGAAAAGCAGGTGGAAGCAGATCCCATTGATGCGATTCCGGCCCGGATCAAAAAGGCCAATTCCGAATTGGATAATCTTGTCCACATGCTTGCGCAGGGTAGAATAACCGGGATCCTGGCTGACAGGGTGAGCGCCCGTGCGGCGGAGCTTAACCGGGAGCTTGCGGAATTGAGTAAGGAAAAAGCCCGGTTGAAAGCGGAGGCAAGCAGCGCATCGGATAGGGCGCTGGAAATCGATATGCTCACCAGCGTGCTGGCCAGCCTGCAAACTTATTTCCCGCAGTTATCCGTTTATGAAAAGCGTACCCTTATCCGCTTGATCGTGCAAAAAATCGAGTGGGATGGTAAGGATCTGCATATTTTCCTATATGGCGGGTAGAAATTGGTTCGCGATCTAACCGTCGTTAGCCCTGAAGGGGTCGAGCATGGGGGAAAAGTTTCCCTTTAGATGATGGCGCAAAGCGCCCATTGCAGGGTACAAAGCTATTTGTAAGGATGGCGATGAGCCGCTCGCGTGGGCTGTCGATAATGCGGCAGCCCGTAACCCCGGCTGCGTTGCAGCCAAATCCCATGCACATGGTCAACGCCTGCTTACCGCAGGCCCTACAGCGTTTGAAACAGTGATCGAGATTGAAGGCCACCCGCGGGAGATAGCCCACATCCTCCAATAAGGTGAAAAGCGGGAAGAAGATGGCCATGGGCGGCAGCATCACCGAGACGACCCAGGCCAGGGTGCGATAAACGCCCGGAATCAATGCATCGTGCAGCCAGATAGGCGCGCCCAAACGAAGGAGTAAGCCGCCCAGCGCATCCCCCAGGGCAAAGAGGCCCTTCATCAGCAGGGCGGAAGGGTAATTCGCGCCGATGATGGTGAGCCAGAGAATGGCCGCGAGCAGGATTAACATGATAGCCAGACCGGCCCTGCGGCCGGTAAGCAGTCGGTCGAGCGCAAGCTGCCGCAGGGCCGCCTTCCCATCCTCCACGCGCACGCAGAGCGCCGCGATGCGCGCAGCCTCGGCATAGATGCGACGCACCCTTGCGCCTTCGCCCTCTCCCGCCTCGGTTTGCAGGGACAGGGGGCGCGCCGTGCCCGACATGGCCCGTTCAGCGGCCGGGAACAGCGCCTCTATCCCCGCGCCGCTGCGGGCCGCCGTCCCCACGACCGGCACGCCCAGCTCCTTTTCCAGAGCCGCCGTATCCACGCGGATATGCTTCTTCTGGGCCTCATCCATTAGGTTCACGCAGAGGACGACCCGCTTTGTGAGCTGCAAAATTTGCAGCGCCAGGTTGAGGTTGCGTTCAAGGCACGTGGCATCGCAGACCACGATATAGGCGTCCGCCCGGCCCGCAAGGATGTAATCCCGGGCTACCTCCTCTTCCTTGGAATGAGCTAGCAGGGAATAGGTGCCGGGCAGATCCACCATGCGCCAATCCCGGCCCGGGCGGCGGCAGCGGCCTTCCGCCAGTTCCACGGTCTTGCCGGGCCAATTCCCCGTATGCTGGTTCAATCCCGTAAGGCGATTAAAAACTGTGGATTTTCCCACATTCGGATTGCCCAGCAGGGCAATGGTGGGCCGCGCCGCCGCACCGCGGCTGCGCTGCGGCGCTTGGGCGGGGGCGAGATTTCCCATACTCATCGCCCGCATAGCCGCACCTCAACCCGGGCCGCATCCTCCCGCCTAAGGGCGATCACAGTGCCGCGCACGCGGTAGGCCGCAGGGTCTCCGGCCGGGCTTTTATAAAGGCAATCCACCCCGGTGCCTTCCGTAAACCCCAGGTCAGCAAGCCGGCGCGTCATATCATCCTCCCCCGCCAGATGCGAGATCACCCCGCCCTGCCCTGCCTCGATCTCATGCAACCCCTGTTTCACGCCAGCAGACCTCGCATTCCTATTATCGTTGGTACAGATTATGCGGCCCGTAATATATGCGTGCAATCAAAAGCGCCCCCTTGCGGAAGCGCCCATGGGATGCATGGCTTGTTTACAGCCGCGGATATACGACCAGCAGCGTGCCTGATCGCACCTCAATGCCGGCTTTCCGCCCATCCGCCTCATTGCTCACCCCCAGTGGAAAACCGGGATAAAGGACGGCGTCCGTCAAGGGATATTTCAGGCCCCGCAGGAACACGCCCCGGGCCTCGCCGCCTGCGGCAAATACGGATACCCGGCCCTTTGTTCCCGCCGGCAGCTCGATACGGCCGTTTTGAATGGCGGTAACAACGACCTGGTCATCCCATAAATAGCCGCGTTCTCCAGCCATGGCCATACCCACGAGCAATTGCAGGTTGGCCAGGGTATGATCCAGCATACCGCCTAGACCGCCGTAAAGGTGAAACAGGCCGTACCCCTTCTCCCGGCCCAGGCGCACAGCCGCCGCCATATCCGTTTCGTCCTTTTCGCGGGGCAGGCGCACGATGGCAGGGTGTGCCGGCTGTTCCATGGAGTCAAAATCGCCCACCACTATATCCGCGCTTTGGCCCCATCGCAGCAGGTGCGCATAGCCGCCATCCGCCGCGATGACCAGATCGCCGGGCGCAGCCTGCGGCCCCCGCCCGCAAAAGGGCCCGGCGCCCACGACATGACATATCCGCTGCTCCATAGGTTTGCTCCTTTGGCGTTTTTACTATTGTACCGTTTTTGCAGGGGGATTGCATCCGTTTTAAAAAGGCCCGGCGCATCCGTTCATGCGCCGGGCCCCAGTGTGCCAAAAAATGGCTATGCCACTCTTTTAAGTTTCCATGAAACAACTGCTCGTACCTCGCGGTCGTTGTTTCATGCAGGGAAATCCTTGGCAGGCAAGGCTTTCCGCTCGCGGCGTACACATGCCCCAGGGCATCCTCTCTTGCCGCCTCGCGGCAATTCACCTTGTCCGCCGCTCACGATGAAAGCCTTCGGGAAGCCAAGCCTAGTGCGCAAAGGAGCGGCGCAACCCAATGGGGGCGTTGCGACGATTGCGAACTGTGAACGGCCCCCTAACCCCCAAAGGCTTTTCCGATACCCTAAGGCCCGGCGAACATCGCAGGGGCGCCCCCTGCATGACAAACCGTGAAACGGTCCCGGAGAAAGCTTATGCCACAGTTAGCTTCTCCCCGTCGCAATCCACTGTAAACACCGTATCCGGGGCGGGGTCGCCGGCGATGATGTGGCGGGCCAGCAGGGTTTCGAGCTTGCTTTGCAGCAGGCGCTTGAGGGGCCGCGCGCCGTATTGCGGATCGTAGCCGGTTTCCGCGATGTAAGCCTTGGCCTTATCCGTGAGGCGCACATCGAGGCGGCGCTCCCGCAGGCGGCCGCGAAGCTGCTCGAGCAGCAGGTCTGTAATCTTAAAGATCTCGTCCTGGGCCAGCGGCTTGTAGAAAACGATATCGTCGATGCGGTTGAGGAATTCCGGCCGGAAGCTCTGCTTGAGCAGGCTCTCTACGCGCGTCTTGGCCTCTTCGCTGATCCTTCCATTTTGGATGCCATCCAGAATGTAGGCCGAACCGAGGTTTGAGGTCATCACGATAACGGTGTTCTTGAAATCTACCGTGCGGCCCTGCGCATCCGTGATGCGGCCGTCGTCTAGCACTTGCAGCAAAACGTTGAATACATCCGGGTGGGCCTTTTCCACTTCGTCAAAGAGAACCACGCAATAGGGTCGCCTCCGCACGGCCTCGGTAAGCTGGCCGCCCTCGTCGTAGCCCACATAGCCCGGCGGCGCGCCGATCAGGCGGGATACGGCGTGCTTTTCCATGTATTCGCTCATATCGATGCGCACCATGTTCCCCTCGTCGTCAAAGAGGGCCTCGGCTAGGGCCTTGGCCAGCTCCGTCTTACCCACGCCGGTAGGGCCTAGGAAGAGGAAGCTGCCGATGGGCTTTGTGGGATCCTTCAAGCCGGCGCGGGTGCGCAGGATGGCGTCGCACACGGTCTGCACGGCCTCATCCTGGCCGATCACCCGCTTGTGCAGGATCTCGTCCAGATGCAGCAGCTTTTCCCGCTCGCCCTCCATCAGCTTGGAAACCGGGATGCCCGTCCAGCGGGCCACGATACGGGCAATCTCCTCCTCGCTCACGCGATCCCGCAAGAGGCCGTTGGCCTTATCCTTCTCGAGTTCCGCCTCGGCTGCCTCCAGCTCTTCTTTGAGCTTGGGCAGGCGGCCGTATTTGAGTTCCGCAGCCCGGTTAAGGTCATAGCCGCGCTCGGCCTGCTCCATTTCGGCGTTGATCCTTTCCGATTCCTCCCTGAGGGCCTGCACCTTTTTGATGGAATCCTTCTCGGTTTCCCAGCGGGCCTTGAAGGAGGCGAATTTCTCGCGTTCCTCCGCCAGCTCCTTGCGGATATCCGCCAGGTGGCCTTCGCTCAGCTTGTCGCTCTCCTTGGTGAGGGCGGCCTCCTCTCTCTCCAGCTGCATGATATGGCGGGCGATGTCATCCAGCTCCGTGGGCATGGAATCCATCTCCGTGCGGATCATGGCGCAAGCCTCATCCACCAGGTCGATGGCCTTATCCGGCAAAAACCTATCGCTGATGTAGCGGTGCGAAAGGGAAGCCGCGGCGATCAGGGCGTTATCCTGAATTTTCACACCGTGGAAAACCTCGTAGCGCTCCTTGAGGCCGCGCAGGATGGAGATGGTATCCTCCACCGTGGGTTCCTCCACCAGCACCGGCTGGAACCTGCGGGAAAGGGCCGCGTCCTTTTCAATATACTTGCGGTATTCATCCAGCGTGGTGGCGCCGATGCAATGCAGCTCGCCCCGCGCCAGCATGGGCTTTAGGAGGTTGCCCGCATCCATGCTGCCCTCCGTGCGGCCCGCGCCCACGATGTTGTGCAGTTCATCAATGAAAAGGATGATGCGGCCCTCGCTGCGCTTGACCTCGCCCAGCACGGCCTTGAGCCGTTCCTCAAACTCGCCGCGAAACTTCGCGCCCGCGATCAGCGCGCCCATATCCAGGGAGAAGATGCGCCGCTCCTTAAGGCCGGCGGGCACATCCCCCCGCACGATGCGCTGGGCCAGCCCTTCGGCAATGGCCGTTTTGCCCACGCCCGGTTCCCCGATAAGCACGGGGTTATTCTTGGTTTTGCGGGAAAGGATGCGGATCACATTGCGCACCTCGTCGTCCCGGCCGATAACGGGATCGAGCTTTTGCTGCTCGGCCAGGGCGACCAAATCCTGCGCATACTTGCCCAAGGCGTCATAGGTATCCTCCGGGGTGTCGGTGGTGACCCGCGCGCCGCCGCGCACCTCGTTAAGCGCTTTGAGGAAGCTGTTCCGCTCCACGCAAAATTGACGGAAAAGGCTCTTTAAGGCTTCATTCGGCGCGTCGAGCAGGCCTAGGAACAGATGCTCCACGGAGATATAATCATCCTTCATGCGCTCGGCCTGCTTTTCGGCTGCGGCCAGCGCCTTATCCATCTGGGGCGTGATGTAGACCTTATCCGCCTCCCTGCCGCCGCCCGTAACGGAAGGGATCTTTGCCAATTCCTTTTGCAGCGCGGCTTCAAAGCCCGCATCCACGCCCATGCGGCGCAAAAGCTGGGCGATGAGGGAATTTTCCTGGTTCAGCAGGGCGGATAGCAGGTGCTGCTGATCCACCTGCTGCTGGTTATGCTCGATAGCCAGCGCCTGGGCGCTTTGCAGGGCTTCCAGGGAGCGCTGGGTGAATTTGTTCATGTTCATAAAACTACCCCCCTCGCAGGTAATGTTTGGTTGTTCACAAGCATACGCTCGCTATTATATTGGCGCTGCGGCCAACACAATAAACCGCCGGCGCCCAAGAAAACCGGGAAGGCCGGGCCCGCTCCCGCTATTCGCGCAGGACTAGCACTCATCCCCTTCGAGTGCTAATAATACACCAATAGCATGACGGCAGCAACATAACAATTTGAAAGAATTGTGAAACCTACTTGCAAAAGCCAGCGAAGTATCGCATAATAAAAGGGATCGTATTTCAGCAAGGTATAGGAGGTCAGTTTATGCGCATTAAGAACATCGCCCAACCCACCCGCTTTTTCGCCGCGGTGAGCGAGTGCAAGGGCCGCGTGGAACTGCTCACCAGCGAGGGCGACCGCCTCAATCTCAAGTCCGCCCTTTGCCAATACATCGCCCTTACCCAGATGTTCCAGGATCAAAAGATTGAGGGCTTCGAATTGGGCCTGAGCGATCCGTTGGATTATGCCATCCTTGCCGAGTTCCTCATCCCCGATTGATCGGCGCACAGCGTTTTAAAGCGGCCGGGCATTTGCCCGGCCGCTTTTATTATGCTTGCATCTTTTTGGGTTTTAATCGATGCGCTTACCCTCGTAGGTGAGCACGATGATACGATCCCTGCCCAAGCTCTCCGGGGTGATGACGGCGTCGCTCTGGCGCATACGGTGCACGCGCCAGTTCTTGTTCGCCCGGTCGAGGAAGGGCAAAAGCTCGCCGATGGGCATGTTGAGATCCTTCGTCTTATAATGCATAGGCACCACCACGGCAGGATGCAGCAGGTCGCATAGCTCCAGCGCGCCCACGTGATCGAGCGTATAGGTGCCGCCTATGGGGATCATCAGGATATCCACCCGGCCCAAGGCCGATCGCGTCTGTTCATCCGGGATATGGCCCAGATCCCCCGCATGCAACAGGCGCAGGCCATCCATTTCAACCATATACATGATGTTGCCGCCGCGAAGCGCGCCGCCCCGGTTATCATGCCAGGTGGGGAACCCGGTGATCGTGGCGCCCTTCACGGAAAATGTGCCCGGCTCCGTGATGCGCCGCACGTGCTCGCCCAGCGCCAGGCGCAGGTAGTTATGGTCGTGGTGGTCGTGGCTGCTGGTCACGGCATCCACCTCTACGGGTTGGATCTCGTAGCCGGTAGCGGGGTCGCAAGGATCCATCAGGATGCGTGTTTCATCCAAGCCGGTGAGCAAAAAGCAGGAGTGCCCAAGCCATCTAATATCCATATCGATTTCCTCCTAAAGTCAGTATGTAGCCCCATAAGCGAGCAACCGGGCCGCGCAGGCCGCGGCTTGCCCCATCGATGCGGCAAGCGCTATTCGTTCTTTTACCGGCCGCTCCCGCATCAGGCCGGTGAGCGCCCTGGCGGCCCGTTTTTTTCGGGCGTCGCGGCGGGGGCCGCGCGCATCTATGATGCCCATGACCAACCAAAGTGCCTGCCGCGCCCGCGCATCCGCAGGGCAGCCAACGCCGCCCTTACGGGAGAGCATCAACATGCGCGCGATGGCGTAATCTACCTCGCCGCGCCCAGGATCCGGCAGGTTGGGCTGGGGCGCGCTGGCTATTATATGCGTAAGCATAGCCGCATATGCCTCCCCCGTAAGCAAAAAGCAGGCATAGCCGCCGGATAGATAGGCCTTTTCGACCAGCGGCGCACCCAGAAGCCGCGCAGGCGGCCCGTCGAAGGCCCGTGCCAGCGCTTCTTCGGCCGGCAGTTGCGCACGCCACGCCAAAGGCACGGAGGCCTGGCAGTCCCGGGCGTCTGTGCAGATATCCTCCTCCGTTAGAGAGGCGGCTGGTTCGAGCCATGCGCATAGGGCCTGACGCACCATTTGATGGGGGTTGATCATGCAAAGGCCCCCATTCGAAAAATATTTGTACCTTTTAGATTACGGCTTTTGTGGCCTCTTGTCAAGGCGCATACTTGTCAAAAGATGGAGTTTTTCGGCGTACCGCCCGCTCTCGCGGTGCAAATTATAAACGCGGGGCCGGCGTTTCAGTTTCGCCGCCCCCGCTTTTGCCGAAGGGATTTTATATAACCAGCGTGCCGTCCTCGCTGTCGATGATGCGGAACACCTGTTCCTCACTGCCATCCTCGGCGTTGATGTATAGGATGTAGCTGTCATCTCCCAGCGTACACTTGAATTCATAGCAGAGCTTCTCGGTTTCCGGCGTGATGGGGATCAGGGCCAGCTCGCGGCTGCCGATCTCCAGCTTGGGGGAAATCTTGGCCTCCGCCTCCTCCAGGGGCAGGCTAGGCTCGGTAAGCTGGCGCTCCACGTGGCTGAAAAGGTAGTTGCGCGCATCCAGGCCGATGACCTCCAAGGTTTCCCGATCCACCCAAACCTTCACCAAATCGCTGTAGAGGATGATGTTGCCCTGGGTGGCCGCGCAATTGATGAGGGCCGCTCCGCCGTAATACTGGGCGTAGGTAGCCTTCATGCCCGCGTAACCAAGCTCCTCCAGCTTTTTGATGGCCGTATCGCGGTATCGCTCGGCTTCGCTCTGCTCGGGCCTGCCCTCGGCGTTGCCGCTGGCCGGCCGCATATACCAAAGCAGCTTGCCGCCCTGCTTGGTGACCTCGGCCTCCACCCAGCCGCCGTTTTCATCCGTATAGCTAAAGCCATAGGCGGGGATGCTGCCCTCCACGAGGCCCGTAGGGTTAAGGCCCGTGCCGGCGACGGCTTCCGCCACCTGTTTGGCTTGTTCCTCGCTCACTTCCTCGCCGCTTAGGCCCCTGGGCTGGAGCTTTTCAGCGCTCTCTGAGAAGGGCCCGTCATAGATAAGGGTGGGGAATTCCGCAATGCCCTCGTTCTTCTGGCCGTCCTGCTCCTCGCCCCCGGCTCCCGCCTGTTCCCCGGCCTGTTCCTGTCCCGCGGCCCCGGTCTGTTCTTCAGCCGCTGTGAAATACCCATCCGCCGTCATGGCCTCCAAGGGGATGTTGCCGCTCTGCAGGCGTTGTGCGGTCTGCTCCGCCAGCGTCCGGCAGGTATCTCTAAGCTCCGATAGGGTGGTCGCATCCTCTTCGGAAACATCCTCGCCCCGGATGGCCTTCTTTGTTAGCGAATGGGCGTAATCCCCCACCCGCACCACGAAACGGTTCAGCTCCTCCGTATCCACATGGGAGAGGGGGATCTGCGACATGCAACTCACCGCGCTTCCCGAAAGGCGCCACACCTCATCCAGCAGCAGGATGCGCTGGCCGTGGGAGTTGACGGCCAAAAGCTTGGCCAGGGTGCTCTCCATGTCGTAAAGGTTATCGCTCAGCTCGCCATAAGCCCGGCGGTACATGGATTCCGCAGTGTTCTTATAATTGGCAGCGCTGGCCTTTTGCTGCGTGCCCCACCAGGCCACCGCGATCAGGGCGGCGGCCAAAACGGCGGGGATTACATAGCGCTCGATGATATTCCTGGCTCTTTCACTCATAACCTACCTCACTTGAAAAACGCGTGCTTGCCGATATTCAGAAGAATCGGCTTGGAAAGCATCCATTTGTTGGTCGTCTTGGCGGGGTTGTAATAATAGAGGCAGCCGCCTGTCGGGTCCCAGCCGTTCATGGCGTCCCGCGCGGCTTTGATGGCCGTTTCGTTGGGGGAAAGGTTGATCTGCCCATCCGCCACCACGGAAAAGGCGCCGCTTTGGTAAATCACACCGCTCATGCTGTTGGGGAAGGAACTGCTCTTGATCCGGTTGAGTACCACGGCAGCCACCGCCACCTGGCCCTTATAGGGTTCACCCCGGGCCTCGCCATAGACTAGCCGCGCCAATAGATACAGGTCGTTGTTGTTACTGCTGCCACCGCCGCCGCCTGAGGAACCGCCGCCGCCGGAACTCCCACCCGTGCTCATGCCCAGGGCCTTGGCTGTGGCCGGGCCTACGACCCCATCCGCAGTCAGCCCATTGGCCTTTTGAAAATAGACCACGGCCGCCTTGGTGCCGCTGCCGAATATGCCATCTATGCTGCCGCTGTAATAGCCCCAGCGTTTGAGCTTGGTTTGCAGCGTTTTCACCTGCTCACCCTGGCTGCCCACCTTCAGCGAGGCCGCCTCGGCCGTGATGGGGATCAACAGGCCCAGCAGACATAACAGGATCACGAGCAGGGCCAGCGCCCGCCGCTTATCCATCCGAATCATCCTTGTTCTTCCCTTCCTTCCAAAGTTTGAGTATCAGGCTTTGCATTTCCTCATCCTCAATTTCCCCATCCGGCAGCTCCAATATGCACAGCGGCGGAAACAATACGCACCACCAATTTTGCCCAGCGCCTTTCCCAAGTACAACCCGCAGCGCCGCGTATTCCCCAGCCGGGTACAACGCGCCGCCATAGTCCCGCGCCGGGAAATCATAGCGCCCCAAAGCCAGCCGCGCGCCGTAACCCATGCCGCTCTCCCGAAGGCTTTGCTCCACCACGGCCAACAGGCCCGGTCCATCCGCCAAAATGGCCTGCCGCGCGGCCTGCGCGCTTAGCGAATCGGGCCGATCCGCCTCGTATTCTAAAATCGCGTCCCGCACGCGCAGCTTGGCGGCCTGATCCTCCACCGAATCGCTGTTGGCGATCACGTGCAGGCGCAGGATATCCGCTTGTCCCGTTTGCGCATTCGCCGCAAAGGCAACCGCGCCGCCCAGCAGCAGGGCTAGTGCCAGCCATAAAACCGCTCTGTATCGCATAAATTACCTCACTTCATAGACCTTTTTTATAGAGGATTCTTGCCCAGTGGCGCGATTATGATACAATGATGCTATGCATACTGATGTTTTACACCTTTTTGCCCCGGCCAAGCTTAACCTAACGCTGGATGTGCTGGGCCGCAGGGCCGATGGCTACCACGAGCTCCGTTCCATCATGGCCAGCGTCGATCTATACGACGAGATCGGCCTTGCCCCGGCCGGAGAAATCTCCCTGACCTGGGAGGGCAGCATGCCCGCGCCACGGCTTGAGAAGAATACCGCCTACCTGGCGGCCCGCGCATTTTTCGCGCAAACCGGGCGGGCCTGCCGCATACACATTAACAAGCGCATCCCCGGCCAGGCTGGCCTAGGCGGCGGCAGTGCGGATGCGGCTGCCGTTTTGCGCGGCCTGCAAAGGCTCTATGGCGGCATAGAAGATGAAGTCCTTTTATCCTTGGCCCGCGCCATTGGCGCGGATGTGCCCTTTTGCCTGCTGGGCGGCTGCGCCCTGGCGGAGGGCATCGGCGATAAGCTGACCTCCCTGCCCGCGCCACAGCTGCACCTGGTGCTTTTGAAGGGGCGCAAGGGCGTATCCACTCCGGCGCTGTTTCGCTCACTGCAACTGCCTGTTCCCCACCCGGATACGCAGGCCGCGCTGGCGGCCCTTTCCGGCCCGGCGGGGGGCCTTGCCCCCTTTCTGCAAAACGCGCTCGAAGGCCCGGCCACGGCCCTATTGCCTGAAATCGGCCATTTGAAGGCTCGGTTGCTTGCAGCCGGGGCGTTAGCCGCCTTTATGAGTGGTAGCGGGGCCTGCGTGGCCGGCCTGTTCCCCTCTGAATCAGCCGCACGCGCAGCCCTTCCAAACTTTGTGGACGTTCCCTTCCATACTGTTTGCCGAACAGGCGCTTTTGCGTTATAATATTTCTATCCAGAGGGTACCCAACGGGGCGCGCCCGGGCGCTCCCCTTCCTTTTATAAAACCCATATCGGAGGTGATCCCATGACAGACCCTATTCCCCATATCACCGACCATAAAATCATCCACCTCAGCGGCATCGGCGGCTGCTCGATGAACGGTCTGGCCCAGGTGCTGGCCGCCCGAGGCTACACCGTGCGCGGCAGCGACAGCACGACGTCCCCCTTCACCGAGCGGCTGGCCCAGCTGGGCATACCCGTGACCATTGGCCAGGCCGCCGAAAACGTTTTGGGCGCGGATCTGCTGATCTATTCCGCAGCCATCAGGCCGGATAACCCGGAGCGCGTGCGCGCCAAAGAGCTGGGCATCCCCGAGCTGGAACGCAGCCAGGCCCTGGGCCAGCTTTCCGAAGGCTATAAAGAAGTTGTAGGCGTGGCCGGCTGCCATGGCAAAACCACCATCACCTCCATGCTCGCCCTCATCAGCGAATACGGCTCGCTGGATGCCACCGTGCATATTGGCGGCTATACGGAATTCCTCCAGGGCGGCACCCGCATCGGCTCGCACGACCTGTTCATCACCGAGGCCTGCGAATATGTAGGCAGCTTCCTCACCCTGCGGCCCACCATCGCCGTGGTCAACAACATCGACAACGACCACCTCGATTATTACAAAACCATCGAAAACATTGAAGCCGCTTTCAAGCAATTCGTAGAGCGCCTGCCCGAGGACGGCTATCTTTTCGCCTGCACGGATGATCCCCGCGTGCGCAAGCTTTATGATCATTTTCCGGGCAATAAGATCAGCTACGGCATGGCCAGCGCTGATTACGTGCCGGAGGATGTCACCTACGACAGCGACGGCTGCCCTTCCTATGACCTCACCTACCGCGGCAAGAACCTGGGCCGCATCACCCTGCATGTGCAGGGCACGTATCAGATCATCGATTCCATGGCCGCCGCGGCCGTGGCTTTGCACCTGGGCGCGCCCTTTGCGGATATTGCCGCTTCCCTGGCCAAATTCCGCAACACGCGGCGGCGCTTTGAATATTACGGTGAAAAGGGCGGCGTTCGGGTCTATCACGATTACGCCCACCATCCCTCGGAAATCGAGGTCACCCTGGAGGGCGCGCGCCGCATGACCAAGCGCAAGCTCTGGTGCGTGTTCCAATGCAATAGCTACACCCGGGCCAAAACCTTATTCCTGCATAATGTGAGCTGCTTCAACTTTGCCGACGAGGTGCTGGTGCCGGATATTTTCCCCGGCAGAGAGATCGACGACGGTTCCGTGCACGCCCGCGATATGGTGAAGGCCATCAACGCCTGCGGCGGCAACGCGGTTTACCTGGGCACCTTCGAATCCATCCGCGCCTACCTGCTGGCCCACGCCAATCCCGGCGATATGGTCATCACCTTGGGCAGCGGCGACGTGTATAAACAGACAAAAAAGCTCCTTTAAGTGCCGCCGGCAAAAAACGGGAAACACGAAAACGCGTCCTCTCTTATCTGTGCAGGAAAAGAGAGGACGCTGTGGCTTTGCCCCTTTAATATAGGAGGAGGAGATGATGGTATGGAATGGCTAGGCAGACTCAATGCGGCGATAGCGTATCTGGAAGAAAACCTCGGGGATGACATAGACTTGGCGCGCGTGGCGCAGATCGCCTGCTGCTCCCCGTTTCATTTCCAACGTATGTTTTCCTATTTGGCCGAGGCGCCGCTTTCGGAATACATACGAAGGAGGAAGATGACAAGGGCGGCTGCGGATTTGCAGGAAGGGAACGCGCGAATCATCGACATTGCCCTAAAATACGGCTATGATTCGCCCACTGCTTTTAACCGCGCTTTTCAGAGCGTACATGGGATCGCCCCTTCCGAAGCGCGAAAGAGCGGCGCAGTCCTCAAAGCCTACCTGCCCATCAGCTTCAAAATCACCATTAAAGGAGAGGCTGAAATGAACTATCGTATCGAAAAGAGGGACGCGTTCAGAATCATCGGCGTCAAAGAGCACTATGCGCTGAGCGTGGAAGAGAACTTTGCGCAGGTTCCGGCATTTTGGGCAAAGACTGTGCAAAGCGGCGCTTTTGCACAGATTCTGGGCCTGCTGAATCAGGAACCTAAAGGTATACTGGGCGTAAGCACCTGCATGAGCGGCAAGGATTTCGATTATTACATTGCCGCGCCTAGCGACATGGCTGTGCCGGCGGGGTTGGAGGAATATACGGTTCCCGCCTGCACATGGGCCATTTTCACCTGCGTCGGCCCCATGCCCACAGCCATCCAGGCCCTGCAAAGGCGCATTATCGGCGAATGGCTTCCGAATTCCGGTTATGAGTATGCAAACGCGCCGGATATCGAAGTATATTTCGAGGGGAACCAGCAGGCCGAAGATTATCGGTGTGAGGTCTGGATGCCGGTGGAGAAAAAATAAATGCTAAACAGGCCCGCAGGCTAACGCCTGCGGGCCTGTTGCTTTGATAAAACCTCGCTTACCACAATCGCTCGCTATATAGCCCCTGCGCCTTGCAGGCGGCGATAGAGGCCTCCACCAGGGGCTTGTCCTCGCGGTAGGTCACTCCAAACCAGCGGTCCGGCGTGGTAAGCACGCGGACCGTGGCCCCGCCCAGGGCGATGGCGGATTGCACGGCGTTGGGCAGCAGGTCTTCATATTTGAGGGGGTCGGCCGCCGCGGCGCTGGAATTGAGGTTCGTTTGGAAAACCGTCTCCAGCAGGGGCAGCATCTCCGGCCCAAATCCCCAGAAATTCATGGAAACCGGGGTTTCGCCGGGGAGGGAGGTATAGCTCTTTCCGCCATCCTCGGTGAACGCGCCGCCATCCCCCTCTTGAATGATGGTCTTGCGCTCCTCAATGTGCGTAAGGTAGCCGTTTTTCACCTGGCATACGCCCCGGGCCACGGAGCCGTGCTCGGTGAGGGTATTGGCCAGATTCCAGGCGACGAGGGCATGCTCACCCTGGGGCCGCGAGCCGGTGAGGTAAGCATACACGGCCCGGTAGGCTGCGGGGCCATAATAATCATCCGCGTTGATGGCGCAGAAGGGGCGGTTGCCGATCTCATCCTTGGCGCAGAGCACGGCGTGGGTGGTGCCCCAGGGCTTCTGCCTGCCTTCGGGCAGTGTAAAGCCGGCGGGCAGGGCATCCAAACGCTGAAAGGCGTATTGCACCTTCATGCGGGAGGATATACGATCCCCGATCACGGCGCGAAAATCGGCCTCGATCTCCTTTTTGATGATGAAGATCACCTCTTTGAACCCCGCGCGGTGCGCGTCGAAAATGGAAAAGTCGATGATGAGGTTGCCCGCCTCATCTACAGGGTCGATCTGCTTGAGCCCGCCATAGCGGCTGCCCATGCCGGCCGCCATGATGACCAATACCGGTTCCATAAGATAGGTTCCTCCTTTTGCGTCGCGGGGGATGCTCCCCCATCGTATTGTGCTATTTTCCTTCCGCCAGCAGCAGCAATTGCGCGCCCGGCGGCAGGGCCAGGTCCTCGTCGTGCGCCCGCACTTGCACGCCCCGCGCTTCGGGCACGGCGTTGCGGCGCACCAGGTCGTTGATGGTGTTTTCGGTAAAGCCCGGCACGTGCTTCATCAGCGGCACCAGCCGCTTGACGGAAGTCTTGTCGGTGAGGCCCAGCAAATCCAGCAGCATGCGCATGGCGCCCTCTACGCTCGGGCTTTCGTGGAAGGTGAGGGCGATGTTGCCGTCCGCGGCGATGGAAATATACAGCAGGCAGGTATCCGGCGTTTCCAAAAAGCTGGTGAGCAAAATAAGCCGCATCTCCGCCGGGGTTGACTGCCAAAGCGCACGGGTGCTGACGAGATGGACTTCCTCCCGCAGGGCGACCCATGTATCGTGGAAGCTGCCGTTTTTATTGATGTAAATGGTATTGCGCTCGGCATTTTCGTAGACCGTGAGCGCCAGCCCGCCGGGCGTGCGCACAAAGCGCAAAAGATCGGCTCCTAAAGAATAGCTGCCGTGCACGTTTTGCAGCGGCTGGGGGAAAAGGGAACCCGTGTTGGCGCTCAGGCGGTATTCCCGGCCATCCAGCCGCCCGGCAATCTCTTCAAAGGCGGCGGCGTCCGTGCCAAGGCCCTCCCAAATCAGGGGCGGCGCCACGAGCAGGCTGCCGAGCCTGGCGCTAAGATCCACCTGGCCCTGGGGGTGGTCCGGCAGGGGAGTATCGTCCGCGCCCCAGAAGCATTTATCCAGCATTTGCAGCAGGTCGCCCTCGGCAAAGAGCTGGGTGCTGCCGCTGTAGATGGCTGCCACGGCATCGTATTTGGGCATCACCACCACATACTGGCCAAAGGCCCCATTAAACTGGTAACCCATGGGGTTGATCCATATCTGGTAGCCATAGCCGAGTTTGCTCTCGCCGTTGGGCGTGGCAATCTGCAGCCGGGTGGCCTCGCGCACCCATTCTTCGCTCAGCAGGCGGCGGCCCTCCCAAAGGCCGTTTTGCAGGTATAGCTGGCCCAGCTTAGCCGCGTCCTCCAGGCATAGGCTCAGGCCCCAGCCTCCCTTTTCGAGGTTCTGCGGGCAAGTTTCCCAGGTGTAGCGGGTGATGCCCAAAGGCGCGAACAGCCGCGGGCCCAGAAAATCGAGCAGGCCCATGCCCGTTTTGCGTTTGAGCACAGCCACCAGCATATAGGTATTCATGGAATCATACTCAAAAGCCGTGCCCGGCTCAAACTTGGGCGTGGATTCCAGAAACATGCGTACCCAATCCGCATCCAGCATGGAGCCGAATTCGTTGAAGCGGCTGCCCGTGGACATGGTAAGCAAATGCCATACCCGCATATTGCGCATGCTCTTGCCCTGCGCCTCGGGGATATCGCTGAAAATATCGCTCAAAAGCTCATCTACGGAGAGTAGCCCTTCATCCACGGCCATGCCTATGGCCGTGCCTACCACGCTCTTGCTCATAGAGTAGAGCATGTGGGGGATCTGCGGCCTGTAGGGGGCCCACCAACCCTCCGCCAGCACCTTGCCATGGCGCAGGAGCATCACCCCGTGCGGCCCCAGCTTATCCGATTGTTCGTCGATGCTGGTAAAAAGCCTTTCCACCACGGCGCTGGCGATGCCGGCTTCCTCCGGGGTGCAGCGGGGCAGGGCGCAAAGGGAACTTCCCTCTGGCAGATCGAATTTTTGGCGGCGGTAGCCATATTGCGGTACACCGCTCATATCATGCTTGATGAGCTTTATAAACAGCTCCAAGCCGCGCATTTGCAGGGTGATATCCAACTGCCTCCCTCCTTTTTCTTACAAAGGATCAAAAGGCTGCGACATTGGCAGCCTTTCGGTTTGTCTATTGGGATCGCCCTATGCCTGGGGCTGTGGATCCCAGCCGCCGCCGCCCTGATAAGGGCTGGGCAGCTGGCCGGTACGCTCCAGATAGAAGCCGGCCCGGGCGGCGTTGGTATAGGGGTTGAGCCAAAGCGTACCCAGCCCGAAAGTAAGCACACACAGCAGCGCCCAGCCCATAAAGCTCAGGTCCAGCAGGAAAAGCCGGCCTTTGTTATCCGCCATCAGGGCCTTGCTATCGTTCACGCATTCCACGATGCCCTTTTCCGGGTATTGGGCCATGAGATAAGGGGCCATGGCATAGCGATAGGCCGCAATGATACCCGGAACGATCAAAAGCAAACTCCAAAGGAAGATGAACAGGGACATATAGAGCCTAAGGCCCAGCGCCTTGAGGAAGATGGAAAAACGGGAGAAGAGGATGCCGAACTCCGGCGTTTCTCCGCCCACCAGGCCGATGTAATAACGGGCCTGCCCTAGCTCCACCGCGCCGCCAATGATGAACATGGCCAGGCTGATGATGCCGCCCACGGCCAAGGTGCCCAGCAGCGCCGCGCGGATCAGCGGGTTCTCCCAAAGGTTCTGCAGCCCGGCGCCGACAGCGTCCGGCAGATCGGATGCTTCAAAGGTATAGCGGGAGGAAACGCCCGAACCTCCGCCGGTACCGCCCAGTAGAGCGGCCACGAAAGAGACCAATATGGATATGCCCCATTTCCCCGTGAGGCGTTGCCGGGCCAAGGCCCGGAATTCTTTGCTGCTTCGCATGCGGTTAAAATACCCCCTATCGTTTTTCGGCTACTCCCCGCAGCCGCTGCAACCTCCGCACCCCTCTTCGCCGCAATCGCAGGCCTCGGAGAGCCGCTCTTCGACGATGGCGGAAAGGGTGTCCATCAATTCGTCATCCGCGGGGAGGAATTCTTCGGTCTCCTCCTCTTCGTTGACCACGAGCTTGAAAATATAAACGTCCTGCTCGCAGTCTTCATCCTCCGTTTCAACGCTCAGGTCGGTGAGCACAGCATATTCCTGGCCCTCGTGCTCGAAATAATCGATCACATCCAACTCGATCTCATTGCCGTCGTCATCGGTGAAAACCACGGTGTCACGTTCCATTTCTTCCATGCCTGTATCCCCTTTCAATTTCTGGTAATATTGTACCCGATCGGTGGCTATATCGCAAGATGCACACCGCAATCGTTCACACCATTTACATTATTCCCCAAATGGTTTACTATATTCTAAACTACGAACGGGGAGAAGGGTATGTTCCAGAGCAGATGGGATTTCGGCATCCTAGCCAAAGACGCCTTGGCGCTGCGTCAAGCGGTGCTGGTAGATGAGATGGGTATGCCTCCATCCTCGGCCTTTGACCGCTATGACGAGATCGCCGCTCACGTGTACGTATGGGATAGCCAGGGCCCTATCGCGGCAGGCCGCATCTTCCCCCTGGGCGAAGCCACGGCCATTGGCGCTATTGTTACCGCCCCGGCGCACAGGCAGGCTCCCTTTGCGGATCTCGTGCTGCGCATCCTGCTCGATAAGGCCCAAGCCCTCGCCGGCGACCCCATCCTGGCCAGCCCCCTTCAACAGGATATCCCCCTCTATACGTCCTTCGGCTTTGCGGCGATCCCTTCTGCGCCAAATACCTACAGCGTAGCCAAAGACTCCATCCGCTGGCATAGCGCCTGCCAGGATGAAGGATAAAAACATTTCCGCCAAAAAGCAAAAAGACCTTGCAATCCACGGCTATATTCGCTATAATAGTCAACGGTCTCGCGCATACGTGCGCTGGTGTAGCTCAGTAGGTAGAGCACGTCATTGGTAATGACGAGGTAGTCAGTTCGAATCTGATCACCAGCTCCAAATAAAAGTGCCCATCCGCAAGGATGGGCGCTTTTATTCGACGTTTATGCGCAGGCCTAAACTGACTACCGAGTCATTTGACGGGGGGCCAAAGCCGAGCGCCGCCGGTGGCGGATAAAGCGAGGCGGAGGCCCAGTGAGGCAGGGAGTGTAAGGAAGCCGCTTCTGCGGCGACGCAAAACGACCATGCCGAACTGAGGGATGTCAGTTCGAATCTGATCACCAGCTCCAAAAAGACATATCTTTCCGCCAAGGAGATGGTATGTCTTTTTTTATG
The DNA here is from genome assembly GCA_034928145.1 of Candidatus Pelethousia sp. GTDB lineage: Bacteria > Bacillota > Clostridia > Christensenellales > CAG-138 > Pelethousia. The sequence goes on along the minus strand of JAYFPE010000047.1, from coordinate 10,180 downwards.
CAGCTAAACATGATATTATTAGTTTGAGCTTTATTCGGGCAAACAGATAAGTAAGAAGTGGTAAGGTTATTTACATTTGATAGGATAAACAAATGAAAACTATAACGATTTGTGGCAGCATGAAATTCGCAGAGAAAATGAAACAAATTGCATGGAGACTGGAGGTTGATAAGGGGTTTAATGTGCTTCAATGCATCTATAATGAGCAGAACGAGCCTATAACTGACGAGGCACAAGAGCGTCTCGTGGCAGCACATTACAGAAAAATAGACATTGGTGATGCTGTTTACATTGTTGATATTGATGGCTATATTGGTCCATCAGTTGCCAATGAAATTTTGTATGCAAAAGAGAACGGAAAAGAGCTTATTTTTCATAGTGAACAGTCTTAAATAACTTTGCAATGAGCATAACACGAAGTTCATAAATTCTGTTTAGCCGTTGGTTATGAACGGCTATTACTCGGAAAAATCTTTTTCCCACGGTGCTTACAAATAAAGCGCTCATCCGCAAGGATGGGTGTTTTTATTTGATGTTTCTGCAGAGTGCCTGTCAATGTGACGGGCGCTTCTTAATTTTTGATTAATTGCCTCCGTAGATATAAAAAATGGTACAATGCCTCTATTGCGCAAAAGAAGGAGGAATTGTCATGCCCCAAACAAAAAAAAGCCGGGAGATTACGCCGGAGCTGATTCAGCGCTTTTCTATTTACCTGCGGGAGCAGGAAAAAAGCGCAGCCACCATCGAAAAATATGCGCGCGACACTGCTGCGCTTTGCGGATTCCTGAACGGCAGTCCAGTCAACAAAGCCATCCTGATTGAATGGAAGGAAGGTCTCTCAAGGCAATATGCCGCTACCAGCGTCAACACTATGCTGGCGGCTGTTAATGCTTTTTTGGATTTCACAGGTTGGACGGACTTAAAAGTCAAGCCGCTAAAAATACAGAGAAATCTGTTCTGCCGGGAGGAGAAGGAACTGACGCGCGAGGAATACTTCCGCCTGGTTCGGGCCGCTGGGGGCGCCGGCAACGAGCGCCTCTCTTTGGTTATCCAAACCATTTGCGCAACCGGCATCCGGGTATCCGAGCTGCAATTTATTACCATAGAAGCGGTGTATGCCGGGCGCACGGCAGTAACCTGCAAGGGAAAGACGCGCACCATCTTTCTGCCGGGAAAACTTCGGCAAGCGCTGGTTCAATATGCTAAAAAGCAGAAACGAACCTCCGGGCCTGTTTTTATTACAAAAACAGGCCGGCCCCTGGACCGCTCCAACATCTGGCGGGATATGAAATCTCTTTGTGAAAGCGCAGGCGTGGCGCCGGGTAAAGTATTTCCGCACAACCTGCGCCACCTGTTTGCCAGAACCTATTATATGCTAGAAAAGGATTTGAACCGGCTGGCGGATATTCTGGGCCACTCCAATGTGAATACCACCCGAATTTATACCATGGAAAGCGGAGCCGCGCATGCGCGGCAAATCGAACATATGCGGCTCGTAGTCACATAATTTTGGTTCTGTTGTAACTTTGCAGGGAGCACCGCCGCTTTTTATACCCAGGATAATACGGAACAGTATTATGAAGGCTCAGCAAACAAGCCGGTTAACATCTACGCTTCACCGGCCTGTTTGCTGAGCATAAAATCTTATTGATGGCTGTCCTTTGTATCAGCCATATGGAGATTGTTGCCAATCCCTACGAAATAGGTTAAAATATATGTCAATACATGTTCTTCTATGTCGAATAAAAATGCAAGGGTACAACAGAACCAAAATTATGTAGTTCATGGTATAAAGGAGTGTGAGGGGAATGGGAGAACTGCAAAATGATTTGAGATCGGGGCTGGATGATCTGACCGGCCTGCCCAACCGATATTCCTTTGAAGCAACTATGTGCAGATTGCAGGGTGAAGCGGGATACGCCCTTCTGCTTGATATTGATGACTTCAAAGCCATCAACCAATGCTTTGGATATAACGTGGGAGATACCCTAATTGTAAGCCTAGCACGGTACTTACGATCTGCGTTAACTCCGGACTATCAGCTTTTCCGAATGAACGGCGACACATTTGCGGCGTTGGTTTGTGCGGGCGTATCCTCTGAGCGCTTAACCGAAGATATGAAGGCCGTCCTCAGACGCTGCGGGTCCCCTTGGAAAATTGGGAATCGGGTGGTCTTTTGCACCGTGAGCATTGCAGCGGTTTCCTATTCTTCCAACGGCGCAGATGTGGAGGAAATTTACCAAAGGTTGAACGATGCCTTATATCAGGCCCGCAAGGGCGGCAAGAATCATTTCGCAATTTATAACGAAGCGATAGAACATGTTGCGAATCTCGTCATCAAGCGCCGTGCGTTGGAAGGTTTACTTTGGAAAGCGGTGGATGAGAACTTTCTGGGGTTCCACCTCCATTACCAGCCAATTGTATGTTCCGTAACCGAACGCATTCTAGGCGCGGAGGCGTTGCTACGCTTTACAACCAAGGAGGGGCAAGCGATCCCGCCCTTGTCTTTCATCCCTCTTGTGGAACAAAACGGATTGATCCTGCCGATTGGGTGCTATGTCTTGAATACGGCCGTTTGCTTTTGTAAGACAATGATAGACGCGGGGTATGCGGATTTCTGCGTAAATATCAATATCTCCATACGCCAGCTTGAAAATCCCTGCTTTGCACAAACTGTTTTTGATATTTTACACAAAACGGGTGTTCCTTGCCCCAATATTATCCTTGAAATTACCGAGAGTATGGCTGCTACAAGTATTGAACGGATACAGCACACCTGCAAAAGGCTGCTGGATGCGGGAGTCCACATTGCTTTAGATGATTTTGGAACCGGCTATTCTTCACTGAATATGTTGCGAACAATGCCGTTTGACCGGATTAAAATTGACCGTTCTTTTATCAACGATATGCTTGTTGATGAATATGCCGATTCGTTTATCCGATTAATTACCGAATTAAAGAATGTGCTTGGCGTTGCCATGTGTGCGGAAGGCGTTGAGGAACAGGCACAGTTATCAAGGTGTAGGGAGCTGGGCATTGACTTTATACAAGGGTATATCTATCACAAGGCAATGCCGGGGCAGGATCTTCTTCGGCTGATGCAGGCAAACGATACCGGATAGCGGTTGAATGGGGGATGAAGCAAATCATCCTTCATTCTATGGCACGCTATATCTCGATACTTTTCCAAAAAATATAATTAGGAGAATGAAAGTTAGTATGAAGTGGTTTCGCAATTTAAAAATCGGTGTCAAAATTACGGTGGGCTTTCTGCTTGTGGCGATCATTGCAGGCCTGATCGGCGTCGTAGGCATCGTAAGCCTCAACCGTGTCGGCGGGTCTTACAGTGTCGCGTATGCAGATTCTGTTACAGCATTGGACTGCATGGAAGGGGTTAGCTCCTCGTTTCAAGAAATGCGCACAGATCTTTTTGAAATGACGCTGGCGAAGGATAAGGCTGATAAGGAAGCCTGTGTGGAAGCCCTGCATGGCCATAAAGCCATCATAGATGAAAACCTGGCCGTGTACAGGGCTGCGCTGACGAAGTACAAAGCGGAAGAGGTTGAGCAGGAGCTGAATCTGATCTCCGCACTGGAGACCGCTATAGATTTATTTTACGGGGGAAGCCAGGATTTTGCCGGCGGCATCGCTTTAGATTCCAATCGCCACCTAGAAGCTTTTCAAATATTGAGTGACGGGGGTGAGCTACATGGTTTGGCCCAGGAAACCGAAGGTGCCATTTCCGACCTGGTCGAGTACAACGAGGAGTATACCGCGCAGCAGATTGAGACCAACGAGAAGCTGGGAACATCATCGGTGGTTATTATGATTGCCGGCGTTTTGATCGGCGTGCTCTTGGCAGTGCTGGTTGGGCTGCTTATTGCCAGCATGATCAGCAAGCCGCTCCATCAGATGGTTGAAGCCGCCGACAAGCTTTCGCAAGGAAACTTCGATGTCAACATTAAGGCCGACTCCAAGGATGAAACGGGTATGCTGGCGAATAGCTTTGGGCATATGGCGGATACCTTAAAAACGATCATCGCCGACCTTACACGCGGGCTGGAGGCATTTGCGGACGGCAACTTTGCCCTGGACAGCCAGGCGCAGGAAAGCTATGTCGGCGATTATGCCCCCCTGCTGGATTCCATACGCAAGATGCGGGACAATCTGAGCGATACGCTCAGGCACATCAACATGGCTTCCGAGCAGGTGGCGACAGGTTCCAACCAGGTATCCAGCGGGGCCCAGGCCCTTGCGGCGGGTTCGACCGAGCAAGCTGCTTCCGTACAGCAGCTTTCCGCCTCCATTGAGCGCATCGCAGAGCAGGCTGAACAGAATTCGTCCACGGTCGTGATTGCGTCAGAATCCGTGCAGCAAGCCGGCGTGGGTGTAAACGCCGGAAACGAGCATATGGAACAACTCACGCAGGCTATGACGGACATCGGTTCTTCCTCCAACCAGATTGCCAATATCACCAAGGTCATTGAGGACATCGCGTTCCAAACCAATATTCTGGCGCTCAACGCCGCGATTGAAGCGGCCCGGGCAGGCGATGCCGGAAAGGGATTTGCCGTGGTGGCTGATGAAGTCCGCAACCTTGCCGCAAAATCTGCGGAGGCCGCCAAGCAGACGGGTGATCTGATTCAGACCTCCGTTGATACCGTGGCAAGGGGTACGGAGATCACCAATCAAACAGCGCAGATACTAAAGGAAGTGGGTGCAAGCGCGGCCGAGGTAATTGACAGCTTCGGAAAAATCGAGCAATCCATCGCCGAACAGACAGCCGCGATCGAGCAGATCAAGCAGGGGATAACCCAGATTTCCGCGGTTGTGCAAACCAATGCCGCCACTGCGGAAGAGAACTCGGCTACATCCGAGGAAATGTCCGCGCAAGCGGCCACGCTGCGGCACGAAGTTGGCAAATTTAAGTTGCTTGCCGGCAATTGATGATGGAGGAGAATGGATATGGAGCTTATCGATAACCTGCATGCGGGCAACCAGGCGCAGGAATCCGGCGCGCGGTATCTTACCTTCCATACGGATGGCCAGTTATTTGGTCTCCCCATTACCGAGATTGTTCAGATAACCAAGATACAGGAAATCATAGGCCTGCCGGAGCAACCGTATTATGTAAAGGGCATCATTAACCTACGGGGGCAGATCATCCCCGTGATCGATGTGCGCCTGCGCTTTGGAAAGCAGGCTGTGCCGCCGGATGAGCGCACCTGTATCATCATTACACATGTGCGGGGAAGCGACTTCGGCCTGATCGTTGATGAAGTGGATGAAGTTACTGACATTTTGCCGGAACAAATCTCTGCGCCGCCTATGATCAGCGTGGGGGGAGATAACGTAAACGCTTATATCACCGGCGTTGCGAAGCTGAAAGCGAGCCATGGCCACAAGGATAGGGTAGCCCTGCTCATTCAAGCTGCCAAAATTCTCGGAGAAGCCGAGTTCGCTTTCCTTTCGCAAGCTGCCGGTGATTTGGCATAAGCCCAAGTTGGGGGAAACCGCCCAACAGGAAAAAGTCATTGCGGAAAACAGAAGCGCCCATCCGCAAGGATGGGCGCTTTTATTTGGCGTTTGTGCGCAGGCCTAAACTGACTGCCGTGCCTTTGACGGGAGGGCGGGCCAAAACGCGTAGCGGAGCCGGAATGGAGGTGAATAGGACGCAGGTGCTGCCCTTGCCATAGGTTCCGGCAACATGGATATACCGTAGGTTTTTCTACAGGTTACCCAGGCGCGCCAAGAGCCGGCGCATGCGATCCGGACCCGGGCGACTATAGCGCCGGCCCTATGGGTAGGGTGGGCTCTGGCCTGATACTCTCCCGCATTACCATCCCTTACGCTGCATAGTTTTTTTGACTTCGGGTTGCGGAGAGATGTTGTGTTCGCCGGGCAAGCATACATTTGCTGCCGGTGTTTTTTTCACATGGCAGGCCCACATGGCAATCCCCACGGCCAAGCCGCCCAATATGTTGCCGATCGTAACGGGCAGAAGATTACCCACCAGGAAATTACCCCAGTTTAGGGCCGACACATCCAGCCCGACCTTTGCGGCAAGTTCAGCATATTCCGGCACCTGCATCGCAAAAAGCCCGGCGGGAATGTAATACATATTGGCCACGCTGTGCTCAAACCCGCAGATCACAAAGAAGGATACGGGGACATAGGCCCCCAGGATGCGGCCCGCGGTATCTTTGGCGGAAATGCTGCACAGCACGCCGGTGCACACCAGAATATTGCACAGGATGCCCATCACTAGGGCATTGGCAAAGGGGAGGCTGCATTTGGCTGCGGCGAGCTTAATGGTGTAAGCCGCAAGATACCCTTGTGAATAGCCCAGCTGCCCGAAACGGGCGCAGGCAAGCGCCAGCAGCGCAGCGCCTGCAAAGTTGCCCAAATACACAACGCCCCAGTTGCGCAGCATCTTCCACAGGGTGGTATCGCCGTTGAGCACGGAAATGCCGATCATGACATTGCCGGTAAAAAGCTCCGCACCCATAAGCATCACCATAGCGAGGCCAAAGGGAAACAGCAGGCCGCTGATGATCTTGCCCGTGGAAACATCGGCAATGCTGTGCGCGGCGGTGTTGCACACAGCCGCGCCAAGGGCGATGAACAGGCCCGCCATCACCGCAAGAACAAAGAGCCTGCCGAAGGGTTTTTCGGCCTTTACCCGGCCGATCATCGTATAGCTTTCCGTAAGCTCCGCAGGCGTGAGCATATTCATGCCCCTGCCTCCATCTGCTTTTTCGCGGCTTCCACCACATGCTTAACCAGCACCGAGGTGGTGACCGTGCCCACGCCGCCGGGTACCGGGGTAACGGCCTCTACGATGGCCTCCGCATCCGCAAAGTTCACATCACCGCACAGGGAGCCGTCTTCCTTCACGTTGATGCCCACGTCGATGACGATCTGGCCGGGCGAAAAATAGTTTTTATCGATAATCCCCGCGCGGCCCGCGCTCACGATAAGGATCTCCGCCTCCCGGCAAACAGCCGGCATATCCACCGTGCGGGTGTGGCAAACCGTAACGGTTGCATTCCTGGCCAGCATCATCATGGCGGCGGGCTTGCCCACCACCAGGCTCCGGCCTACCACCACCGCCTTTTTGCCAGTAAGGCCGATCCCATAATGCTCCAGAATTTCCATGCAAGCCTGGGCCGTGCAGGGAGCAAAACCTGTACCCGTATTGGCGAACACGCCGGCCAGGGACAGATCGGTAATGCCGTCGATATCCTTTTGCGGCGCAAGCGCGTTGCGCACGGCATCATCGTTGATATGCTTGGGCAAGGGCCGGAAGAGCAAAACGCCATGCACCTTCCCGTCCCGGTTCAGCGCCTCGATCGCCGCGATCAGATCATCCTGGGATACATCCGCGGGCAGCAAAACCCGGCGAACCGCTACGCCAACCTTCTCGCAGCGCTTGGTTGCGCCGCGCTCGTAAGCGATATCATCCTCCCGTTCGCCAACCCGCAGGATAGCCAGCGTAGACTCTACGCCCTGCGCCTTAAGCGCCGCCGCTTCACGGCTGATCGCCTCGTTCATCGCCTCCACGACCGGGGCGCCCTTGAGTATTTGTGCCATTTCAATACATTCCCCCTTCAAGAAAACCGGGCGGCCACGCTCTGGTAGACCGTATCCGCAAGAGCGCAATATTCCGCCAGCATCGCGTTGGCTTTGGCGTTCACATCCTCTGCAAATGCCCGATCCGCCATAGACTTGGTGTTAATGAACACATTGAGGCTGGCGGCCTGCAAAGCCGCTTTACAGCAGGCAACGCCACAGCCCACATCGCTGATGGCGATCGCGGTTCCCTTGGCGGCAAATTCTTCGTGCAAGCGTATGGCCTCGCAACATTTTCCCATGATGGCCAAGGGAACGGCGCTGCATTCCCGAAGGGCCCTTTCCATCACCTCGGCCTTATGCGCCTGTTGCTCAGGCGTATCCTTGGGCAGGCCGTACGCGCGGGATAGAGGCTCAAAGACCTCCGCATCCTGCGCGGCCAAGCGGAACAAATCCTGCTGAAGGCTATCGGCCTTAGCTTTGAGCGCCAGGATATCCTCCTGTACATCCGCGTATTTCTTTTTGCCCACGGTCAGGCTGCCCACCATGTTGCCCAGGGCCATACCAATGGCGCCTACGAGGGCGGCCGCGCCGCCCCCGCCAGGCACCGGCTCTTTGGATGCCAATGCCGCTACAAATTCTTCACAGCTAAGTTTGGTAAACTCCATTTTTCTTTTCCTCGCTTACGCTATTTTGATTGCCTGCGGATTCGTATTAAAACAAGCCGCTGATCTTGCCTGCGGAATCCACACTGATCTTCTCCGCGCTGGGTACCTTGGGCAAGCCGGGCATGGTCATGATATCCCCCGGACGGGCCACGATGAAGCCCGCGCCTGCGCTCACCTTCAGGTTGCTCACCGTTACCTTGAATCCTTTGGGCGCGCCCAGCAGGGCCGCATCGTCCGAAAAGCTGTATTGCGTTTTCGCCATGCAGATGGGCAGGCTGCCAAAGCCCAGCCCGGTTAGCTGCGCCGCCTGTTTTTTTGCGTTGGCGGTCAGCTCCACGCCATCGGCATGGTAAACCTTTTTGCAGATGGTTTCGAGCTTCTCCTCGATAGAAGCATCCACTTCATAGGTGAAACGGAAGTCCTTAGGCTGCTCGCAGAGGCGGACGACCTCTTCGGCCAGCGCCTTGCCGCCCTCGCCGCCCTTGGCCCATACTTCGGAAAGGGCCACGTTCACGCCCAGCTCTCGGCACTTATCCTCAACCAGCTTCAGCTCCGCGGGGGTATCCGTGGGGAAGGCGTTGATGGCTACCACCGCGGGCAGGCCGAAGACCTTGGTCACGTTTTCCACATGCTGCAAGAGGTTGGGCAAGCCTTTGGCAAGGGCCTCCAGGTTCTCATTGTTCAGCTCCGCCTTGGGCACGCCGCCGTGGTGCTTGAGCGCGCGCACCGTGGCGACGATCACCACCGCATCCGGGATGAGGCCAGCCATGCGGCACTTGATGTCGATGAATTTCTCCGCGCCCAGATCCGCGCCGAAGCCGGCTTCCGTAACGGCGTAATCTCCCAGTTTTAGGGCCATGCGGGTAGCCATGAGGCTGTTGCAGCCGTGGGCAATATTGGCGAAGGGCCCGCCGTGGATGAAGGCGGGGGTATGTTCAAGGGTCTGCACCAGGTTGGGCTTCAAGGCGTCTTTAAGCAAAGCAGCCATAGCCCCGGCAGCCTTCAATTCGCCGCAGGTTACGGGCTTTTCATCCCGGGTGTAGCCCACGATGATATTGGAGAGACGTTCTTTCAGGTCATCGATATTGCTGCAAAGGCAGAGCACCGCCATTACCTCCGAGGCCACGGTGATGTCGAAGCCATCCTCCCTGGGCACGCCGTTTACCCGGCCACCCAGGCCGTCGGTAATGAAGCGCAGCTGGCGGTCGTTCATATCTACCGCCCGTTTCCAGGTGATGCGGCGCACGTCAATGCCCAGCTCGTTGCCCTGATGGATATGGTTATCCAGCATGGCTGCCAAAAGGTTGTTGGCAGCGCCGATGGCGTGGAAATCCCCGGTGAAGTGAAGGTTAATATCCTCCATGGGCACTACCTGGGCGTATCCGCCGCCGGCCGCACCGCCCTTGACCCCGAATACCGGGCCCAGAGAAGGCTCCCGTAGGGCAACCACGCTCTTTTTGCCGATGGCCCTCAGGCCATCCGCCAAGCCCACGGTGGTGGTGGTTTTACCCTCGCCCGCGGGGGTTGGGGTAATGGCTGTGACCAGCACCAGCTTACCGTTTGGCTTATCCGCCATAGCGGGGAGCAGGTTATAGTCGATCTTGGCCTTGTAGGGGCCGTATTGCTCTACATACTTTTCGTCTACGCCCAAACCAGCAGCGATCTCGCTGATTTTGTGCATCGTGGTTTCCTGGGCAATTTCGATATCCGTTTTAATAGGCATTTTCTTCTCTCCTGTTCTCTTATGTTGGGATATTGTGCTGCCATCGGCTTTCATTCCCGGGGACGCAGCTCATTTCATTCATACATGGGATACTTCTTGGTAATTTCAGCGACGCCGGCCTGCACGGCGGGCACAGCCGCCTCGCCCTCTTTCACGATCCTGGCGATGAAGGTGGCGATCATCTCGAAATCCGCTTCCACCAAGCCGCGGGTGGTGG
>JAYFPE010000053.1:0-6230 GCA_034928145.1 Candidatus Pelethousia sp. | reverse complement strand
TTTGCCGCCATGAACCTCAAAAAACTGGCCAATTGGAAGTGGAAAGCCTCCTTTTCCTCTTTTATTTCCTCTATTTTCAGGCTTCATTTTATGAGAAACTGGGTTTTCGCCGTTCTGTAAACCTGGTTTCTCGACAAGCTGTAGCCCCTAAATTAGGGGCTTTTTTATTGCTCTCGCTTTGCATTAATCCGCCCGTGCCCTTCGACTTTAAGGGGCGCGTGCCAATTTCGTGCCAATTTCTTGAGAACAGAAAAATAGGCCCTATCGAGGGCGTTAAGGAAGGTAGTCCTCTTGTCATCCGACAGGGCGCGCTCTGATTTCTCGCTGGTATCCGTAGGGGCTTTAACACGATCTATCACGGGGGCGGCAAGGTACTCTTTTGCGTACCCCATTTTAATGCGGCGGAGAGGGCCCGGCGGTGATGCTGAACCGTGGAGATATCCAGCCCGTTCTTCAATGGCTTCTCTACCGTTTTCTCCTCTTTATATTCTTTATCTTTTCAGTCCAGAAAGGCTTTTGGTCGGGGTTGGCGATAGCTTTGTAAAACCGCTCAATCATAGCGGGCGGCTGGAAAAGATAGCCCGATAAGAAGCACGCGGAAAAGCATTGCAAACGCAACTCAGGATATGAGCGCCAAGCATATTAGCGAGCATATCTCTTCTTATATCACGGCGCCAGCCAAATAGAAACGGCGGCATGGATTCCCACGCCGCTCCCATATTAGGGCCCGTCAGCTATGATGAGCGGATTATCGCGCTTTAATCCCATAAAGACGGCGCCCAGGTTTGCCATGCGACTGACCTCCCATTTATTCAAACAATACGTTGACTGGCTTACTGTTTCCACAGGAGTTGCGTATGAACAGCTTGGGCTGCAAAACGATCTCCTGGGGCGCCGCATTCTCCGAATCGCTTTCCTCAATTATGTCGAAAAGCATGCGCACGGCCACGATGCTGAGCCGCCGGGTAGATTGATCGATGGTGGTTAACTTGGGCTCGGAAAGTTGGGCGATAGCAGGGTCTGTAAAACCAACGACAGCCAGCTCTTCCGGCGTCGATACATTCAGATCCCGTGCGGCTCGCAGCGCGCCGAAGGCCATTTCGCCGCTTGCGCAAAAAAAGGCTTCCGGCGCTTTTTTATCCTGCAATAACTCCATGGCCTTGGCGTAGCCGCCCTCCACGGTGTTTTGCGTATGTATAATCCATGCATCGCTGCACGGCAAACCGCTCTCCTCATAAGCGCGGCGCCAGCCCTCGCAGAAGCTTGCTACAAACTGAAAAGAAACCTTCTCCACCAGCAGCATGATCTTGCGGCGCCCAAGCGCAATTAGGTGTTGGGTCATGCGATAGGAGCCCTCCGCAAAATTAACATAACAGCAGTTGTATGTTTCGGGCGCCTGCTCATATTTGCGCGCCAGCACGATGGGGATGCGGGCGGCATTAATCTGCTCCATGTTTTCAGGATGAAAATCGCGCAGCGCATAGATAATTCCATCCGGCTTTCTCGCGCAGATTGTTTCAAACTGAAAGGCCCGCCGGGCCGGGTCGCATGAGATGGGGCATAACAAAGCAGTGTAGCGCCGGGGCTGCAAAATGGATTCAAGGCCATCAAGGGCCTCTTCATAAAAGCCATAATCCGCTACACTAAAAAGGAAACAGATCGTATGGGAGCGGTTATCCACCCCGCCACCCGGCATGCGCGTGGACACATAGCCAACTTCCTGCATAACGGCAAGCACGTGCTCCCGCGTGTCGGCCTGCACCAAATGCGGATTGTTGATTACGCGGGATACCGTGGCGATGGATACCCCCGCTATCCCTGCCAATTCACGAATATTGATGAAACACCCCTCCCTTCCTAACAGTAAAACAACCCTTTTCTGAATAACAGTATATCACAAATCCAGCATGAAACAAATATTGGATATCAGCAATATAGGATGAAACAGAATGCGGTGTTAAACTGAACGATAATGGTATAGCGACAAATAAAGGGGCTGCTATTTTGGTATAATGCATTAGTTTTAAAAAAAGGTTTGCATATTGATGAAACATGTGCTATGATTCGTTTCAGAAACACAGCTCTTATTCCTTCATCAATGGCCCGAAAAAGTATGCAAATCAGAGGCATGAACAAAGGAGGGATCCGAACAGAAATGATTATAGGAAGCAGCCGTAGCGCAGGCGATGCTAATCTTCGGTAAACTCGTCCTTCACGATGGACCTCTGTGTCTGTCGCGGCATTGTGCCTCGTTTCGTCCTGCTTATCCCGCGTGGCTCGCTCTGAGAAAAGCCTGCAGCGAATCCCCAGCAATATGGTTTAAAAGAATGTCGTTTGGTATTCCGCCCAATTCTGAAGTGGCTACAACCCGTTATGCAGATGTGCCGTTTAACCGAAAAAGAGAATCCTTAATACATATTTTTTATAATTTAGGAGGTGTCCAAGATGAATGAAAAGTCTAAAGAGAAATCCTATGTTTCCGCAGAACCGGCGGTCAAAGAAAAACCAGTAGATCAAGATTATCCTCTTACGCACGTGCCTACATCTGCCCGGCGCTCGTTCTTCTCTATTGCAGCAGTTCTGCTCGGCATCACGTTCTTCAGCCCCACGATGAATGTCGGCGCTCAAATTGCCGCGGCCTTCTCCTTTAGCGATCTGCTTTGGATTATGCTAGCGGGCAACCTTGTTCTAGGCATATATGTGGCGATCAACTGCGCGATCGGCGCGCAAACCGGTCTTACCTCCGCAATGCTCTCCCGCTATACGCTGGGTATTGCAGGTTCCAAGTGGGCCAGCTTGCTTCTTGGCGGTACGCAGATCGGCTGGTATGCTTATGTAAGCGCCTATATGGGCCAAATGTACGCCGTGGCTTTTAATCTGCCAAACGCCCATCTTTGGTTTACCCTGTTTTGGGCTGTTGTATTTGGCATTACGGCCTTGTGGGGATACAGAGCTATTGAAAAGGTGGCCTTTTTGGCTGTTCCCGCCCTCCTTCTACTAGTCATTTTTATTCCCATCGTGGCAGCCAATGCCGCCGGAGGCCTTAATGCCCTGTTCTCGGTGATGCCGACCGCCGAGATGAGCGTAGCCACTGCGATAACGGCTATTGTCGGCACCTTTGCTTCCATGGGCACGCAAGCCTGTAACTGGTCCCGTTTTTCCCCAAGTGTTAAATTGGGGTTCTGGGCCGGCTTTATCGCCTTCATGATCGGCAATACCATCATGCTATTTGCCGGCATCGTGGGTGGGCTTGCCTATAATCAATCGGACTTTGTGGTAATTATGATGGGCATGGGTACCATGGTAAGCATCTTTGGCATCATCATCCTTACCCTCAACATCTGGACGACCGCCCATGCGGGTGCCTATGCCTGGGGTGTAGCCGGTGCGGAGATGTTCAACAAGCCCAATAAGACGCCCTTCCTGATTGGAGGCCTGGTTATTTCCATTATTCTGGCGCTTACCGGTTTCTACGCGCATCTCATCAACTTCCTGGTATTCCTGGGCATTTTTATTCCCCCGCTGGGCGGCGCTATGCTGGGCGATTATCTCTTTACTTATAAGCGCAAAATGCCGCGGGTGGAGTATATTACATTCAAAGCTTTCCGCATTGGGCCGGTGCTGGCATATGTGGCGGGCGTCATCGTGTCCTATATTTCCGACCGTATGGGCTTTGGCGTGCCGCCGCTCTTCGGTATTGTTATTTCCATGCTGTGCGTGCCGCTTTTCAGCTTGGTATTTAAAAATGACAGGCACGAGGTAGCGGCAGACGCCGAATATGTATGATCAACCACATCCGTAACAGAGGTGATCTTTGAATGAATATTGGCAATCTGTTTGCTCTGAACGGTAAAATTGAAACCGAAGCCTTAAGCGTGGTAGGCATACAATATGCTCCGATCGGTGCGCAAACTATGGAAGAGGTGGAGGAAAACGCCACGACCCTTCTGGCTTATATCGACCAGGCTGTCAGCGCTTTTCCTGGGGTAGATATCGTGGTTTTTCCTGAGGCCTGCATTCAGGGCTTTGCTCCGGTAAACTTTGAAGAGGCTATTTTGGAGGATAACAGCCCCCAGTTGGCGCGCATACAAAAGCGTTGTAAAGATTTATCCGTTTGGGGTGTGTTTAATCTGCTGATTTGGGCAGACAGCCGCCGATGTTATGAGAACAAAGCTTTTGTGGTAAACGACAACGGCGAGATCGTCTACAGCTATGTAAAGATGAATCCTTGGATACCCTTTGAAAACTCCCGCCCTGGCGCGTCATGCGGGGTATGTCAGGGGCCCAAGGGATCCAGGCTGGGGATTATCATCTGTGCTGATGGCGATTACCCTGAGATTTGGCGTGAGGCAGCCTACAACGGCGCCAACATCATCATCCGCCCAACTCATTATATGGAGCCCTGGCAAGATGCATGGGAGATTACCAACAAAGCGGGCGCCTATTTTAACCAAGTTTATGTGGTAGCGGTAAACACCTCGGGCATGCCGAAAAATGAGACGCGCTCCTGTTTTGGCCGCAGCATGATTCTGGGACCCGATGGCAATATCATTACCGAGGCCTCCAATGGCAACGTGGGGTTCGTTAAGGCTGACTTGTACCCCGGAATCATCGATAAAATACGCGAGCAAGCCGTGCACAGCAATCCCATGTTCTCCTTTAGGAATCGGGGCGCGAGTTGCCCAGACTTTAATGGAAAAGGGGAGGCAAGCATAAGGTATAACGCCTATGGTTACAAGGGAGGTGCTAAACCATGACAAAAGACGCCTATCCCGCGCTGTTTCATTTTATCCACAAAAACATGGCGGAAATTGAGTTCCCCTCTACAAAGCAACATATATTGGATGTAGCTGGCGAGCGCCCCATCTCGGTTGATTGGAACCAAACCGTGCCACTGAAGAGATTCGTGGAGCCCATAGAGCTAGAAAGCTTTAGCAGCGCCGCCGATTTCTACTGTGCTATGATTGCCTTTTTCTAACAGCGTTTGGCGCAAAGTCAGCAGAACAGAAGCTATCATGGCCAATACTTATCTTTTGCTGAATCTCAACGAGACGGGCCCTAAACCTCGATGGTTTGGGGCCGTCTGCTAATTTGGGGTAAGCGCAAAAAGCCCTATCTTTACTCGGTATGCTTATCTTCGGTGGTATTTCTAACAGCATGTGAATGTGATCCGGGCAGCTTTTCGCCTCTGATATTCGTACTCCCTCCCTCTCGCATAATTTCCGCAATATCTCCCCGATTGCACGGCGTTTCTCCCCATAAAATACCTTCCGCCCATACTTCGGTGCAAATACTATATGGTATTTGCAGTTCCATTTCGTGTGTAATAGACTTTTCTCGCCACCCATTGTGGCCTCCTTTTGATTTGTCGTTCCTTGCAGTTGCCAGACCGCTCGGTTATTTTATCAAATTAAAAGGAGCTTCCCTCTCCTGCTTATAGCTTTAAGCCTTTCGCAGCCTCCCGCCTAGCGAGAGGTTTTCGACATACAAAAAAGCGGCCCGAAAGCCGCTTTACTCTACAAAGCTCTATTTAAGCCGCTCGTACGTTCGTCGCGCGATATTTGCTACTGTTCTTCGGGTCCGTCTCGATGTCGAACGTAACAGACTGACCCTCTTGCAGGGATTTATATCCGCCGCCGGATTCAATTGCTGAAAAATGTACGAATACATCCTCGCCGCCTGCCGCGTTCGTGATGAAGCCAAAGCCCTTTTCTGAGTTAAACCATTTTACTGTACCGTTATGCATGTGGTACCTCCTAAAAAATATTATTCGCAAGTATAGAAAAACCCCATATTTCTGTAAATCATAAACATCGATTTACACAAATACGAGGTCTATCAATTCTTTTGAATATAATGTATTTTACCATACAACCGCTCTTTTGTCAAACGGTTTTAACAACAAAAGGGGACAGCCTTTTGACTGCCCCCTACCAGTTCCCTCCACTCTTAATTCGGCTCAGCGTACCCCAACGCCCTGATGCTGTCACCAAGGCCCTTGATGGCGGCGTCCACTACCATGCCCGGCAGGGGGTAGCCGCAATACAGTCACAGGAACTTGCATATTTTATGAAACGAACCAAGTCAACTAAGTATGCGCCGATGCGCTGTTCCATTATGAAGATTCCCCTGCGGTTGTGCAGACCGCGGATAAGCACGGGGTTTACTCCACTGGGCAGCATACGGATTACAGTAAATATTCGCAATACTGCCTTACCTCCTCTTTGTGG
>JAYFPE010000059.1:0-1644 GCA_034928145.1 Candidatus Pelethousia sp. | reverse complement strand
GCGTTTTTCATAGCTCTGCCCTGCCGCAATTTCATCGAACTCCACGGTTTTACCCGTAGCGTAGGCTTCGGTGAGCAGAGCCGCGCCTTCGCCGCCCCACATATCAAAGAGGGATTGGCCCATGTAGGAAGCGTCGGGGTGATAAAACACATGGCCGTTCGAATCCGCCATAAAAAGATAGCCTGTGTCGAAAAGAACGGCTCCTTTAAGCTCCTCTACCAAGGTGTCTATCTGGATATCCATACCCACCACGCCCACGAACTTATCGTTGCGGATCAGCGGCACTACCATGGAGGATACCAAGACCTGCCCGCTGTTGACCTCATAGTAAAAGGGGTCCACGACGGTTTCCTTCAGCGTGTTTTTTGGCACCAGATAAAAATCGCCAACGCCCTCCGTTTCGTAATCGGCCATCGGTTCAACGATGACCTCATCGCCATTGCGGTGCACATAGGGGATGAAACGGCCTGTTGCATCACTGTGCTTGGCATTGATATTGAGGGAATCGATCCCATCGTAGGCGTTGGGCTCCCAGATCGTGAACGTGCCGAAAAGGTCGCCGTTTTGCTCAAGCAAGGCTTTCAAAAGGTTAATATCGGCTGTGCGGCTGGTGTTCCTGCCGACCTGCGAGAAAACGGGGTTCAGCGCTTTGGCTGCTTCCAGGGCGGAAGTCAGCTTGCCTTGGATCTGGCCCGCATACTTGCCCGCTGTCTCAAACATCAGGTCGGATGAGAGCTCTGTGGTATTGCGGGAGGAGAGCGCCAGCACAAGCCCCAGGATGACGCAGACCGTCAGCACAAGCAACCCGATGGCCGGCAAGAGGATCTTCTGCTTAAGCCCGAAGTTTGCTTTCACGCCAACGTTCTCCGCCTTCAGTTTTTTCATTCCCATTACTTCTACCTTTCGTTTATATCTAATGCTTGTTTCGTTTACAAATCAGCGCACTGCTCAATATTTGCCCAGGCCGGAATCCGCCTGGCCGGCAGCGGAGAGGAAATCCTCCTGTGCCGGGCTGTCCTGTGGCAGGGCTTCTATGTGGGGCGCGGCTTCCAGCTGAGCGCAAGCGGCGGATGCGCCTTGCGTATCCAGCTTAAACTTGCCGACCTCAGCTTGCAGCGTAGCCGCCTGGGCGGACATCTCCTCGCTGGTGGCGGAGTTCTCCTCGGCTGTGGCCGCGTTGGTCTGCACCACGGCGCTTACCTGCGCAAGGCCCTGCTTTACCTGCTCGATGGCCCCGGCCTGCTCGGCGCTGGCCTGCTCGATCCGCCCGAAGCTTTCCGTGACCTTGCGCGTGCTCTCGCCCACGGCTTGCAGGATCTCAGCCGTTTGCGCCGTGATCTGCGTGCCCTTCTCTACGGTATCCACGGAATTCTGGATCAGATCCGCCGTCTTCTTGGCGGCCTCCGCCGATTTGGCGGCCAGGGTGCGCACTTCGTCCGCCACCACGGCAAAGCCCTTGCCCGCTTCGCCGGCCCGCGCCGCCTCGATGGCCGCGTTCAGAGCCAGGATGTTGGTCTGGAAGGCGATGTCTTCGATCACCTTGGTGATGCTGGCGATCTGGTTCGAAGCGGAGCCGATCTCCGCCATGGCTGCGGAAAGCTGCTGCATATGCTCATTGCTGGCGGCCACGCCCTCGTCGGCTTG
>JAYFPE010000011.1:0-17099 GCA_034928145.1 Candidatus Pelethousia sp. | reverse complement strand
TGTCTTTCATGACAAAACCTCCTTTTGCTTCTTGGGGCGGTTGGCAGACCTGCTCCCATTCTAACAAAAGGAGGTTTCTTGTATCTAAAGATCTTTTATTCTCACCAGCATAGCTGGTGGTTTATTGTGCTAAAGCCTAATGAAAAGGCGCGGCGCATCTCTCAGCGCCGCGCAATCCTTTTCTAAGCCGTTTTATCCCTCTTTGGCGATTTTTCGGCCCATGAGCACGCCCATCACCGAAGCCATCATCAGGCCGCGCGTCCAGCCGCTGGAGTCTCCAAGACAATAGAGCCCACGCAGGCTGGTGTTAAAGTCGGCGTCCATCTTCACGCGGTTGCTGTAGAATTTGAGCTCCGGCGAATAGAGCAGCGTTTCTTCCGCCGCGAAGCCGGGCACCACGTTATCCATGGCCTTGATGAAGTTGATGATGTTGATCATCGAGCGGTAAGGCATAGCCGCGGTGATATCCCCTGCCACGGCGTCTGGCAGGGTAGGCTTGACGTTTGCCTGGCTCAATTCCTTGGGCCAGGTGCGCTTGCCGTCCAGTATATCGCCAAAGCGCTGCACCAGTATATGCCCCGCGCCCAGCATGTTGGTCAGCTCCCCCACCTTTTGCGCATAGGCGATGGGCTGGTTGAAGGGCACGCTGAAATTATGCGAGCATAGAATGGCCACGTTTGTGTTCTCGCTCTTAAGCTCCTTATACGAGTGCCCATTAACCACGGCCAGATCGTTATCGTAATTCTCCTGGCTCACAAAGCCGCCCGGGTTCTGGCAGAAGGTGCGCACCTTGTTTTTAAAGGGCGGCGGGTAGCCGATAAGCTTGGATTCATAAAGCACGGTATTTACCCGCTCCATCACCTCGTTGCGCACCTCTACGCGCACGCCGATATCCACCGTGCCCGGCTGGTGGGCGATGCAATGCTCGGCGCAGATTTTCTCCAGCCAGTCCGCGCCCCTGCGGCCTGTGGCCACCACCACCCGCTTGGCGAAAACGGCCTGCTCCGTGCCGCCAATGTTGACATACACGCCCTTGCAAACGTCCCCTTCCAAAATAAGGTTGGTGCATTCGCCACTAAAGATCATCTCCACGCCGTTGGCCTGCAAATACTTCTCGATGGCCAGGTAGATGTCGTGCGCCTTTTCCGTTCCCATGTGGCGGATGGGGCAATCCACCAGCTTCAAGCCTGCCTGGATGGCCCGCTTGCGGATATCCTTGACCTCCTGCGTGTTGGAAATGCCCTCCACCTGGGTAGATGCGCCAAATTCGAGATAAATCTTATCCGTATAATCGATGGTTTCCTGGGCCAGGCTTTCACCAATGAGAGTGGGCAGATCGCCGCCCACCTCAGAGCTCAACGAGAGCTTACCATCGGAAAAAGCGCCCGCGCCGGAAAACCCCGTCGTAATGTGGCAATAAGGCTTGCAGTTCACGCAATGGCCCACCTTGCTCTTAGGGCAGCGGCGGTTTTCGATGGCTTGTCCTTTTTCGATCAGCAGGATGCTCTGCTTGCTGTCGCACCGCAGCATCTCCAACGCCGTGAAAATGCCCGCCGGACCGGCGCCCACGATAACAACGTCCTTTTGCATAACGACCTCCGTGAAATTTTTATCCGAATCTTGTAAAAAAACGTTCGGCAAGGTTTAGCTGACCCTGCCGAACGCCATGCTCTGATATAATGCTTGCCTACGCCGCTTTAGCATGCGTCGCTCTTGCAGCGGGGTGCTTCCAGCTTGGGCGCTTCTTCGCGGTAAACCAGGCGGGGATCCGCTTTTTTCTCAATCGCCTCTTTGGTGATTTCGCAGCGCTTAATATCACTGCGGCTGGGGATATCAAACATGACCCCCAACATTACATCCTCAAGGATAGCCCGCAGTCCTCGCGCGCCCGTTTTGCGTTCGATGGCTTTTTGGGCCACTGCCACCAAGGCGTCCTCGTCGAAGGTCAGCTCTACACCGTCCAGCTCGAAAAGGTATTTATACTGGCGGGTGAGGGCGTTCTTCGGCTTGGTGAGGATATCGATCAGGGCCGCCTCATCCAACTGGTGCAGGGTGACGATGATGGGCATGCGGCCTACAAATTCGGGAATCAGGCCGAATTTGAGCAGATCCTCGGGCAGGATGCCCTTGAGAATCTCGCCGATATCTTTTTGTTCCTGGCTCTGCACATCCGCGCCAAAGCCCATGAGCTTTTTGCCCGTACGCTTGGAGATGATATCCTCGATGCCCGCAAAGGCGCCGCCGCAGATGAAGAGGATGTTGGTGGTATCGATCTGAATGCACTCCTGTTGGGGGTGCTTGCGGCCGCCCTGGGGCGGCACATTGGCCACGGTACCCTCCAGTATTTTAAGCAGCGCCTGCTGCACGCCCTCGCCGGAAACATCCCGGGTGATAGATGGGTTTTCGCTCTTGCGGGCGATCTTATCGATCTCGTCGATATAGACGATGCCCTTTTCGGCGCGCTGCACGTTATAATCCGCGGCCTGGATGAGCTTAAGCAGGATATTCTCTACATCCTCGCCCACATAGCCCGCCTCGGTGAGAGAGGTGGCGTCCGCCACGGCGAAGGGAACATCGAGAATTTTAGCCAGCGTCTGGGCCAGCATGGTCTTGCCGCAGCCCGTAGGCCCCAGCATGATGATGTTGCTCTTTTGCAGTTCCACATCCCCGGCTTGTTTGCCCGCGGTGATGCGCTTATAGTGGTTGTAAACGGCTACGGCAAGAGAGCGCTTGGCCATATCCTGGCCAATGACATATTGATCCAAGGTCTTGGCAATCTCTTGAGGTTTGGGAATTTCCCGCATCTCAGAATCGCCGTCGGCCTTGAAGTAATCATCGTCGATGATCTCCTGGCACAGCTCGATGCATTCGTCGCAAATATATACGCCCGGTCCCGCGATCACGCGGCGAACCTCATCCTGGGACTTGCCGCAGAAGGAGCAGCGGACCGAGCCATTATCCTCAAAAATCGTCATTCATTACCTCCTTGGGGGAATGATCTCGTCCACAATGCCATAGGCCTTTGCGGCTTCCGCACCCATGTAGTTATCGCGCTCCGTATCCAGGGCCACCTTTTCGAGGGGCTGGCCGGTGCGCTGGGATAAAATCTCATTCATCTTCTTTTTAATCTTGATGAGCTGCTCGGCTTGGATGGCCACATCCGTGGCCTGGCCGCGCGCGCCGCCCAACGGCTGGTGAATCATCACTTCACAGTTGGGCAAGGCCTTGCGCTTTCCCTTGGCCCCTGCCGCCAGCAGGAAGGCGCCCATGCTGGCCGCCATGCCCACGCAGATGGTGCCTACATCGCACTTGATATACTGCATGGTATCGTAAATCGCCATACCCGCCGTTACCGAACCGCCGGGGCTAGTGATGTAAAGGCTGATATCCTTATCCGGGTCGTCCGCCTCTAAAAAGATCATCTGCGCGACAACCAGGTTGGCCGTATCGTCGTCAATCTCGCCGCCCAGGAATATAATGCGATCCTTGAGCAAGCGGGAATAAATATCGTAGGAACGTTCGCCACGGTTGGTTTGCTCCACAACCATGGGTATCAATCCGGACATAATGTACCTCCTTTGGGTTTGCGGGCCGCGCCCGCCTTGTTTATCTTATTCCTTCCCCGCCCCGTCGGCCCCTGCTTTTTTCTTAGGGGTGCGCTTGGCGGGCTTGTTCTCCGCCTCAGGAACCAGCTCTTTGGAAGCCTCAGCCTTCTCCTTTTTGGTCTTGGCCTTCTTGGGCGCGATCTCCTTGGCGCTGTCCGTCATCACGGCCAGGGTCTTATCCACCATGACCTGATCGGCAAAGTAAAGCCTATCGTCCTCTGTAAGGGTGTTCTCGAAATTCTCTGCGGTTTCGGGGTTAAAGCGGGCGGCGTATTCCGCCACTTTGGCGCTGATCTCCTCCGGGGTCACTTGGATATTCTCCGCCTTGCTGATGGCCTCGATAACCAACTGGCTCTTTACGCGCACAAGAGAATCGGCCCTGCACTGATCCCGTAGAGCCGCCATATCCGTATTGGTATATTTGAGATAATCCTCCAAAGATAGGCCCTGCATGCTCAGCCGGTAGCGCATATCGCCAAGGAAGTTATCGATTTGGCGCTCCACCATGGCTTCGGGGATGACCACGGTTGCGTTTTCCACGGCCTGCCGCACGACGTCGTTTTCCTTTTCAGTTTTTGCGTTCTTAGCGGCCTGCTCCAGCAGTTCCTGCTTTTTAGATTCGCGCAGCGCATCCAGGGTATCGAATTCGGAAACATCTTTGGCGAATTCGTCATCCAACTCGGGCAACTCGCGCACTTGCACGCCGTTCACTTTCACGGCAAAAACGGCCCTTTTGCCGGCGAGGTGCTCGGCGTGGTACTCCGCTGGGAAGGTAATCTCAATCTCCTTCTCCTCGCCGATGGCCATACCGATCATCTGCTCCTCAAAGCCGGGAATAAAGCTGCCGCTGCCGATGACCAGCGTTTGGCCCTCGGCCGTGCCGCCGTCGAATTTTATGCCATCCACGCTGCCGGAATAATCCAGGTTAACGGTATCGCCGTTTTCCACGGCGCGCTCCACATCCACCATGCGTGCAATGCCCTCCCGCAGCTGCTCAATGGCTGTGGAGACCTCTTCGTCCGTAACATTATACGCATGCTTTTCTACTTCTATACCCTTGTACTGCCCCAACTCCACCTCGGGCTTAACGGCCACTTCCACGCTGAAAACCAGGGGATTTTCGCCCTCAGGCAGGCTTTCGATGGAAACGTCGGGCCGATCCACCGGCTCAAGGCTATGTTCTTGAACGGCACTTTGGTAAGCTTCGGGGTAGAGGATATCGAAAGCGTCGTCGAAGAAGACCAAGGGGCCATACATATTCTCGATCACCTTGCGGGGGGCTTTGCCCTTGCGGAAGCCGGGCACGTTATACTTCTTGCCCGCGGTGTGATAAGCCTGCTGGGTCGCCTCGTCGAACTTTGCCGCCGATATCTCGATGGTCAGCTTAACTTTGCTGCCCTCGAGCTTTTCCATAGTTGCCATGTTAACCTCCGAACGTTACGCTTTACTATATACGGCTCATACCGTCATACGAAGTATAGATTAACATACCCAAAGCCGATTTGCAATGCAATCTTTCGCTGTATAATGCCTGTTTCCGTGAACATTATGCAACATTTTAGCATCGTATTCAGCCGCGCTAAACCGGCCGGGTATGGTTCGCCCGCCATTGCAGGCGCGTCCCCTTGGCAAGGGCCGAAGGGACGCGCCGCCTTGCTCATTCCTCGTTGAAGGAATCCTTGCCTACGCCGCAAACAGGGCACACGAAATCTTCCGGCACATCCGCCCAAGCGGTGCCCGGCGCGATGCCGGCATCCGGCTCGCCCACGGCTTCGTCGTAAACATACCCGCATACGCTGCATACATACTTCATAGATCTCATTCCTTTCCCGGCCCGGCTCCGGACCGTAAGTATTTATTCTCCGCCAAACGCGGCGGGCCTCATAAAAGGATGGCCGCCTTATTAGACGGCGGGCAGGGACGCAGCCAGCGCCTCGGCCAGCGCGTCCACCGCCGGGAGCTGCGCTGCTTTTAGGGTGGATCTAATGCTCAGGGTTTCTTCCAAAAGGGTAATGTTCTTCATGCCGGCAACGATCTCCCGCATCAGCTTGCCGGCCGCCGGGGCCCAGGAGCCATTTTCCATAATGGCCACGGTGCGGTTTTGCAGGTTATGGGCCTTTAAATCGAGCAGGGCCGTTTCCATGGCGCCGAAGATACCCATGTTATACGTGCTGGAAGCAAACACCAAGTGGCTACAGCGAAACGCCTCCGAAACGATGATAGCCGAGTGGGTATGGGATACGTCATACATGGCGATGCGCCGCACGCCTCGCGCCGCCAGCTTGGCCGCCAGGATATCGGCCGCGTTCTCCGTGCCGCCATAGATGGAGGCGTAGGCGATCATCACCGCCCGCTCCTCTGGGACATACGCGCCCCATAACTTATATTTCTCCACATACCAGCTAATATTCTCGCGCCATACCGGCCCATGCAGGGGGCATAGCAGGGCGATTTCCAGCCCGGCCGCCTTTTTGAGCAGGGCCAGTGTCTGCGGGCCGTATTTGCCCACGATGTTGCCATAATAGCGCCGGGCCTCGGGCAGCCATTCGGCTTCGAAATCCACCTCATCCGCAAAGAGGTTGCCGTTGATGGCCCCGAACGTACCGAAAGCATCCGCAGAATAAAGCACCTTATCCGTTTCATCATAGGTGACCATGACTTCCGGCCAATGCACCATGGGGGCCATATAAAAGCGGAAGGTGTGCCGCCCGGTGCAGAGGCTCTTATCCTCCGCCACCACCACGGCCCGCTCGCTTACGTTAAAATCGAAAAACTGGGCGATCATGGCAACGGTCTTGGCATTGCCCACGATACGCATATTCGGGTAGCGCAGGAGTAGATCGTCAAGATCGGCGCAATGATCCGGCTCCACATGGTTGACGATGAGATAATCAAGGGGCCGCCCGGCCAGCAAATAAGCCAGATTCTCCAGGAGCCTGCCGCGCACCGCGCGATCCACCGCATCGAGCAGAACGGTCTTTTCATCTAAAACGAGATACGCGTTGTAGGACATTCCCCCTGGCGTAGGGATGGCGTTTTCAAAGAGGGCCAGCCGCCTGTCGCTCGCGCCTACCCAATGCATATCGCTGGTGATCCGAATGGGGTTGTGCATGTTCGATTCCTCCCTGGGCCGTCGGTGATCGGACCGGGCGATAAGGCCGGGACACAAACGCCCTTTTGCCGTACCGCGTACAATGTGCAGTGGTCCATGTTTATAATACACCCAAAATATGGGTTTCATCAAGGCATTGCGCAAAATATATGGCCGGCTTTTCTGTTTTTCACCAAAAATTTCGCGCCCTGTCAGATTTTGGCCGTATATTCCCCCACCTGTCGGATATACTAGGATCGAGGCGGTGGGATCAATGAAAATCCAGGCCGGATAACCTCGGCGAAGCTCGGCCGATTTTCGGCGGGCATTCGGAATGGGCGGAAACACCGCCCATTTTAAATACCAAAAAAGTGGCTGAAGCCACTTTTTTCATGCAATCAAACGAATATATTACGCTCAATCCGCAAATAGCGGCGTGGAGAGATAGCGCTCGCCTGTATCGGGCAGCAGAACGACGATGTTCTTGCCCGCGTTCTCAGGCCGCCGGGCCAGCTCCGTGGCAGCCCAGACGGCCGCGCCCGCCGAAATTCCCACCAGCAAGCCCTCGGCCTTGGCGATCTCCTTGCCGGTGGCGAACGCATCCTCGCTCTTTACGGTGATGATATCGTCATAAATGCCGGTGTTGAGTACCTCTGGCACAAAGCCTGCGCCAATGCCCTGTATCTTGTGCGGCCCCGGCCTGCCTTCGGACAATACCGGGGAATCCGCAGGCTCCACCACCACGATTTTGATATTGGGATTCTTGGATTTCAGGTATTCGCCCACGCCGGTGATCGTACCGCCCGTACCCGCGCCAGCCACGAAAATATCCACACGGCCCTCCGCGTCTTCCCAGATTTCAGGGCCGGTGGTAGCTCTATGGATAGCCGGGTTGGCTGGGTTGACAAACTGGCCCGGAATGAAGGAGCCGGGAATCTGCGCGGCCAGTTCTTCCGCCTTTGCGATCGCGCCTTTCATGCCCTTGGCCCCTTCTGTTAGCACCAACTCCGCGCCATAGGCCTTCAGCAGGTTTCGCCGCTCCACGCTCATGGTATTCGGCATGGTGAGGATCACGCGGTACCCACGGGCCGCAGCCACGCAGGCAAGGCCGATGCCCGTGTTGCCGCTGGTCGGCTCGATGATGACGCTGCCGCTCTTGAGAAGGTCCTTTTGCTCAGCATCCTCCACCATCGCCTTGGCGATGCGATCCTTTACGCTGCCTGCCGGGTTGAAGTACTCCAGCTTGGCGATGATCTTGGCCTGCAGGCCGTTCCGCTGCTCGTAGTTGGAAAGCTCCAGCAGCGGCGTTTTCCCGATCAGCTCCGTTATACTCTTATAGATCCTTGCCATTGTTCTACCCTCCGCATTCTATAAAATATGTATTTCATATATGTTTAATATGGTATTAACATCATATGCCTATTTCGGCCATTTGTCAATACCTGGCGCAAAACAGTTTATTTATCATATCTGCATAGTATGTTCTTGACAAAGCAGCCCCTTTTCGCTTACGATAAAAGCATACCCAATACATATGGAATGAAGGAGCGATTATGAGAATATCCGCCACGGGGCGCTATGCGCTCGCCGCCGCCATGGAGCTGGCCCGGGAATTTAGCGGCGGGGCCAGCACCACAGTGATCAGCATTGCGGAAAGGCTGGCCATATCTAAAATATACCTGGAGCAGGTCTTTGCCCTGCTTAGGCGGGGGGGGATCGTATCCTCCCAAAAGGGCGCGCAGGGCGGCTACCTGCTCACCCATCCCCCACGGGAGATTAGCGCTTACGACGTGCTGTTTGCCGTGGAGATTGCCCTCTTTCAGAAAGCGGAACCTACGGTGCCCGAAAAAGCGCCCCAGGTGGACGCCGCCCTAGATTCGCTGGTCTTTAGCCCGTTGGACGCCGCCGTCAGGGAAGCGCTTTCCCGCGTCTCCCTGGAAGACCTAGCGATGGAAGCGGAAAAAAACGGCGATACCGAGAGTCTGATGTTTTTTATCTAATTTCCAACCACTCCAAATCGATACGGAAATTCTCAAGGTCTCCCATATGGGTACGTATGTTCTTTTTTTGACTGAAACTCCTTTAGGTTGCCTATTTTAAGATTATTATCAAAAACAGCGATGGAGACGCCATTAAATTCGCTATGTTCTTTTTCATATTCACATTCAAAGTACCACTCAACTACACAAACATTTTTATGTTCAATAACCTGCTTTATCTCCCACTTTAATACGGTTCCGCACGCATTCCAATCTTTGAACCAGCGCATGATTTGCTCCAAGCCAAAGTATTCAGGCCCATAGCACTCGGAATAAATTATATCTTCGCTAAAAAGATCGGGTAAGGCGGAAGGATCGTTCTGCAGCCAAGCCTGAAAATATCTCCGAATATTCTCTTTCACCCTTTTAATCTCGCTTTCATAAGCTTTTTTAATTGCTTACATCGTATCTTGACGTCAATACTATCATCTCCGCATGCCGTGAGCGAAAGGCGTGGATATCGCTTGCATGAAATATCATTTACCCGTTCGCATCCATTATACCGTAAGGCGAAAGGGATAGAAACGATAACGATTGAAAAACGCGGGCGAGTCGACAGGATAGACGGCATCTGTGGCTATGGAACAAAAAAGGACGAAGGCATGGCACCCTCGTCCTTTTCTCATGCGCGGCGATTCTATATTCTGCGCCGCTTCATTTCCGTATAGCCCATGCAGGCCAGCGCCAACGCCATCAGGCCAAGCCACAGGGGGAAGCCGTTGCTTCCGCCGGTTTTGGGCAGGCCGACCAAGATCCCATCCGCAAATACTACGAAGGGTGAAAGACTGGTAGCGGTGAACACCGCTTTGCCATCCTTTACCGTGGCGGTGTAGGTTTGAAGCGTGCCGTTTGCGCAATGTAGGATGGTTACCGTTTGGCCGTTGTAGGCATTCCCAACGGGGATTGTAATGGTAAGCGAGCCGCTAAACCCATAGGAAAGGGAAATATCCTTGCCGATGAGCATGAAGAGGCCGCTTTCCCCCATACGCTGCCGGATGGCATCGCAGGCGGCGCAAGTCCCCGCAGCGTGAAGGTACGTATTTTGAACCGTGAGCGCCGCGTGCTTATGGATGTAGCCGGAAACCGATATGCTCGTGGCGCTATCCGTCAGGGTACGGAAAATATAGGGATCCACCGGCCCGTCATCGCCGTGGGGGGGAGCGGCTTCCGTGACAAAGCCCCGCCAGGTATTGTCCGGAAGCATCTCATTGCCCGATGCGTCCTGAAAGCCCGCAATCGTGATCACATATGTCGTATCGTAGGCAAGGCCGGAAAGGCTGTAGGTTACGGTTTGACCGCCATTGCTCCATTGTGGTGTGGAAACGGTTGCGCCCCTCACCTCCACGATTCCGGCCAAAGAGGTCTTCATCGGCTCGTTGAAGGTGATAGAAAGCGTATCGGTGGAGATGGCGACGCCCGTACCCGTAGGCGTTACGCCCGTTACAATGGGGTTCATCGTGTCGGCCAAAAGCGTTCCCGAAGCCGAGGGGCTCTGCGTAAGAATATAGCCCGTGTATTGGGTTG
Source organism: Candidatus Pelethousia sp. (assembly GCA_034928145.1). Taxonomy (GTDB): domain Bacteria; phylum Bacillota; class Clostridia; order Christensenellales; family CAG-138; genus Pelethousia. The sequence goes on along the minus strand of JAYFPE010000011.1, from coordinate 6,840 downwards.
TGGCAGTCTGTACGCCGGTCAACGCCGTAGTTGCCGGCAGGTAGAGGTATAGCTTGCCTTCAGCATCGGTGAACATATCGTTGACGCCGTAGCCGTAGGGTATGCCGCTTAACACAGCTGCCAGCGAGGTTACGGCCGTTTCCGAATTTACGCCTTCCAACTCAACCGTGGTAAGGAATACGTCCACCCCGCCCTGCGCGGCGGGCCTGTTTTTCAACGTGCCGCCGCTGCCGCCGCTGCCATGCCCGATGTCTTGGCCGCCGCTTTTTCCCTTAGCTTTTATGCTGCCGCCGGAGATATAGACCGTGCCGCCGCTGGAGTTACCGTTGCCGCCGCCGATGCCCGCGCCTCCGCCGTGGCTACTCGCGCCGCCGGTTGCGGTAACCTTGCCGCCGGAAATGGTGATGGTTCCGCCGTCACAGCCAGTGCTGCCGCCGATACCAGCACCTCCACCGCCAATGCCCGAACCTCCGCCGCCGTTGGCCGTGATTCTGCCGCCGGAGATGGCGATGATTGTGTTATTACCGCCAATGCCAGCATTATAGCTTCCACCGGTTGCAGTGACCATTCCGCCAGAGATGGTAATGGTTCCACCACTGCCGCCCATACCCACGCCGCTCTCACCGCCCGTTGCCGTAATGCTGCCGCCGTGGATGTCGATAGCTCCTCCGCCACCATCGCGGCCACCGCCGATGCCTGCACCGCCATTGCCGCCATTCGCCGTGATACTGCCGTCATTGATGATGACAGCTCCACCGCTTTCATTCAAGCCCCCGCCGCCGATGCCCGCGCTGCGGTTGCCTCCATTGGCCATGACCGTGCCGCTGTTGATCGTGATATTGCCGCCTGAGCTGCCCTCGCCGCCGATGCCTGCGCCGCTGCGGCCATTGCTGCCGATGCTGCCGATGCCACCGGTCGCCGTGAGCGAGCCCGCGCCGCCGATACTTAGAACCGCGCCATCCGGGCAGCTCAGCCCCGCGTTGTCTTTTCCGCTTTTGAGAACATTATCCCCCTCCAGCGTCAGGTTAACGGCCGCGCCGGTCATGTTGAAGGCGCAGCCGCCAGCCGATACGTCGATGTTCACGCCGTCAAGGGTAATATCTGCCGTGACGCCGCTTTGCACCACAATCCGATCCGTCGCGGTGATCGCGCCCGGCGTTGCCATGGATACCGTATATGTACCGTTTTGCATGAAGGTTAGCACGCCACCGTCATAGGTATATCCCGCCGTATTGCCCGTAACGCTGAAAGCGGGGAGCGGAGCGGCCTGCGTGGTAAAGCTGTGGGTGTTATCCGCAGCCATCACATTGCCTGAAGTATCCTGAAAGCCGGAAATGCTGATCGTATACGTCGCCCCATAAGCAAGGCTGGAAAGGGTGTAGGTTACGGTTTTGTTGCCATTGCTCCACTGGGGCGCGGAAACGGTTGCCCCACTGACCGTCACGGTTCCGGCAACGGAGGTGCTCATCGGTTCGTTGAAGGTGACGGAAAGGGTATTGGTGGAGATAGCGACGCCCGTACCCGTAGGCGTTACGCCTGTTATAGTGGGATTATCCGTATCGCGACGAAAAAGCGTTCCCCGCGAGGTTGCATCGGTCGTTGTAACCACCTTGCCTGTATATTGGGCCGAGGCAGTCTCCGCGCCAGTCACCTCCGCAGCTTCCGGCAGGTAGAGGTACAGATTGCCCCCTCCATCGGTGAACATATCATTGATGCCGTATATATAAGTGGCTGTCAGCGACGTTACCTCCGTTTCATCGCTCACGCCTTCCAGCGTTACCGTGGTGAGGTAGACATTCTCCGAGAAGTATCCCCCGCTCCGCAACGTGCCGGCGTCGGCGGAGCCGCTGCCGCGCCCAATGCTCTGGGCGTAGTCTCCTCCTACGGCGTTGACGCTGCCGCCGGAAATATAAACTGTGCCGCCTGCGCCGCCGGCGCCACCCCCAATGCCCGCGCCGCTGCTGCCGCCGGTGGCCTCGACGGTGCCCCCGCTGATGGTGACGGTACCGCCGCTGGCGAGGTAGCCGCCGCCAATGCCCGCGCAGCTACCGCCACCATTTGCCGTGACCGTGCCGCCGCTGATGGTAATTATACCGCCCGAGCCGCCGGAGTGGCCCAATATGCTGCCTGCGCCGCCCCCGATGCCCGCACCGCCGCCGGAGGCTGTGACCGTGCCGCCGCTGATAGTGACGGGGCCGCCGTTCCCGCCGGAGATGATGGCAGCGCCGCCGCCGCCGATGCCCGCACCGCCGCCATTTCCGGAGGCTGTGACCGTGCCGCCGGTGATGGTGACTTTGCCGCCAGCGCTTGCCTCGCCGCCGCCGATCCCCGCGCCGTTGTTGCCGCCAATGGCCGTGAGTGCGCCCGTGCCGCCGATGGTCAGTGATGCGCCTCCCGGAACCCCCAGGCCCGCCTTTTTGTCGCCGCTTTTGAGATTGTTGTCCGAGATAAGCGTCAAGCTCACGGCAGAGGCCCCGGTCAACTCAACCGCACACGCGCTGCCTGCCGAACAGTCGATACTCACGCCGTTCAGCGTGAGGTTGGCCGGGCTGGTCTCTGTCCCGCCGCTGACAACAATCCTGTCCGTGGTGGTCGCGCCCGGCGTCATAGTTACCATATAATTACCAGAAGTTGTAAAGGTCAGCACGCCGGCGTCATAGGTATATCCCGCCGTATTGCCCGTAATGGTGAAAGCAGGGATCGATGACGAGCCTACGGTTAGCGTAAATAGAAACGTTGCATCCGGCAAAACGCCGTTGCTGGCCTTTAGCGTAACGGGATAACTGCCCGCCGGAAGCCCTGCGGCAATATCCAGCTTCTTCGTGCTGTTGTTCCATGTAATCTTGCTGTCGCCGGAAATCTTTTCAACGGTTATGGGTTCTGTTCCCGTAATGGTATATGCGCCTGTGAAGGTCGCGGCATAACCCGGGCTTAGCGTCAGCGAAGTTGGGCCTGTAATAGCGGGCGCGGTTGACGCAGTGACATTGACCGTGCTGTTGCCGGTATAGGTATAGCCGCTCCAGCCGGTTGCCGCCGGATTATATTGCAGGGTAAGGCCGGCGGCGCAGTTGTCGAACGCTTTGTTGGCAATAGTTGGCCTATTGCCCAGAAAGCGTGCGTCGTTTAAATTTGTGCAACCGGTAAAGGCCGAAATACCAACAAACGTCAAACCTGTCCCCAAGGTTAGGCCGGTAATACCCGTGCAGCCTTCAAACGCGTTATCCGAGATGGTTTCTACGCTATTGGGGATGGTAAGTGTGCCGGTGAGTCCGCTGCAACCGGAAAAGGCCGCGCCTTGAATTTCTTTTACCCCGCTGCCGAGGCTCAGGCTGCTTAGTCCGGTACAGCCAAAAAAAGCATTGTTTCCAATAGTTTCCAGCTTATCGGGTATATTTTGTGTACCAGTAAGCCCGGTGCAGGCGGCAAAAGCCAAATCGCCAATACTTTGTACGCCGCCGCCAAGGTCCAGGCTGCTTAGTCCGGTGCAGCCGTAAAACGCTTCCGAGCCGATGGTAATCACCGTATTCGGAATGACCAGCGCGCCAGTGAAGCCACTGCAAAAGTAAAAGGCGCGCTGACTGATGGTTGTAAGGTTTGGGGGGAGGGTCAGAGGGCCTGTAAAGCCGCTGCATAAGGTAAATGCAGATTCGCCGATTGTGGTGACGGCTGTCGGTATGACTAGCGCACCACTAAACTTCTTGCAACCCCCAAACGCATACTTGCCGATCGAAGTGACGCTTTCGGGGATGGTCAGCGTACCGTCAAAGCCCGAGCAGCTCGCAAAGGCAATTTCGCCGATTGCCGTTACCGTGTAGGTGATGTCGCCATGCATAACCGTTCCGGGAATGGTAAGGCTGCCTGACCCTACCCCAGTAATGGCGGAAGCTGTCCCTTTTCCCACCTGCACCGTGCCCGTTTTTGTCGTGTCGTCCTCGGTCAGCACCTTGTAGGTTAAGATATGCCCCTCGGATGTATTGGCGGTAAAGGTTGCCCCCACGCCCAGTAGCGCCAACGCTGTTTTGGGCAGCGGCGCGAACACCAGCGCTACGCACAAGCATATGCATAAAAACCGTTTGCTTTTCATCTTTTCCTCTCTTTCTGATTCTCACACCGCCGCCAGGTGTGGTTTCCCCGAACCTTCAGATTTTCATAGTGGCAGCTCTCCCATCCGCGGCAGCAAAGCGCCGTTCTTCTCTAGTACACTTCGGGTGAATAGGGAGGATAACTCCCGTCCATCTGCCCGTCGTATTCAAGGTGTACGGGGGAAGCAGGGGCCTCCTGCCCAAAACACCTTATATGGTTGATTTTGCTCCGTATTCACTCCCTAACGCTCCTTTTTTCAAAGGGGGATAAAAAGACCCTATGATAGCTTTCCATACCTATCATAGGGGCAAATCCGTATTTTCGGCAGTGACCGCTTACCCTTTAAAAGTCACGTTTTTTTTGTTATAATATGCGCTTTGCAAGCTCTTCCCGGCCAGATATGAACAGCCTGCCATAGACTTCCAGCATGATGTTCTTGAGCCTACCTACCGAAATACAATACTGCTTTGCAATTTTTGCGTAAGGGACTCGCCGCGCTACCAGTACGGCGATATGGTATTCCCGCAGGGAAAGGATGAGGGTAATGTTGTCCTTTGTGAATTGATTGTGGAAGGTGATCCAGTTTTTCCATGTTCGCTTCCATTGTTTGAGAACGGCGTCGTAGGAATCGGGATACGCCTGCTCCAGGCATTGTTCCATCAAGCCGCCAAGCGCAGTCACAATCTCTGAAAACGGCGTGGTAAAACCGTAAGGCAGGCCGATGCGCATGGCCGAAAGCAGCCAACCGCGGGCCTCATCTTCGCGTTCAAGATAGTGGCAAGCGATGGCGCACATCAGCCGCAGATAAATGTCATACGGTGTGATTCCCTGCTTCGATCCGCAAAGGGACAGCGCGGTCTGTGCCACGGCAAGCATGGCCTCAAACCGGCCAATACAGTTCAAGTACTTTGCCCGCAGATAGAGAGCATTCAACCGCGCCGGGGGTGGTAGGGCGCTCAAGTCGCCTGCCACCAGCCAGCCGGGGGCCATGCTCGGGGCAATACAGCTCACTGCGGCAGTGGCGAGCGATAGCTCCGCAATAGCGGCTATATCGTCGCCGCTGTTGGCTTCTATGCAGTTTTTTAGATAAGCGTCGATCTCGATATAGGTACGGTAATCGCCCAAGCTGATGGCCGCCGCGATAGCCGCCGGGCAGACCCGAAGCCGCAACGCTTCGTCGCCTTTGGTCTTGTGAAAACATATCAAAACCCGCGTAAAATCGCCCCGCAAATAGGCAAGCTCCGCTTCATAGACGAGCCGCAGCCTGTCCTCGCCCAGGATATACAGAATCGCATCGGGATTATCGTCGGGCATAGGCCGGGTGGTAGAGGTAAAAATGGCGGATAGGTCGGCGGTCAAGGGCAAAGCTCCCTTTGGCAACGCCTGCCCGCGCCGTCTATTGTCAACAGGCCGCTCGGCATTCGCGGGTATCAGCCACAGCCTTCCCTTTTTGACCGCGCCGGGGACGCGCCCGGCTACCAAATGATAGATGAGCGCCCGCCCGGAAACGCCCCATTTTTCCGCCGCTTCACTGACTGTTATATAATCCACGGGTTGCGCCTCCCAGATAACATTTCACGGCCTCATAATCCTTCTTATTTTGGAAGAGTACAAGAGAGATTTACAAATATATCGGTTCCATATTCAAGGGTCTTCCCCACCAGGCGCCCTACCCCTTTTCTAAGGCAATCGCCTGCTTCGCAATATCTTCTCTATCGGCTTACCTTTTGCCAGCTCGTCCACCAACTTGTCTAACTAGCGTATCTTCTTCATAAGCGAGTCTTCGATTTCCTCGACGCGAACACCGCAGATTACTCCGGTAATTTGGGAAGCGTTCGGATTAATATGAGGAGCTTCGGCAAAGAATGTCTGTAGGTCCGCTTCTTTGTTAATTTGAGATTGCATTCCCTGTTCATCATAGCCTGTCAGCCATTGAATAACGGTATCGATTTCCGCCCTCGTGCGTCCTTTATGCTCAACTTTTTGAATATACAAAGGGTAGACACTGGAGATCTTCATTTTATATATACGTTCGTTATGCACGCTTCATTCCTCCGCTTACTTTGGCGCTTCTTTAGCGACTACATTCCAGTTGACGCCGAACTTGTCTGTTACCGCAGCATGGAACACGCTATAGAAGGTTTCGGTTGGCGGGAGCGTCACCTCACCACCTAGGCAAAGTGCGTCGAAGATAGCAACCGCTTCCTTGCCTGTAGGCACCGTGGCGGTTAGTTTGATGTTATCGCCATTCTTAGGCGGTGTAGCTTGATCGGCAAACCAGACGTTCGTACCGCAGATGAACATCTCGGCATGCATAACCCAAGTGCGCAGCAGTTCCGGCGGCGTCTTTGACCCCTCCGGCATATAGTCGCCATAGGGCAGGACTTTCGGCTCGTCGCAATGAAAAACGGCGCGGTAGAAGTTCAGCGCGTCTTTGCAGTTCCCGTTGAATGTAAGGTAAGGTGTAATCATAGTTCCCCTTCCTTATGGTTTGCGTTTTGACTTAACCGGGTAGTAGCCACCCTTCGCCTGCTTGCGTAAGCGTATTTCATTTTTAGATTTTATATCAATCACGCCCCTTGATGGCAGGCTTTACACCCCCTCTAAAAGACAGCAGCACTCAACGGTATTACCAAAGTCCCACAAAACTCCAGATAGCTATATTAACGTAACGGTAGTCTTTGGCAATGGGGATGGGATGATACCCTTAGGTAAGGTTGACAATAGGCTTACCCTTAATAATATAGCTGAAAGGGC
>JAYFPE010000062.1:0-7645 GCA_034928145.1 Candidatus Pelethousia sp. | reverse complement strand
GCCGAACACCGTGATAGAGATTTGGGTGAGCAGGGCCGGGTTGGGCGTGGCCGTCGGGGCCTGCCCTTCCGCCGCCGCTGCCGTGGGACTGGGTGAGGGCGCGCCGTCCTTGCGGAAGCGGCTGTCCGCCTGGCTGCGGGCCTTCACGGCCAGCGCGGCCGAGGCCGTATCCACGGCATAGAGGCCCTTGATGTCCCGATTGTAGAGGATGTATTCGGCCAGGGCGTCGATGGCCGCCTGGCCCTCCCCCGCCCGCTCCAGGCTCGTTGCCTGGTACTGCGGGTAATATTGGCGAATGGCTTCCTCGATTTTTCCGGAGATCTCCGCCGTCCCCACGCCGTAGATCAGGATGCGGCCGGATTTAAGGCTGCGCTCGGTCATGCGCTCGGCAATGCCCCGGGCGAGCTCCTCGATATAGTCTGTATCGTCCGCCACCACATTGGCGTGCAGCCCCTCAATAGCGCAGGCCGCATAGGGAACGGCCACATATAGCCCGGCCTCGAGGGCGGCTTTCACGGCCCCATCGTTCATCCCATCCGGGTTGGCGATGAGCAGCGCCTTGCAGCCCTCGGCAACAGCCTGCGCCACGGCCGCGGCAGCCCCGGCTCCCTTGGCGGCCCGATAGAGCTTTGCCGGGTGGCCCAAGTTCTCCGCAGTGCGCAAAAAGCCATGCATCATCATGTAGGTAGGCATTTGCCCGTCATCCTCGGCGATAAAGCCCACCAACTCGCCCAGGCCATCCAAACCGACCCCGGGAGCCTCCGCTCCGGCGGTTTCGCCGATCTGGTCCTCTCCCTCGGCCACGGGCGCGGCGGAAGGCTTTGCGCAGGCGCAAAGCAGCAGAGCCATCAGGGCTATCAGGGCTATCAGGGCGAGAATGCGTCGTTTCACAAGCCTACCTCCCAGGGTGTAATAAAGCCATGATAATGCAAAACGGCCCGTTTGTCAGCCGTTTTGCCCTTTAATTTACAGATTCATCATTTTTCGCGCCCTTAAATGATGTAGCGCGCTTCCTTAGCGGGCGCGGCGTCCAGCTCCTGCTTTTTCGCCTCGTAGCCGGGCTTTCCTAAAAGGGCGTAGGTGGCGTTTTTCCCCTCCTCCACACCGGGCTGGTCAAAGGCGTTGATATTCAGAAGCTCACCGGCAAAGGCCGTCTGCACCTCAAAAAGGTACAATAGCTGGCCGATGGTAAAGGCGTTGACCTCGGGCAGGCGGATGCTTTTATTCATATGCCCGCTCTTGGTCACCGCGTATTCCGTGGCCCGTTGCTCAGAGGAGATCAGCTCGTTGAATGTATGGCCGCTTAAAAAGGATACATCCGGGATGCCGTCGAATACGTGAGGAATGGCGACCTCATTGCGGTATTTTTCCACACAGAGGAAGGTAACCACCTTATCGAAGGGGCCTTCGGTATACAGCTGCACCTGCGAATGCTGGTCCGTAACACCCAGGGCCTTAACGGGCGTTTGGCCCGTATGGACGGGATTGCCCTGCAAATCCTTATTCTTCCCTAGGGATTCGGCCCACAGCTGGGCGTACCAATCGGCCATATACCTAAGGGAATCCGCATAGGGCATGAGCACGCCGATGTTGCAGCCCTTTTCCATGGCCAGCACCTCCAGCGCGGCCAGCATATAAGCCGGGTTGCTGTAGATATCCGGCTCCGCACATAGCTCGTCCATATAGGCCGCGCCTGCGAGAAGCTCTTGAATATCGATGCCGCACACAGCCGCAGCCAAGAGGCCCACGGGGCAAAGCTCGCTAAAGCGGCCGCCCACGCCATCGGGCACATAGAAGGTGCGCAGGCCGTGCTCTTTGGCGATCTTGATCAGGTTGCCCTTGCTTTCATCCGTGGTGGCGATCACATGGCGGTTCCAATCCTCCCCTACCTCGCGGCGCAAAGCTTCCGTAAAGAGCAACAGCTGGGCCATGGTTTCGGAGGTGCTGCCGGATTTGGTGATTACATTGAAGCAGGTGCGCTTCACGTCAATCACATCAAAAAAGGAGGCCATTCGCTCCGGATCCACATTATCTTCCACGTAGAGCTTGGGGCCGGCCCTTCGCTCTTTGGGCAGGTCGTTATAGCGTAGGTGGGAAAGGGCCTGCTGCACGGCGATGGGGCCCAGGGCGCTGCCGCCGATGCCCAGCACCACAAAGGTGTCGAAATTCTCACGCACATAGCCTGCGGTCTCGAGCAGTTCCTGCACCACCTGTTCCTGGTTATGCGGAAGGTTGCGCCATTTCATGCCGCTGTCGCGTTTCGCTTCCATGGCTGCGGCGGCGGCCGCGTATTGGCCTACGCGGGCCGTAAGCTCCGCCATGTCAAGGCCCATCTCGCCCACATAGGGCCGGAGCATGTTGTTGTAATCCACGCGGATGCGCATGGCGTCGCGCCATTGGCGATCTTCATACCGTTGCATAATTTATGAAGGTTCCTCCCGTGTCAAGTTTATTGGGCATACGAGACGATTATATCACATATCCCGCCCCTATGGGCATAGTTTATTGTATGAATCCTGTCGCCATGCACCCTGCCAAATCGAGGTCGCCTATGCATCTGGATCAGCACAAGCGTCGCCCGCTCCCCGCCCTGCTCATAGCCCTGGGCCTTATCTTGCTGGGGCTGATGATCTATGCCGCCTTTGGCGGGCGGCAATACGGCCATATAGACGCAGCCGTGGTGGACGCCTACACCATGGAGCCCCTGGCGGGCGCGGTGCTGGTCTTTCCCGATTCCGGCAAGCAGGTCGTAACGGATCAAGCGGGCCGGGCGCAGGTATTCGGCCTGCCCATCGAGAGGCACCCCGCGCAAAACAGGCTCCTACGCCAACCCTATGGCGAATGCACCCTGCTGGTCTATTGCGAAGGGTATATCCCTTACGCCCTTTTCTACGTGCAGCTTCAGCCCGGCCGTATCCGCAGCGGGCCCACCATCTTCCTCTTTCCGCAATATGAGGGCGCGCCGGAGGTGATAACCATCGTAGAATCCCCGGCTGAGGAATGGGCGCGGGCATTGGTGGAAAAATACAGGCCGTAAAAATATTCCCTTATCTGTATCAGCTGTGATATAATATTTTATTAGCTAAGCTGGATAGAATCATATATTTACAAAGGAGCAGAGCATATGACCCTGTTGATCGTCAACACCCTGCCGACAGGGGACGAGGCGGCCCGGGCGGCCATCGAAGAGCTGACAGCCGCCGCGCAGGATTACAAGGTGATAAACACGGAGGGCCTGCGCATCTCGCCCTGCGTGGGCTGCAACGCCTGCTGGCTGGTAACGCCGGGCCTTTGCGCCATCAAGGATGATTATGAAGAGATAGTAAAGAGCTATCTCCAATACGACGCCGTGGTATATCTCGCGGGCACGGCGCTGGGCTTTGTGAACCACCGCATGAAAAACGTGATCGACCGCATCCTGCCCCTGGCCACCATGCTCACCTGCATCGTGAATGGCCAGATGCGTCATGTAATGCGCTATGAAATGCATTTCAAATGCGGTCTTTTGTATGCCGGTTCTGCGGACAAGCCCTATCTCGACCGCTGGCTGGGCCGGGTGGCCCTCAATATGGGCGGCCTGAGCCTGGGCGCATACCCCATCGAAAGCGCGAAGGAGGTGCTCGCATGCATCTCGTGATTATCAGCGGTGCCACGCGCCCCATGCAAAAAAGCAACACGGCCAAGATCATCGCCGCCTTTCGAAAGGGCTTTGAAGAAGGCGGGAGCACGGCCGAGGTCTGGTATCTTTCCGACCGGCGGCAATGGCAGAGCGCACGGGAGGCTTTCGCAAACAATGATCAGATCCTCTTTGCCCTACCGCTCTATGTGGAAAATATCCCCGGCATTATGCTAGAGTTTTTAGAGGGCCTGCCACCCAAGGTGCAGCCCGGCACGAAGATGGCCTTCCTCATCCAGGGCGGCTTCCCCGAAGCTTCGCAGTTGCGCTGCTGCGAAGCCTTTGTGCAAACGCTCCCCCCCTATTTCAACTGCGAATATGCCGGGGCGCTGGTCAAGGGCGATATGTTCGGCGTGAACCTCACGGGTGAAAAGCTTGGCTCGAAAATGGTGCTGCCCTTTGAAGAGATGGGCCGCAGCTTTGCCAAAGCCGGGCGCTTTGACGAGGCGGAGGCCGCCGCCTTTGCCGGGCCGGAATACTTGCCCGCTTCCACGCTGCGCAAGCTCAAGCTGATCGGCAGGCCCATGCAAAAGTTCTTCATGGGCCGCATCGCCAAATCCCTCGGCTGTAAGACAAAGCTGGACGATCGGCCGTATGCGCTCCGATGAAGGGCAGACCTCTGCCCGCCGCGTATGGGTGGTATTGCGGGCTATTAAAAGGGAGGAATCACCATGGATTTTATCCAACTGACGCAGGAAAACCTTGAGCAGGAGCATATCTGCTGCGCCATTTCCAACAGCAAGGATCCGCAGGTCGCCTCAAAAAAGGCCTGGCTGGCTGATCGTCTAGGCGAAGGCCTGGTCTTTCTCAAGGGTGATGCGCGGGGGAAGTGCTTTATTGAGTATATCCCGGCTGAATATGCCTGGGCTCCCATCGAGGCTGCGGGCTATATGCACATCAACTGCTTTTGGGTTTCGGGACAGTTCAAGGGCCACGGCTATGCGAACGCACTGCTGGAAGCCTGTATTCGCGATAGCCGGGAGAAGGGCAAAATCGGCCTGTGCGTGATTTCCTCGCCCAAGAAAGCGCCCTTTCTTTCGGACCCGGCATATCTCGCCTATAAGGGCTTTCTGTCTGCGGATGCAGCGGAGCCTCACTTTACGCTGCTCTATCTGCCCTTTGCCGAAAGCGCCCCCATCCCGAGATTCAAGGAGAAGGCTAAGCGGCCCCGCGTGGAACACAGCGGCTTCGCACTCTATTACTCTCCCGGTTGTCCCTTCACGGCCAAATATGTGCCGCTGATCGAGCAAACGGCAGCGCAAGCCGGCCTGCCGTTCCAAAGCATCCGCATCGACAGCCTGGAAAAAGCCCAAAATGCCCCAGCTGTGTGGACGAACTACGCTCTCTTCTATAACGGGGAATATGTAACCAACGAGATATTATCCGAAAAGAAGTTTTTAGCTCTTGCCCAAGGCCTCAAATGCGGCGGCGCGCAAGGGGCAAGGTAGCTTAATCTTTACCCATAGGAGGTATAGTAACATGTTCGAAACCAGTGGTTGTTTGGATCAAGCAATCTTGCTGGAGCTCAAGCGGCACCTGCTTGCGCCGAAGCGCAGGGTTATTCTTTGGATCCCCTCGTTTTGCTGTTGCTCATCGCCCTTTTTCAGCTTTTCCTCCGCTCCTATGGCGATGGTCTTTTCCCTTTGCGGCATCCTTTTCCTGATCGTACTCTATGAAGTTAGACTGAGCAAAGCTGTCAAGCTCATGCTGCAAAGATAGGCGGAAACCGAGGGTATGCCGGTAGTTTCTTACACCACCTCATTTGAGCGGGATTCCATTCGCATGCGCAGCCATACAAGCGGCGCAAACACCGCTATAAAATACGAAGTGCCGGTAAGATTTGTGGATACCAAAAGCGTATATGCCCTCTTCACGGCAGCCCGACAGTTCGCGGTCGTCTTCAAGGGCAGCCTGGACGTGGCGCAGCGGGCGGAGCTAATCGCCTTCCTCAAAGAAAAGCCCTCCAGGATCAAATGGTAAGCAGCCCATAAGGCGAAAAAAGCCGGAAGGAACTCTCCCGGCCTTTTCTTGCCTTCTTTTCTATTCGGCTTGCGCCGTCTGCGCCTCCGCAGCGGGTGCACCGCCCTTGCCCCGCCCCCGCCGCCTGCGGCGGCGCTGCGTGGCGGGCGTTTCAAGTTGGGCGCGGCCATCGTCATCCATGGTTCTAAGGGTGCGTACCAGGGTAAAGGTGCCGTCCGGCGCTTGCTTGATGCGCAGCTTGGCAAAAAACTCGCCATGCTGGGCGCAGGTTGCGGCGGTCACAAAGCGGCCGCCGCCCCGGGCCGTCCAGTTGCCGCAGCGCAGCCGCCTGCCGCAGGCCGGGCAATAGAAGCGACGGGCCTTGCTATCCTCAAAGACCGCGCCACGTTCCGCATAGCCAGGGTAGACTTGCTGCTGCTCCCGTTTCTGGCGTTTTGGCCGCCGCACCGGCTCCGCGTATTCCGCGATGCCCCGGCCCATATCCAGCGCCCCACAGACTTGGGCGGTATTGCGGGCGTCATCCAGCGCATCGTGCGCCTGACCCAAGGGCGAAAGCTCCAGCTTCTCAAGGGCCGTTGTTAGCGACCATTGCCTGTTCTCCTGCGCCACCTGCGCATCGTAGATGCGCTGCAAATCATAACAGGGGGGCAGCCAATCCAGCTCCTGTTCATAAAGCAATAGGTTTTCCCGCAGGATGGGCATGTCGTCCGTTCCCCAGGTGATAAAATCAAAGGGCCCCTGCGCGCCGCACCAGGCCTTGAACTCCGCCAGCGCCATCAAAAAGGGCAGGCCCTGCTTGAGCATTTGGTTGCTGATGCCTGTAAGCCGCCGCACCCGGCTGTTCATACGGGTATAATAGGCGGGCCGCACATCCAGCTTCAGCTCGCCCACCGGGCAGAAATCCGCATCCAGCTTGATCGCGCCGATCTGTACGATCTCCCCGTGCAAAAAGACGGGGCTCTGGATGATCTTCTCCTTGATGACCGCCTGATTCCATTCCATGTCGAATACGATATGATGCATGCTCCTAGTTTACCATATCCGCGCCAAATATCCATCCTTTTCTCGCGCGGCCTGTCGGTCTCCCCCCGTTTCTGCCCCCTTCTTCCGCCGGTATTCCGGCGGACAAGTGGAGGGCCTGCAAATTTAGTGTAACATACATTCCCCACATGCACACGCTTAAAATGCGCCGTAGCCGGTTTTCTATCCCCGCGCGCGACCACCGCGCTTCTATGCTTGCGCAAACGGCGTGAAGCCGTTACAATAATAAACGTATCTTGACGTACATTGAAATGACTGCGTAAAGGAGGATTCCTATGCCTGTTTGGCTATCCGCCGCCTGCGGCACGATCCTGTTGATCGCCGCGATCCTCTGCCACAAGAGCGAGCATCTTCGGGGCTATAGCGCGCCCGCTTTCCTTTCCGCCGTTTTCTTTTTAGGATACACCTTGCTGGTCGCGTTTATGATCTACCGGTAACCCGCCCCACCCAATCTGGCGTTGCATTTTCCGCCCGCATGGGGTATAATACCCGTTGCGTGAATCGCCTACACGGAGGGGTATCGAAGCGGTCATAACGGGGCTGACTCGAAATCATGTGACAATGAATAGAGAGTCGCCGTTTATGCAATAAATTGAATATGGAGAGGTATCGAAGCGGTCATAACGGGGCTGACTCGAAATCAGTTTGAGGGAAACCTCACGTGGGTTCGAATCCCACCCTCTCCGCCACAAACCCCTGAAAACACTACGTTTTCAGGGGTTTTCTTTATCGCTCCGTGATGCCCGGATTTTGCTTTTGCGTTTCTGTGATGCCCAATGATGCACGGATTTTGATGCCCGTCGGCTTTCAGCATTTTGAGCCTCATAGAAGGTATACAAGAAAAATGTATAGCGTGATGCCCGTTTGATGCCCACATTCCCTAAAAGGCTATAAAAATCAGCGTGGAACTATAAAAACTTACATCGTTTACAGCTCCATTTCGCTGCT
>JAYFPE010000045.1:0-51390 GCA_034928145.1 Candidatus Pelethousia sp. | reverse complement strand
AGTGGCTATGCCACTTTTTTGAGTTTCCATGAAACAACTGCTCGTACCTCGCGGTCGTTGTTTCATGCGGAGAAGGCCTTGGCAAGCAAGGCTTTTCGCTCGCGGCGTACACGCCGCCGCTCACGATTAAAGCCTCCGGGTACTGCGGCCCCCGATCCCCCAGAGCTTTTTCGACACGCTGATATGTCGCCTTTGGCGACATCAGTTGCACCCGGAGGGTGTGCCGCAGGTACAAGCAAACCCTATAAACTCAAAAAAGTGGCCGCAGCCACTTTTTTGACGCGTAAGCGCTTTACGCCGGGTTCTCCATGATTCCCATAAATAGCGGCAGGCCGGTTTCCAAATCCACGACGGCATAGAGGAAGGGCCGGTCAAAGGCCCGGAATTCCGCCATCGCGCCGCCCGCTTCCATGATCACAGCCGTGGCGGCGGCAGCCTCCGTGCCCAATTCGTGCACATCGAGGCGCACCTTTTGCAGCACGTCGCCGATATAGACCGGCCCGGGCGCATCGCTCACCATAGCCGGGAATTCGGCGGCGTCCGCGTCAAAGGCGACACAGAGGCCCATATCGCTTAACGCCTCCTTAAAGGATTTTAAGCCGTATTCCACTCTGAATTTGGGCAGGATCACGAATACGGGCTTTTCTTTCCCAGTAGCCAGGTAAGCGCTAAGCGGCGTTTGCCGCAGACCCTGCGCCAGCGCCCGCACGCTCCCGCCTTCCGCCGGCAGCAGGGCCAGGAAGCCCAGCCGCCCATCATCATAGGGCAGGATCACGCCCTGAACGCCGTCTTTTTCGATATAGGTCAACTCCTGCGCCCGCCCCCGCATGAAGTCGGTTTGCACGCTCTCTGAAGCCGAAAGATGGAATTCGCCCGCAGAAGTATCTACATCCAGCGGGTATTGCCACTTGGCGCTGAGGTAGAGGGCGTTGATGAGCACCATCACTAAATTGTCCCCTTGCAGCGGCTGCGCAAACAGCTTGGGGATCATGCCCTTGGTCTCCTCCTTCACCCAGTGGTTTATGGCCTGCATAGCAGCCTCCGAGGTCAGCGCGGCCTGGAACATATCCGCACCATAGGCGCTTTCCAGCGTATCGAGAAAGGGCTTTTGCACGGTGAGCCCCTCGTTCACCCAGGCGGAATTGGCTAAGGACAATTCCGTACCGCCCTTTGCCTGCTCTAAACTTTGAGCCAGGGCCAGGCAAAGGCCGTTACGGTTTGGTGTGGAAAGGCCCAGGGCGCTGTCAAAAGCGGCCTCGGTTTCCCCTAAAGCGCCGTTGGCGGCCATGGCTAGGGCGAAATAAGCCGAGGCCGGGGAAATGACCGGATTCTGCCCTCCTTCCTCCACGATGCGGGCAAACAGCTCCATGCTAAAGCCCTCATAGGCAGATCGGCTTTGCAGGAGGTTTTCCCCCTGCGCGGGCGTATAGGCCGGTTTTTCCGCAGTCGCATCGGCCAACCGCGGCCGCAGGGATGACTGTCCACATCCTGCGGACAGACCCAGAGCCAGCGCCAAAATCAAAATCACCCATCGCCTCATTTTTTCTTCTCCCCCTCATATGCTTTATTATCAATAAAACGAACCACAGGTCCCGCAGGTTGCAAAACGCTTTTCGTTATGGCATAATACTGGATGGATTCCCGGTATTGCCAGTGAGGTGAATGGAAATGGATTTTTTGAATAAACTGGGCGGTTTCGCTAAAAACATGGGCAATAAGACCAACGACCTCTTGGAGATCGGCAGGCTAAATTCGCGCATCCATGCCGAGGAAGACGCCATCGACCAGCATAAATTCGACCTGGGCGACTATATGTGGGAAAAATTCCAAACCGGTGTGGCCATGGATGAGCGCTCCACCGTGATTTGCCTGGCCATTCGCGAGCGGCAGCAAAAAATCCAGGCCATGCGGGAGGAGATCGATGCCATTAAGCGCGATAAGGAGGCCGAGCAAAAGCAGCGGAGCGATCAGGCCGCAGACGCTGCACAGCTATGCCCGGTTTGCGGCGGTGAGATCGAGGCCGGCTGTAAATTCTGCGGTGATTGCGGCACCCAGCTGCGCTGAAAGTGCAGCTCCCTCCTCAGCTTTTTGCTCCCGAGGGAGCATTTTTTGTATGCGAAAAGTTGCCTAAAAAATTTTTTGAATTACTTACTATTTTTGCTTTTTCCCGGTTGCGCTGCCGTTTCCGCTGGTATATAATTTATCCGTAAAACCTGTCTTCGTTTTAGATACAAGGCGGGGCTTCTCGGTGCTTTCCCAGGCCGCCCTCGGATTGGCGGTTAACGCCACAATGCATATCCACACAATCTACAATGATGAAGGAGAGAACAACAATGAAGTATGACCGTATCTACAACTTTTCCGCCGGCCCCAGCATGCTGCCCGAACCAGTGCTTGAGGAAGTCGCGGCGGAAGTGCTCAATTACCGCGGCAGCGGCATGAGCGTGATGGAGATGAGCCACCGCTCCAAAGTCTTCCAGACCATCATTGATGAGGCCGAGGCAGACCTGCGCGAGCTGATGGGCATTCCCGATAATTACAAGGTGCTCTTCATTCAGGGAGGCGCTACCTTGCAGTTCGCCATGATCCCCATGAATTTGATGAAGAACGGCGTGGCGGATTATATCGTCACCGGCGCATGGAGCAAGAAGGCCTATAAAGAAGCCAAGAAGTACGGCAAGGTCAATCTCATCGCCACCAGTGAAGACCGCAATTACAGCTACATTCCCGATGTATCCGACCTAGCCGTCAGCCCCGATGCGGACTATGTTTACATCTGCGAAAACGAGACCATCCACGGCACCACCTACCGCCAGCTGCCCAACACCAAGGGCAAGGTTCTGGTCTCCGACCAATCCTCCATGTTCCTCTCCAAGCCCTGCAATGTGAGCGATTACGGCCTTATCTACGGCGGCGTGCAGAAGAACATCGGTCCTGCGGGCATGGTAATCGCCATCATCCGCGAGGATCTCATCCGCACCGATCTGGACGACAAGATCCCCACCTATATGCGCTACGACACCCACGCCGAAAACGGCTCCATGTATAACACCCCCAACACCTGGTGCATCTACGTTTGCGGCAAGGTATTCAAATACCTCAAGAGCATCGGCGGCCTAGAGGCCATGGCCAAACGCAACGAAGAAAAGGCCAAACTTATGTATGATTTTCTCGATAGCTCCAAGATGTTCAAGGGCGCGGTAGATAAAGAATTCCGCTCCCTGATGAATATCCCCTTCGTTACCGAGAGCAAGGAACTGGACGCCGAGGTAGTGGCCGCCACCAAGGCCGCAGGCTACGATAACCTCAAGGGCCACAAGAGCGTAGGGGGGCTTCGCGCCTCCATTTACAACGCCATGCCCAAGGATGGCGTAGAGGCCCTGGTCGATTTCCTCACGAAATTTGAAGCCGAGCACAAATAAGCAGAGAGGTACAAAAGCATGCGTATTCTTGTAACAGACGGTATGGATAAAAGCGCCCTGGCCCAACTCAAGGCCAACGGCCATGAAGTAGTAGAGCAGTTCTACGAGCCCGATGCTTTGGGCGCTGCCCTTCGGGATTTTGATGTCTGCGTGGTGCGTTCCGCCACCAAGGTTCGCGCCCAACACATCGACGCGGCTAAGGGCGGCCAGCTTAAGCTAATCATCCGCGGCGGCGTAGGCGTGGATAACATCGACGTCAGCTATGCGGAAGCCAACGGCATCGCCGTGAAGAACACCCCCAGGGCCAGCAGCGAATCCGTGGCAGAGCTGGCGCTGGCTCACATGCTCTCCTGCGCCCGCTTTATCTCCATTTGCGGCCATACCATGCGCGAAGATAAATGGGAAAAGAAGGCCTGCGGCAAGGGTATCGAAATCGGCGGCAAAACCCTGGGTGTGATCGGCTATGGCCGCATCGGCCAGGCCCTGGGCAAGATGGCGCAGGCCCTGGGCATGAAAGTGTTGGCTTATGATATCTTCCATGTGGATGGCCTGGAGTGCGACACCATGCGCTATGTGGAGATGGATGAGTTGCTTGCAAAATCCGATTTTATCTCTCTGCACACCCCCTCCATCGACGGTAAACCCCTGATCAATGCCGAGAATATCGCCAAGATGAAGGATGGCGTGGTTCTCGTCAATACCAGCCGGGGCAACAACGTGGATGAGGACGCCCTCCTCGAGGCCCTCAATAGCGGCAAGGTCCGCTCCGCCGGCCTGGATGTTTACGCCTCCGAGCCCGCCAATAACCACGCCCTCTATTCCCACCCCGCCGTCTCTTGTACGCCCCACATCGGCGCCGCCACCGTGGAGGCCCAGAAGCGCATCGGTGCTGAAATTGTGGATATCATTGAGGCGTTTGGCAAGTAAAGCAAACGCAATAAGAAAAGCGGCGTTGCCTTGCGGGCAATGCCGCTTTTTGCGCTTTTTTCATTCTTAACCTTTGATCGGCGCATCATAACCGGTATCCGGCGTATTCCACAGGGCCCGCGGCTGCGTGGCCATTCCTCTTCCTAAAATGGAACCTTCTGCGTCCAATTTTAAGAAAAGGGCATGTTATAATAGGACTAGAATGAGTTCAATTTTAGGAATAGGGTTTTTGTATGGATTTCGAGAAATTCTACGACATCATGATCGGTCAGGCGGAACCCGAGGACGGCTATCCGGTGGAGGATTGCTTTGTCGGGGAGTGCGAAAAGCTGTACGGCCAGATTTCGGATGCGCGGCGGTATATCAGCGCCAAATTGCAGGGCAATTTGAATGGGGAAAGCCCGCAAGTCCTTTCTATTATAAATGCATGTGAGGCCATACAGCGAATCCTCTGTGAGCGCGCGTTTGAATATGGGGTGCGCTATGGGCGCGGGGAAATTGACCTATAAGCCGGCATAACAAAGGGACGGCTCTTGCCGTCCCTTTTTCGTTTTTGTGATATTGCCGCGCCTTATCTTTCTTCGCGGAAGTAGGGTAAGCCCAAGCCTGCCGGGGGCTGGTTTTCACGGCTGCGCCGCAGGGAGACCACCACCAGCACGATCACCGTCACCAGATAGGGCAGCATCTTAAAGAGCTCCATGGATCTGCGGGTGAGGCCGGGCAGGTAAAAATAGAGCCAGGAGAGCATGCCGAACAGGTACGCGCCCCAGATACCGCGCTTAGACTTCCAGCTGGAAAAGATGACCAGGGCCACGGCCAGCCAACCCAGCCGTTCGATGCCGCCATCGCTATCCCAGGTGCCCTTCGTATAGTCCATCACGTAGTAGAGGCCGCCCAGGCCGGAGATGCCGGCGCCGATGCAGGTGGCGAGGTATTTATAGCGGGTTACGTTGATGCCGGCAGCGTCCGCCGTGGCGGGGTTTTCGCCCACAGCTCTGAGGTTGAGGCCCACGCTGGTGCGGTTGATAACCCAATTGATCACAAAGGCGAGCGCAACAGCCAGGTACACCATGAATCCATAGCCCAGCAGCATGCCCAAAATGGGGTGCAGATCCTGCGCAAAGGGCAGGCTCGCCCGGAAGGCGGCGCTGGTAGTGGCAACGGAGATCTGACCCACGCCGCCGGCCAGCTTGTTGAGCGAGCCGCCAAAGAAATTGGCAAAGCCGCTGGCGAAGATGGTTAGGGTAAGGCCCGTTACGTTTTGATTGGCCCGAAGGCTAATGGTGAGCACACTGTAGATCAGCCCGCCCAGCACCGAAGCGGCGAAGGCGCAGCCCATGGCGATAAGGATGCACAGCAGCTTATTGGGCGCCGGGTTGTTCATTTCGTAGAAAAACACGCCCATCAGGCCCACGATGCCGCCCATATACATGATGCCGGGCACGCCCAGGTTGAGGTTGCCGGATTTTTCGGTAAGGATCTCGCCCGTGGCGCCATAGAGGATCACGGTGCCGAACATGATGCCGGCCTGGAAAAGGGATATGAGCTGGGTCATGCCTGTACCTCCTTATGCTTGCCGCCCCGGAAGCGGACCTGATAATTGATGAAAAACTCGCTTCCCAGGATGAAGAACAGGATGATGCCCGTCAGCATGTTGGAAACGTGGTTGTTGAGGTTGTAGCGCGAAGCGATCTCGATTGCGCCCTTATCGAGGAACACCAGCAGCGCGGCGATGGGGATCATCACAAAGGAATTGAATTTGGCCAGCCAGGACACGATGATGGCTGTAAAGCCGCGGCCGCCCGCGGTGCTGGTGGAAATGGTATGGCTTGCGCCGGATACGGCGAGGAAGCCGGCGATGCCGCACAGCGCGCCCGAGAGAAACATGGTACGCATGATTACCTTAGGCACGTTGATGGCCGCGTAGCGGGCGGTATTCTCGCTCTCGCCCACGACGGCGACCTCATAGCCGTGCTTACTGTAGCGCAGATATATAAACATGCCCACAGCCAGGGCCAGCACCAGGATCACATTGAGCGCGTAGGCCTGGCCGAAAACCTCCGGGAACCAACCGATCTTGGTTTTGGAATTGATCACGCCCACGGTATTGGAGCCGACAGGGTTTTCCCATAGGGCCACAAAATAGGCGGTGATCTGAATGGCGATGTAGTTCATCATCAGGGTAAAAAGGGTTTCGTTTGTATTCCACTTGGCCTTGAACCAGCCCGGAATGAAACCCCATATGCCGCCCGCCACAACGCTCAGGCACAGCATCAGGATCATCATGGGTATGGTGGCCATGGATTTGCTCAGGTAGATCATGCAAGCCGCGGAAACGATGCCGCCGGCCAGAATCTGTCCTTCCGCGCCGATGTTCCAAAATCGCATCCGGAAAGCCGGGGCAAGGCCGATGGCAATGCACAGCAGCATCATCATATCGCGGATGGTAACCCACATGCGCTTATTGGTGCCGAAAGCGCCTTCAAACATGGCGCCGTAAACCTTTATGGGGTTGAGCTTAACGATGGCAAAAATCAAGATTGCGCAAACAATCAGCGCCGCGGCCAACGCGATCGCGCGTATGCCCAGGGATTTCCACAGCGGCATCACCACGCCACGCTTGGAAATGCGCACGAAAGGCTCGGGGTTGCAGTTGCGTTCTGTCTTTTTCATGCCTTTGCCTCCTCTCCCAGGTGCGTCATCAGCAGGCCGACCTCTTCCTTTTTGGCAGCGCGGCCATCTACGATGCCGCTCACCTTGCCCGCGCACAGCACCAGGATCCGGTCGCATAGCTCCAGCAGCACGTCCAAATCTTCGCCCACGTATATCACGGCCGCGCCCCGCGCCTTTTGCTCGTTCAAAAGGCGGTAGATGGTGTAAGAGGTATTGATATCCAGGCCGCGTACGGCGTAGGCGCTCATCAGCAGGGAAGGCTCGGAGGCGATCTCGCGGCCCACCAGCACCTTTTGCACATTGCCGCCCGAGAGGCGGCGCAGGGGGATGTTGAGGCTGGGCGTGACAACCTCGAGCTCATCCACGATCCTTTGGGCCAGGGCCCTGGGTGTCTTGCGGTCCGTAAAGGCGGATTTACCGCTCTTGTAGCTGCGCAGCATCACGTTATCGGATAAGTCCATGGAGCCCACCAAACCCATGCCGAAGCGATCCTCGGGCACGAAGGCCAGGCCCACGCCAAGGTTGTAGATATCCAGGGGGCTCTTGCCCACCAGCTCTACCTCTTCTTTGCCGGGCGGCATAAAACGGATGGAGCTGCCGGCCCCGATGTTTTGCAGGCCGGCGATGGCCTCGAGCAGCTCCCTTTGTCCGCTTCCCGTAATGCCGGCGATGCCCAGTATCTCTCCGCCATAGGCGGTGAAGGATACATTATCCAGCCGCTTGACGCCGTCCGCATCCAGCACGGTGAGGTTTTGCACAAACAGGCGCTCCACCGGTTCTTTCGGCTCGGGTCGATCGATATTGAGGGAGACCGCACGGCCCACCATCATATCGGTGAGCTGCTGGGGGTTGGTATCCGCCGTATTGATATCGCCAATAAACTTACCCCGGCGCAAAACCGCCACCCGATCGGATATCTCCATCACCTCGTGCAGCTTGTGGGTGATAATGACGATGGATTTCCCATCGGCTTTCATATTTCGCATCACGGCAAAGAGCTTTTCCGTTTCCTGCGGCGTAAGCACGGCCGTGGGTTCATCTAAGATCAGGATGTCCGCCCCGCGGTAAAGCACCTTGACGATTTCAAGGGTTTGCTTTTCCGAAACGGACATATCATAAACCTTTTTATCCGGCTCCACCACGAAGCCGTAGCGGTCGCATATATCCTTCACCTGGATACGCACGTTTTTCAGGTCGACGAGCTTATGCTCATTGAGGCCCAGCACGATGTTTTCCGCGGCGGTGAGCACATCTACCAGCTTGAAATGCTGATGGATCATGCCGATGCCCAAGTTAAAAGCATCGCGGGGACAGCGGATCACCTCGGTATTGTCGTTCACGCAGATGCGGCCGCCTTCCGGCAGATAGATGCCGGAGAGCATGTTCATAAGGGTAGTCTTGCCGCTGCCGTTTTCCCCCAGCAGCGCCAGGATCTCGCCGGGATGGATATCCAGGCAGACCTTATCGTTGGCCACAACCTCGCCGAAGGTTTTGGTGATATCCACCATGTGAATCGCTTTTCGGGTTTCCAAAGCAAGCGTCCTTTCTGATGATGCGCGCGGCCAGGGCCGCGGCATGTCGTTGTATGGAATTGATATGGATGAAGCTGCTCCCGGCCGTGAGAAAGGGGAGCCGACCGGTAGCACAACCTTTGAAAGGAGGGGAGAAGCGGCAAGCCGCTTCTCCCCTGCGGGTAAACGCTTAGTTGAGTTCGGTAATGCCGTCGATGCGCAGGCCGAAATACGGCGCGCTGCGGAATACGGACTCCTGGAAGATGCCGTCCACGATGGCTTCGCCGCTATCGCCCACGAAGTCGCCATCGGTATCCTGCCAGGCATAGGTGGTGATCTTCTCGCCCTTCACGGTGAAGTTGGCGGTATCAAACACCTGCACGGAACCATCCTTGAGGCCGGCGATAACCTCGGCCACCTTCTCGGCGGTGCCGGCCGCACAGCTCTCGCCCAGGGCGGAGATCATCACGGCGTCGTCGGCATAGCCCAGGGCCAGGTCCTTGGGAATGGCTTCACCCTTGAGGAACTTGTCGAGGGTGGGGGTGTAGAGGGCGACCCAGTTGTTCTGGGCGGAAGTCAGCGCGGCCTTGGGGGCCACGGAGAGCATGTCGATGTTGTAGCCTACGCTGTAGGCGACCTTGCCGGCATCCAGTTGGGCCTGAACCTCGGAGGGAGCGCCGGTGGAGTCGGCGTGCTGGCCAATGATGACGCAGCCCTTACCGATCAGCGCACGAGCAGCTTCGCCCTCGGCGACCGGATCATACCAAGAGTTGGTATACTGCACATCCATGTAGGCTTCCGGTACGATGCTGCGGATGCCAAGGAAGAAGGCGGTGTAGCCGGAGACCACTTCCGCATAGGGATAAGCGCCTACATAACCTACGTGGGGGTCTTTTACGGTGCCAGCATCCATCAGCTCCTTGAGCTTCATGCCGGCCACAACACCGGAAACATAGCGGCTCTGGAAGGTGAAGGGGAACATGTTGGCCACGTTATCCACAGGCTCGAGGGCAGCGGTATCGCCGGTGCAAGCCACGAAAGTGACGTCGGGATATTCGGCGGCGGCAGCCATCATGTGGGACTGATGGCCATAGCTGTCGGAGAAGATGATCTCGCAGCCCTGCTCGGCAAGATCCACGGCGGTATCGTAGCAGGTCTCATCCTCGGGGATGTTATACTTGAAAACGACCTCGCTATCCGCGATGCCCAGGGTGGACATAGCACCCTTGATGCCTTCGATATGCGCCAGATCGTAGCCCGAGTTCTCGTCGTGCACCAGGATGACGCCGACTCGCGGCTTGCCCCCTGTGGCGGCGGGCTCGGCGGCGGGCTCAGCTGCGGGCTCAGCCGCGGGCTCTGCGGCGGGGGCAGCGGGCTCGGCAGCCGGCTCTGCGGCGGGCGTGCTGGCGCAGGCTACCATGGTGAGAACCATTACAAGCGTCAATGCGATTGCAAGATACTTCTTCATTTGGTAATCCTCCTTAGATTTTTTGTTGCGTTATTTTTACGCCTTTGCAGGCATAGCAACCATTAATCTCCGCTGGGGCCGAAGGGGATCCGAATATACCGCTCAGCAGAACAAAGCTTATCGTATCATATATAGCAGTCGTTGACAAGGCCGTTAGATATCATACACGGCGTATATAAATTACAGAATTCCACTTCTCTCCAGTGCCGCAAGGCTAGGCTCACAGGGCGTAGGCCTGCCCGCAGCCTTGAGCGCATTTTTTACATCCTTAAGCCCGCTGCCCGTGCTGATGGTGGTTACGGACTCCCCGGGCTTGATAATGCCCTGCGCCACAGCCTCGCGCACGCCCGCCGTAGCCGTAACGCCCGCGGGTTCACCAAAGACGCCCTCGGTACGGCCCAACAGGCGCATGGTATCCAGAATTTGTTCGTCGCGAACGCTGATCCAGGCGCCGCCCGAAGCGGATACAGCCCTCAGCGCTTTTCGCGGGTTGCGGGGCACGCCTACGGCGATGGAATCCGCCAAGGTGTTTTCCTCTGTGGGCATGAGCTCGCGGCCCTCGCGCGCCGCGTCTACAAAGGGGCAGCAGCCGGTGGACTGCACGCCCAAAATCTTGGGGATGCGCTCGATGAATCCCAATTCATAAAGATCGTGGAAGCCGTTATATACGCCGCCGATGGTGCAGCCATCGCCCACGGAGCAGGCCACCCAGTCCGTCGGCTGCCAAGAGAGCTGCTCGGCAATCTCCAGCGCTACGGTCTTTTTGCCCTCGGTGAGGATGGGGTTAATGCCGGCGTTTCGGTTATACCAGCCGTATTTATCGATAGCGGCCTTGCTCAGATCAAAGGTGGCTTTATAATCCCCCTGCACGGAGACCACCTTGGCCCCGAAAATCATCAGTTGGGCCACCTTGCCTTCCGGCGCGCGGCCAGGCACGAAGATCACCGTTTTCACCCCCATGCGGGCGGCATTGCCGGCGCAGGAGGAAGCCGCGTTGCCCGTGGAAGAGCAGGCGATTGTATCGTAGCCCAGCTCCACGGCCTTGGCCACGGCCACGCCACTGGCCCGGTCTTTGAGGGAGGCGGTGGGGTTAAGCCCGTCGTCTTTGATATAGAGCTTTATGCCCAGCTCCTCGCCCAGCCGGTTGGAGGGATAAAGCGGCGTCCAGCCCACGCGCAAAAAAGGCGAAAAGTCGCGGTCTTTAAGGGGCATCAGCGCCTTATAGCGCCACATGCTGTTATCGCGGCAGTTCGCCAGGCCCTCGCGGGAGAGCAGGTGCTTTTTGATATACGTATAATCGAAAATGATATCCAAAATGCCCTTTTCCCCGCAATGGGGGCAGGTCATGCGCTCCGTATAAGGTAGTTCCGCACCACAGATGGTGCACGTATAACCCAGAATATGCTGCATCTCAAGACCTCTTACAAAAAATTAGCAGTAGACAAAAACTTTTTGCTATGTTTGTATCATCATACTATATTGAAACGGATTTGTACAGATATCTAACGCAAAAAAATTAGCCTATTTCTATTAAAAAGAATCCAGCCGTCACATTCTTTTCACATTGTGCATTGTGTAGAAACATGCTAGAATAGCCACAAGGAAACCGAATCTATGGAGGTATCATATCTTTATGAAGCAATATTTCAAGCGCGGCATTTTCGACCGTTACGACGGCTGGCGCATCCGCAATGTGGACGCCGTATATAATGTGATCCCCTTCATCATGCGTACCCGCATGGACTCCCAGAATTTATTCGAAGAAAATATTTCCCTCGAGTCTGTGGAGGAATTCATCCGCGAGCACCGTGAAGATATGCCGGATCTCTCCTTTATGCACGTGCTGATGGCGGCCATGGTGCGCATGTTCGCGGAAAAGCCCTATCTTAACCGCTTCGTAGTATGGAATAAGATCTACGCCCGCAACCACATCAATATTTCGCTGATGATCAAGCGCAAGCTCTCGAACGAAGAAACCATGATCAAGCCCGAATTCGAGCCGGAGGATACCCTCGTCGAGGTGGTAAACAAGGTCAATGCCCTGGTGAACGTGAACATCATGGATGAAGCCAAGAACGGCATGGACGCACTTGCCCGCTTCTTTGGCTACATACCCGCCTGGATCATGCGCTTCACCATCTGGGCCATGTTCAGGCTGGACAGCATCGGCCTCCTGCCCAAGGCCATTAATAGGGTAAGCCCCTTCCATTGCAGCGCCTTCCTGACCAACGTGGGTTCGCTGGGCATCGGCCCCATCTACCACCACCTATATGAATTCGGCACCTGCTCCATGTTCCTGGCCATGGGCAACAAACATAAGGTGCGCATGAGCAACCGCGAGGGCGAGCACCTCGAAAAGCGCTTCATCGGCCTCAAATTCGTCACCGATGAGCGCATTTGCGACGGTCAGTATTATGCCAGCGCCATGAAGCACCTGCGCCGCCTGCTGAATAACCCCGCCCTGCTGCTCGAGCCGCCCGCCCGCATCCTCATCGACGACGGCGTGCCCAAGGGCAAGCGCATCCCGGCCAATTGCCCGCCCGAGGCGGAACACTAAACACTTCTACTATTACATAGGGCCGCCGTACAGAACCTGCAGGAGTGGAAAACGAGCCAGGGCAGCACGGCGGCCTTAAGTGTATATTCAAATAGCCTGTTTTCCCGCGGTAAGGGATTGGAGTCTGTAAATAGCGGATGCTACATCCATTAGCCTTGTTTTCCTGCGGCGCTTATGACGGAAGCATATATTCTATCAAGCCGGGCAATTCCTTTTTGGCTTGCACGATAGCTAAACGGTACTTTGTCGGGATCCTCTCTATTTTCCCATCGTAACAAGCAGGCGGCTTAATTTATCTATGGGCTTTAACGATAATACTATATTGCCGGATTCTGTTATTTAAACGGGATAAAGATAGGAACTCGGCGAAATATATGCTATAATTTGGCGTCCGGTATATGTTCAGGGTTCCGGGCTCTTAACTATCATTAACAAGCACCTTAGCGGCACCGCATAAAGATGCTGTTTTTTTGGATTGACAAGCGGGTGGATACCCGCGCAGCGCGTCCGCGGCATAGCGCAGGCCCGTTGCCAAGATCCAAATCCGTTGTTTGAAAATTAATTAGGATACCTATAGATAAAAATGTGGAGGTTTGAAAAACGTGAAAATCAGTGTAAAGATCTTGGTGTTCGTCATCGCAATGATCATAGTTTCTGTTATGAGCATTGCCGGCCTCGGCATTTGGGAAAGCACAAACTATAACGAAAAGGTCAGCCTTGAGAGAGTCAGCTCTGCCTCCAGCGACCTGAGCGGCGCGATTGAGGATATGCTGGAGCATTCCAAGCAAAATGCGATCTCGATCGCGCAAAACTATCGGCTTATTGACGCCATGGAGAAAAACAATTTTAATGAGCTCAAAGCCGTGTTGGATGATCTAAACCAAATCCTTAAAATGGATACCATCAGCATTACCGACACAAAAGGCGATGTGGTGATCCGCCAGCACGAGCCCGCCAAATTGGGGGATAGCATCCTCAAACAGTCGAATGTGCAAAAGGCGCTAAAGGGAGAAACCTCGACCACGCTCGAGCCGGGCGCCCTAGTCAAGCTATCCTGCCGCACCGGAACGCCCATCTTTAGCCAAAGCGGCGCGATTATCGGAACGGTCGTAACAGGCTACACCTTTGAGAACTTGCCCCTGCTGGATGATTTGAAGGCATTGCACAACACGGAACTTTCCTTGTTCTCCGGAACCGAGCCTATTGCCACGACCATTATGCAAAACGGGGAACGGCTGCTCGACCTTCCCTTAAACGAGGAGATCGCAAAAACCGTTTTGCAGGCGGGAGAATCCTACTCTGGAAGCGACAGCATTATGGGGGAAGATTATATCACCAAGTATGATCCGCTGTACGACACCGAGGGCCATATTGTCGGCGCGATTTTTGTGGGCCTGTCTAAGGCGGACGCCATGATGGCCACAATGTCCTCCGTCTCGCACATGGGCATATCCGTTCTGGTAATTCTTGCGGCTTGCGTTTTTATCATGCTACAGTTTATAAACATGAACATCAAGCAGCCTATGCTCAGGCTGACATCCGTCTCCAACATGCTGGCGCAGGGCCGCTTGGATGTGGATGTGGGGATTACCCGGGGAAAAAAGGACGAAATTGCCACCCTCGCCGAAGCCATGGGCCAAATGATCGCCCGCTTGCAGACGTATATTTCGGATATTAGCCACGTCCTCACCTCCATGGCGAATAAGGATTTCACGGTAAGCAGCTCGGTAGACTATATGGGCGGGTTTGCGCCCATTAAAAGCGCCCTGGATGGAATTTCATCCTCGCTCAACCAGATGCTTACCTTAATTAATGCCGCAGCCGAGCAGGTTAGCAGCGGCTCCGAGCAAGTTTCGAGCGGGGCGCAGATCCTTGCGGAGGGTTCCACGGAGCAGGCTGCGGCGCTGCAGGAACTGCGTGCTTCCGTTGAAAGAATTGCAGAGCAGTCTATAGAAAACGCCTCCATTGTGAATACGGCGGCGGCGTATTTTGAGCAAGTTGGGGCGGGGTATAACACAGGCATTGCGCATATGAAGCAGCTCACCGAAGCAATGGAAAATATCGGCGCTTCCTCCAATCAAATTGTCAATATCACAAAGGTTATCGAGGATATCGCATTCCAGACGAATATTCTTGCGCTGAACGCCGCCATTGAAGCGGCCCGCGCCGGAGCCGCGGGTAAAGGGTTTGCCGTTGTGGCCGAGGAAGTCCGCAATCTTGCGGCAAAATCCGCTGAGGCAGCCAAGCAGACAGGAGAGCTTACGCAGCTTTCCGTTACCTCCGTAGCGAAGGGAACGGAAATAACGGAACAAACCGTGCAGATCTTCCAAGAGGTCGGGATAAAAACCACCAAGGTAAGTGAGAGCTTTGGCAAAATTGGACAAGCGTCCACCCAGCAGGCAGAAGCGATCGAACAAATTATGCTGGGGCTTTCCCAAGTATCCGACGTGGTGCAGGCTAACGCGGCCACCGCTGAAGAAAACTCCGCAACAAGCCAGGAGATGTCCGCACAGGCAAAAATGCTCAGCGATCTTGCAAACCAATTTTCGCTTGAAAAGCAGGTGAGCCCCAGCGCGCTCTGAGTGGAGCGCTATGGCCCTTTCTCGCAGGATCAGGATCCGCAAGGGAATAAACTAAGGCGCCATTTTTTCGCTGCCGCCATCTAAATCCGTTATGCCATGAAACAACAGCCCCATGCATTTTCTGCATAGGGCTGTTTTTAGCGGTTTTGTTCGCTGCCATTTCTATTTTATGCGATTTCGAGGGCTAACTCCATCATTTGTGTAAAGGTATCCTGGCGTTCTTGCGCGCTGCACGCTTCTCCTGTGACCAGGCTGTCCGAAATGGTACAGATGGCCAGGGCGTTCTTGCCCGTGCGGGCGGCGTTCATATAAAGGGCCGCGGCCTCCATTTCCACCGCCAGCACGCCCATCTTCTGCCAGGCCATGGTATGCAGCCCGTCATCATAAAAGAGGTCGTTGGAAAGGAGATTGCCGATGTAGGCTGTAAGGCCCATTTCCTCCGCCTTATCCGCCGCCTTTTTGAGCAGGTTCCAGCTGGCGATGGGCGCGAAGTGGCCCATAAGATCGTATTGCGCGGCAAAATCGGAGTTGTAGCAGGCCCCCTGCCCCAACACAATGCTGCGCAGCTTCAGCGCGGGGCTGATGGCTCCGGCCGAGCCAATGCGGATGATATTCTCCACCCCGAAGTTGTTAAATAGCTCGTAACTATAGATGCCGATGCTGGGCATGCCCATGCCGCTGGCCATAACGGATACGCGCTTGCCCTTGTAGAGGCCGGTATGCCCCTGCACGCCACGTACGTTGTTGACAAGCGTTGCGTTTTCGAGGTAGGTCTCTGCGATGAATTTGGCCCGCAGGGGATCCCCTGGCATGAGCACGGTGGGGGCGAAATCCGCGGGATCTGCTTGGATGTGCGGGGTCGAGATGTTAGCCATGGTTCATTCCTCCTCGATATAATCGTCTGTTTCAGTGAGCTCCGGCGCCTCCTCGGGCAGGTAAAGGGGAACATCCGAGGCGGGCAGGGCGGTAACGCTTTTGAGGCTGGATTGGATGCGCCGGGTACGTACGCCGATCAGCGTATCCAACTCGTTGTTGGCCCGGGTAAGCTGCTTTTGCGTGCGCGTCAGCACCTCGTGGAACCTTTCGAACTCGGTTTTTACGGCGCTGAGCACCTTCCACACCTCGCCGCTGCGGCGCTGAATGGCGACCGAGCGGAAGCCCATTTGCAGGCTGTTAAGCAGGGCTGCCATGGTGGAGGGCCCGGCGAGGTTTACGCGGTATTCCGCTTGCAGCCGCTCGATGAGGCCCAGGCGTACCGCCTCGGCATAAAGCCCCTCCGTAGGCAAAAACATGATGCCGAACTCCGTGGTATGCGGCGGATCGATGTATTTATCGCGGATATCCTTGGCAAAGCCGCGGATGCGGGCTTTTAGGGTCTCCTGGCCGGCCTTGACCCGGACCGGATCGCCGCCGTCATAGGCGTCCATCAATTCGGCGTAAGCATCCATGGGGAACTTGGAATCGATGGGCAGCAACACGTGCCCCTCGCCATCCCCGGGCAGGCGGATAGCAAACTCCACACGCTCCCGGCCTCGGGGGCTGGTGAGCGCATTCTTTTCGTATTGTTCGGGTGTGAGGATTTCCGTGAGGATAGCCTCGAGCTGGATCTCGCCCAGGATGCCTCTGGTCTTTACGTTGGAGAGCACCTTCTTGAGGTCGCCCACACCCACGGCCAGGCCCTGCATCTCGCCCAGGCCCTTATAGACCTGCTCCAAGCGCTCGTTCACCAGCTTGAAGGACTGGGTCATGCGCTCATCCAGCGTCTTTTGCAGTTTTTCATCCACCACCAAGCGCATCTCGTCCAGGCGTTTGTTGTTATCCGCCTGCAAGGCGCCCAGGCGCTGCTCCATGGTGGCGCGGATGTTCTCCAGCTTTTGCTCGTTCTCCAGCGCGCTAGTCTTCAGCCGGTTCTCCATCTGACCGCTCATCGCCAGGAGGCTGCGCTGGATATCCGCCAGCTTTTCCGTTTGCGCACGGGCCTGGGCGGTTTGGTTCTCAGCCAAAAGGGCACCCAGAGAACGCACGCTGCGCTGCACGGTATCCGCCATCTCCGTTCGCAGGGCGCGCTGGCTTTCCGCCAGCTCCCGGCTAAGCTCGTCTATATCTTCCCGCCGCGCAGCCAGCTCGCGCGACAGCCCTGCCACCTTGCCGAGGATCCACACCAGCAAAACCGTGCACAGGGCGCAAAGCCCCAGCAGGGCCCAGGATAGCGCTTGCATTTAAGCTTCCCCTTTGCGGCCCAGCACGCGGTCGACGGCCTGCACCAGGAACAGCCCCAGCGCCACCCCGCCAACATACTGGATCAGATTGAAGGGCAGGCCCGCAGCCGCCGGAGCCGGGCCATAGAGGATGCTTTCATAGAGGAAATAGCCGAGCGGCATTACCGCGCCGCCTATGGCCAGGGCCAAAAGCCGGCTCTTCAAGGAGCCGCTGCCCCGCGCTATCAACCGGCCCGCGATAAAGGCCATCAGCCCCTTGATGAGCAGCGTGGCCGGCGCGTAGAGCGCGCTGCCCAAGATGAGATCCGCCGCCGCGCTGCCGATGCCCGCGGCCAAAGCGCCCCACACGCCGCCCAGCATGTAGGCGCAGGTGTAGACGATGGCGTCCCCCACGTTCACATACGCGCCGCTCATGTTGGGGATAGGAATTGCCATGGAGATGGTCACCACGCTCACCAGAGCGCATAGCGTAGCGATGCGTACAATCAGACGCACCTTTTCATCGGTCTTTTTGTTCATTATATCTCCTCTCACGCCCGCATGCCAGGCAGAATATAGTCCTCGGTATCAAAGGCGGGGTATTCTACCCGCCAAAGAGCCAGCCCGTGGGCCGGGGCCGTAGGTCCGGCATCCTCTCGCCGCCCGCTCTCAAGCGCGCGGGTTATATCGGCCGCGCAGCGCCGCCCCCCGCCAATCTCGAGCATCGTGCCGACCAATATACGAACCATATTATATAAGAAGCCGCTGCCCGCTACCTGATAGTAGAGGAGGCCCGGTTCTTCAGCCATAAACCACTTGGATTCGTAAACCGTGCGCACGGTAGATTTCATCTCTATGCCGGCGGCCTTGAAGGCGCTGAAGTCGTGCTCGCCGGCGACGAGGGCCGCCGCTTCCTCCATGGCCGCAAAATCCAGCGGATGGTGCACATGCAGAGCGGTATTCCTTAAAAAAGGGCTGCCATGCGGCGCGTGCCAAACAGCATAGCGGTAATGCTTGCGCACTACGTCGAAGCGGGCGTGGAAATCCGCAGGGGCAGGACCGCTGTAGGCCACGCGGATATCCGGCGGCAAGCCCGCGTTGAGGGCGTAGGCAAATTTATCCGGGGGCACGCGGCTATCCGTATCGAAGTGCGCGGCCTGTGCCCGGGCGTGCACGCCGCTGTCCGTACGACCGGAGGCATGCAGACGGACCTGTTCGCCGGTAACTTTTTGCAGCTCCGCCTCTATCCTCTCCTGTATGGAAAGGCCGTTGGGCTGGGTCTGCCAGCCCACATAGGCCGTGCCGTCGTATTGCACGATCATGCGGATGCGGCTCATGACGTTTCCACTGCGCCGAGCGTTTTGAGCGCGCCGCCCGACAGCGACTGCACAAAGCATAGCTCGGGCTCGCCATTTAACAAAAATATCGTAATCACATCCTGGTTTTCCAACGCGCATAGCAGCAGGGTCACATCCCCCACCTGCTCAACCCGGCTGGGGAACCCCCCTGCCCGGCTGGCGGCCACGGCTTCATCCAAGCTTATGCCCGAGAGCGCGCCGGCAATGGATTGATCCGGAAAGCTGCCGGCGTTGTAAAGCTGATCCGCCTCCACGGTATAACCCGCATCCCGCAGCAGGGCCGCCACGCCCTCATAAGGATGATCGGCAGGCAGGCCGTGCCACAGCAGCAGGGCCAGGGCCAGCACAACGGCGCTGGCGATCAATAGAATGTTGCGCTGTTTGTCCTTCATTTCCATAAGCATCAACGTAAGGCCTGCGCGGCCACGACCAGGGCGATAAGGCCCAGGGTAAGGACGGCGGCGCAAGCATCTGCGGGGGCAAATTTAAGCACATGCATGCGGGTGCGGCCCTCGCCGCCGTGGTAACAGCGGCTTTCCATGGCCATGGCCAGCTCGTCCGCCCTGCGGAAGGCGCTCACGAACAGCGGCACCAGAATGGGCACCATGGCCTTAGCCCGCTGCAGGATGTTGCCGGATTCCAGATCCGCCCCGCGTGCAAGCTGGGCTTTCATGATCTTATCCGCTTCCTCCAGCAGCGTGGGGATAAAGCGCAGGGCAATGGTCATCATCATGGCCAGCTCGTGCGCCGGGAATTTGAGGGCGGAAAAGGGCAGCAGCAGCCGCTCTAATCCATCCGTAAGGGCGATGGGCGTGGTAGTAAGGGTCATCAGCGAGGTTCCCGCCACCAGCAGCACCAACCTTAGCGCAATGAAGCAGGCTTGCCAAACGCCCCCTGTGGTGATGTGGATAACCCACCAATCCCATAGTTGCTCACCCGTGCGGATCATCAAAAGGTTTAGCACGAACATGAATACCAGGATCCACTTAAGCGGCTTGAGGGAGCGCCAAAGGTAGCTAAGCGGTATGCGCGAGAGCAGCGTAGCCCCCACGCTAAAGGCTGCAACAGGCACAAACAGCCATATATCCTTGACCAAAAATACCGCCACCAGGTAGGCGATCATCAGCAGAAGCTTGGTTCGCGGGTCCAGGCGATGCACGGGGGAATTGCCTGGGAAATACTGCCCTAGCGTGATATCCTTAAACATGGCAACCCCTCCTTTCCAGCAGGAAGGCGGCCAGGGCTTCCATTTCGTATAGCGGGGGTATTTCCAACCCCCGCGCGCGCAGGGCCGCAGCCAGTTTGCAGGGGGCGGGCAGATCAAGGCCGATGGCGCACAGTTCCTCCTCTTGCGCAAAAACTTCTTCGGGCGAGCCGATGCGCACCAGCCTGCCCTGGTTTAAAACGGCGATACGCCCGGCGCAACGGGCCACATCCTCCATCGAGTGGGAAACCATCACCACAGCACAGCCGATCTCGCCGCGCAAATTATTGATGGTATAGAGGATATCCGAGCGGCCCGCCGGATCCAGCCCGGCCATGGGCTCGTCCAGTACCAGGTACTTGGGCCGCATGGCGATGACTCCGGCCAGCGCGGCCCGGCGCTTTTCGCCGCCGCTCAGCTCAAAGGGGGATTTGGAAGCGAATTCTTTATAAGGGAGGCCCACCAATTCCAGCGCCTCATGTACGGCCGCCTCGATCTCCTGTTCCGCGAAGCCCAGGTTGCGGGGGCCATAGGCCACATCCTTGGCCACGGTCTCCTCGAAAAGCTGGTATTCCGGATATTGGAACACCAGCCCCACGCTCCGCCGGGCTTGCGTGCGCTGCTTTTTATCCGCCATATCCAGGCCATCCACCAGCACGCGGCCCGCCGCGGGCTGCAAAAGCCCGCCTATCAACTGCACCAACGTACTCTTGCCGCTGCCTGTATGGCCGATCAATCCCAGAAACTCGCCAGCCTCGATGGTGAGGCTGATATTCTCCACGGCCCGCTGGGCCAGGGCGCTGCCCTGCATATATACATAAGAAAGTTGCTCTAGCTGTATTGGCATATCGTATCCGCCAGTTCTTCTATTTTGAGGCACAAGGGCAAGTCCATGCCGCCCTGCGCCAGGAGATTGCGCATTTTTACCACCGGGGGCAAATCCAGCCTGTTGGACTTTAGGATATCCGCTCGGGCGAATACCTCGCGGGGCGTACCTTCCAAAATAAGGCTGCCGCCCGCCAGCACGGCTACCCGGTCGCAAAGGGCCGCTTCTTCCATATACTGCGTGATCATCACTACGGTTATCCCCTGCCTATGCAGCGAATCCACAATGGCGAGCACATCCCGCCTGCCCTTTGGATCCAGCATAGCGGTGGCTTCATCCAGCACCAGCACCTTGGGTCCCATGGCCAGCATGCCGGCGATGGCGATGCGCTGCTTTTGCCCACCGGAGAGCATGTGCGGCGCGCGTTTGGCAAAATCCGCCATGCCAACGGCACGCAGGGCCTCATCCACCCGGCGGCGAATCTCGCCGCTCTCCATGCCCAGATTTTCCGGGCCAAAGGCCACATCCTCTTCCACTACGGTGGTCACCAGCTGGTTGTCCGGGTTTTGAAAAACCATGCCGACCTGCTGGCGGATGGCCAGGGTGTTGGCCTCCTCTCGGGTATCGAGGCCGTTCACGGTGACGCAGCCTTCATCCGGCAGCAAAAGGGCGTTAAGATGCTTGGCCAGGGTGCTTTTGCCGCTGCCGTTGTGGCCCACCACCGCCAACAACTCCCCCTCGGCAATGGATAGGGAAATATCCCGCAGGGCGGCGTTTTGTGCATCATAGCGGTAGGTCACATGGTCCAGCGCGATCATAAAGTATCCTCCCCCGCCAACCTCGGCGGGCCATAAAGTTAACAATTCATTATACCCCACCCCTGTTTTTATTACAATCCGCTTATGTTATAATGCGGATATATGCGATTTTAAGGAGGTATCCCTATGCTCTGCTCCAATTGCGGCAAGGATAACAGCCCCGGCACGGTGTTCTGCATCCATTGCGGCGCCAAAATGCCCGAGGCCGCTCAAAACAGCGGCAGCGCTTTTGGCGAAGCGCCGCCCCAGCAAAACGGCCCGGCCTATACCAACGCCGCGCCCGCGCCCATCGCGGGTAATTCCAACAGCGCCGTGATCGGCACCGGCGAATTTACGCTCATGGAGCTGATTGCTCGCATCCCCATCGTCAATCTGGTGATGTTCTGCGTGTGGGGCTTTGGTGGCGATACCAACGAAAACAAACGCAACTGGGCGCGCTCCCGCCTTATCTGGGCGGGCATCGGCGTGGCCCTTGCCATCGTCGGCACGCTGATCGGCGTGGGCATGGCCAGCGCCATCGCCGCCGGGCTCTCCAGCTTCACGGACGCGATCTTCTATTAACAGCCTTTTTAAGAGCGGCACAACCTATGCGCCGCTCTTGCCTTTTTAGCCCGCATGCGCTATGGTAAAAACTAGAATCTCTCACCCGGAGGCGCCTATGCACGATCACCCCCATGACCACACGCACGAGCAAGCCCACACCCATAATCACAGCCATACGCACGATCCCGAGGAGGTCAAGGCCATAGCCAACCGACTGGCCCGGGCCATCGGCCATTTGGAGTGCGTGCGGCAGATGGTGCTGGATGGGCGCGACTGCGCCGAGGTCCTTACCCAGCTTTCCGCCGTGCGCTCCGCCCTCAACAACGCCGGCGTGCAGATCCTCAAAAGCCACATGGAGCATTGCATGGTGGAGGCTGTGGCCCAAGGCGATACGCAGGCCATCGAAGACCTGAGCCGCGCCCTGGAGCGTTATTTGCGTTGATTTCATATCCC
Source organism: Candidatus Pelethousia sp. (assembly GCA_034928145.1). Classification (GTDB taxonomy): domain Bacteria; phylum Bacillota; class Clostridia; order Christensenellales; family CAG-138; genus Pelethousia. The sequence continues at coordinate 28,850 of JAYFPE010000045.1, read as the reverse complement.
CCTCCCCGGCTTGTGCCGCTTGACCGCCTCGTCTATAATGATGCCATTGCATCAAAGAAGACGAGGTTTATTATGCTCAATTCCACCCCCACCCGCCGCCTGACGAGTGCGGCCCTCTTCGTGGCGCTCGGTGTGCTTTTACCCCAACTGTTTCACGCTATCCCTAACTTTGGCACTGTCTTTTCGCCCATGCACCTGCCCGTGCTGGCCTGTGGGCTGATCTGCGGCTGGAAATACGGCCTGCTCTGCGGCCTGCTCACCCCGGCTCTTTCCTCCGCCCTCACGGCCATGCCCCCGGCCATGCTTCTGCCCGGCATGATCTGTGAGCTGGCGGTTTACGGCCTGGTCGGCGGCCTGCTCTTCTTCAAAGTCCAAACCGGCAAGCGACTGGCGGATATTTACCTGGCCCTCGTCCCGGCCATGCTGCTGGGCCGCCTCTTTGCCGGGCTGATGAACGGGCTCTTCTTCCGGGCCGGCGATTTTACCTTCCAGATGTTCCTGGCCGGCTATTTTGTAACCTCTTTGCCCGGCATCCTGATTCAACTCATCCTCGTTCCAATCCTGATGCTGGCGCTGGAAAAAACCAGGGTCATCCAATACGGCGCTTGATAGATATGGACTGTCGCACCTATTTCAACGATCTGGCGGATGGCTGGGACGCAAGATGCGCGCCCCACCCAGAGCTGCTCGAAACCGTGGCCTTCCTGAGCGGCGCGCGGCCCTCCCTGCGCGTGTTGGATATCGCCTGCGGCACCGGCGCGATGTTCCCCGCCCTTTTGGATCAAGGGGTCGAGCGCCTTGTCGGCATCGATGTGGCGGAGAAGATGGCCGCCGTGGCCAGCGCGAAATTTGCGTCCAATTCCCGCGTCGAAGTGCGCTGTGGCGATTTTTACGCCCTCAAAAGCGAGCCCTTCCACGCGGCCCTGCTCTACAACGCCTATCCGCATTTTCTCGATAAGGAGGCCCTTTTCGCCAAGGCCGCATCCCTGCTTTTACCCGGCGGGCGCTTCACCATTGCGCATAGTATGGGCCGTGAGGCCCTCAACGCGCACCATGGAAACGTGCCGGCCAGCGTCTGCGCACCCCTCAGCCCAGCCGCCGAGGAGGTTCGGCGCTGGGAGCCCTGGTTCCATGTGGATATGCTTTGCGACAGTGCGGACTTTTATCTGCTCTCGGGTGTGAAGCGGTAACGCAGGGCTGCCAAGCCTCCCTCTGGTAAGGGAGCAAGGGAACGCATAGCAGAGAAAAACGGCCCGGCGTAATATGGAATGCGCCGGGCCGCGTCTGTTTCACTATATTATCGGTAGCTATTACGGGTCATCCTTATATTTTAGCACCACGTTGCAGATACGGCAGCGCATTGCCTTGTTTTTGCGCAGCCGCAAGCTGTAAAAGAAGGGCGAAAAGCTATGGCAATGGGGGCAGCGGGAGAGCAGCGCCATGGCCAGCATGCATAGGCCGACTACGATCAGGCCCAGCGGCAGCAGAATGCGCGCAATAGGCAGGCGAAGCCAGGCGGGGATCATCGCCCCCACAGCTACGATATAGATGGCCGCCGTCAACAGGATCATCCCTTTTCTTGACAGCCGCAGGCGCATACGGATCATTCCTCTCTTTGCTGAATGCTTCCTTCTTTTACTTTACCCCGGCCTACCTGCCTTTTCAACCCCCAAAACAGAAAAAGTGGCGTGCGCCACCTTTTCTAAACGTATATACGCTGCTTGCTGTTAGATCAGCTCCAGCACGGCCATTTCCGCACCGTCGCCCCGACGGGGGCCCATCTTGAGGATGCGGGTATAGCCGCCGTTGCGGCCCTCGTATTTGGGCGCGATCTCCTGGAAGAGCTTCTCCACCACGGGGTTCGCGACATTCTTGGTGCGCTCCTTGTACTCGCTCTTGGATTCCTTATCCTGCTTAGCAGCGGGCACGTTATACAGGTACGCCATGATCTGCCTGCGGGCATGGAGCTTGCTGGGCAGGTCGTTGTTCCTTTGAACCTTGACGATCTGCTGTTTATCGTTGCGGGTCTCCTTTTCAACGGAAACCGTGTTTTTATGTTCGCTGACGGCGAGGGTGATCAGCTTCTCCGCGATGGGCCGTACTTCCTTGGCGCGAGCCTCGGTGGTAACGATCTTGCCATTGTAGAGCAGCGCGGTGGTGAGGTTGCGCAGCATGGCGTCGCGCTGATCGCTCGCCTTCCCCAGCTTACGGTTTGGCATATTGGACTCCTCCTTATGTATTGCTAACTAGTCTTCGCTGTGACGCAGGCTCAAGCCAAGGCCCTGGAGCTTCTGCTGCACTTCCTCAAGGGACTTGCGGCCCAGGTTGCGCACCTTCATCATCTCTTCCTCGTTGCGCTGCACCAGCTCATCCACCGTGTTGATGCCCGCGCGCTTGAGGCAGTTGTAAGAGCGGACGGAAAGATCCAGCTCTTCGATGGTCATCTCCAGGATCTTTTCTTTCTTATCCTCTTCCTTTTCCACCATAATCTCCACCCCCTGCACGTGCTCCGTGAGGTTGATGAAGAGGGTCAGGTGCTCCGTGAGGATCTTCGCGGCCAGGGAAACGGCTTCATCGGGTTTGATGGTGCCGTCCGTCCAGACCTCGAGAATAAGCTTATCGTAGTCCGTGATTTGGCCGACACGGGTATCCTCAACAATGAAGTTGACCTTGCGGATGGGCGTGAAGATGGAATCCACCGCGATCTGGCCGATGGGCATATCCGGCTTCTTATTCCGATCCGCAGCCACATAGCCGCGGCCGCTCTCCAGGATGATCTCCATGTAGAGCCGCGCGCCCTCATCCAGCGTAGCCAGGTGCAGGCTCGGGTCTATCACTTCCACGTCGCTGTCCACGATCATATCGCCGGCGGTCACCTCGCAGGCGCCTACTGCGTCCACAATGACCTTTTTCGGGCCGGGCGCATGCATTTTGATGCACAGCTCCTTGAGGTTTAGGATGATCTCCGTCACATCTTCCCGCACGCCGGGGACGGTGGAAAACTCGTGCAGCACGCCGTCGATCTTAACGGACGACACGGCCACGCCTGGAAGAGAGGAAAGCAGAACCCTGCGCAGCGACTTCCCCAGCGTAATGCCGAAGCCGCGCTCCAAAGGTTCGACCACGAACTTGCCATAATCCTCGTTGAGTTCAACGCGTTCTATCTTGGGCCTTTCGATCTCTATCATGCACAAAGCCCCTCTCTTGATAGTGTCGTTCGGTTCGGGCATTTACCGCACACGGGCATTACCTGGAATAGAACTCGACGATGAGGTGCTCCTCAACGGTCAGGTCGATATCGTCGCGCTGCGGCAGGGCCACGACCTTGCCGATCAAACCGCTCGCATCCAAGTCCAGCCACTTGGGAATGGGCTTGGAAGCACCCTGCTCCTTGAGGTCCTTCAAATTTTGCATATCACGGCTGCGCTCCTTGATGGTGATCACCTGGCCGCTCTTGACGAGGAAGCTGGCGATATCCACCTTTTTGCCGTCGACTAGAATATGGCCATGGTTGACCATCTGGCGGGCCATGGGACGGCTCTCCGCAAAACCAAGGCGGTAAACCACGTTATCCAGCCGGCGCTCCAAAAGGGAGAGCATATTCTCACCCGTAGCGCCGCGCATATTCGCCGCCATATCATAGTATTTCCTAAATTGGGATTCCAATACACCATAGGCCCGGCGGCACTTTTGTTTTTCGCGCAGCTGAATGCCGTATTCGCTCTGCTTCCTCTGGCGGGCCTGGCCATGCTGGCCGGGGATGGTGTGGCGCTTGACCACGGCGCACTTGGCGCTGTAGCAGCGGTCGCCTTTGAGGAAGAGCTTCTCGCCCTCGCGGCGGCACTGCCTGCAAACGGAATCGGTATATCTTGCCATTGTCGTTGGCCCTCCTTACACTCTTCTGCGCTTGGGCGGACGGCAACCGTTGTGCGGTATAGGCGTCACGTCCTTGATCATGTTGACTTCCAAGCCGGCGCTCTGGAGGGCGCGGATGGCGGCTTCGCGGCCGCTGCCGGGGCCCTTCACATACACCTCCACGGTGCGCAGGCCATGCTCCATGGCCGCTTTGGCCGCGGTTTCGGAAGCCATCTGCGCCGCGAAGGGCGTGCTCTTACGGCTGCCACGGAAGCCCAAACCGCCTGAGGATGCCCAGGAAAGGGCGTTGCCCTGCAGATCGGTAATCGTAACCATGGTGTTATTGAAGGAGGAGCGAATATGCGCCGCGCCACGCTCGATGTTCTTTTTTTCGCGGCGCTTGCGGACGGTCTTTTTGCCCTTGCCTTTTGCTGCTGGTGCCATCTTTCATTCCCTCCTTACTTTTTCCTGCCGCCCACGGTGCGCTTGGGTCCCTTGCGGGTGCGGGCGTTTTGTTTGGTGCTCTGGCCTCTGACGGGCAGACCCTTGCGGTGCCGCACGCCACGGTAGCAGCCAATCTCGATCAGGCGCTTGATGTTCATGGAGACTTCGCGCCGGAGATCGCCTTCCACCTTTACGTTATGGTCGATATACTCTCTGAGCTTGCTCACATCATCCTCGGTGAGATCCCGCACACGGATGTCAGGATCCACGCCGGTGGCGCTCAGGATATCGGAAGCGGTCTTGCGGCCGATACCGAAGATGTAGGTCAGGCCGATCTCGATTCGCTTGTCTCTGGGCAGATCCACGCCGGATATACGTGCCATTCTTAATACCTCCGTAAATATTTGGGTTGAATATATGGTATGCCTTGCCCGGAACCCCAGGGTGTTAACCCTTAGGCAGCCGCCCGGGCGAGGGTATGTTTAGGACCGAGTTTTACCCCTGCTTCTGCTTATGCTTGGGGTTCTCGCAGATGACCATCACGCGGCCCTTACGCTTGATGATCTTGCACTTCTCGCAAATGGGTTTAACCGAAGGCCTGACTTTCATCGTAATTTCCTCCTTGTCAGTTCTTTGTGCGCCACGTAATGCGGCCGCGTGTCAAATCGTAGGGGGACAGCTCTACCGTCACCTTATCGCCCGGCAGAATGCGGATGAAATTCATGCGCAGCTTACCGGAAATATGGGCCAAAATCTTATGCCCGTTGATCAGCTCCACCTCAAACATGGCGTTGGGGAAGGAGTCGGTCACAACACCTTCAACTTCGATTACGTCCGTTTTAGACAAGCTATCCCTCCTCAAAATCCATTTCATGGTCATTTGCCAGCGCGCCCAGGGCCTTGCGGAGATGGGCGTTGGCCGCATTATCGCCAAAGAGCGATGGGTCTATACGCCAGGGCTCGAAGCGCACGTGCTTGAGCTTTTTGCGTTTGGGCCTTTCAGCCTTGCGCAGCCTGCCATCCGCCAGAAGCACATATTCCGTGCCCTCTGTGCCGATTACGGCAAAGCGCTTGCCCTTATCCCTGCCCGCCATAGATACCGCCACCCGGCCTATTAGCTCAGCTTTGGTCATCATACGGCCTCCACGCTGAGCGTGAGCAGCTCGGGCTCGCCATCCGTGATTGCGATGGTGTTTTCATAGTGGGCGCTGGGCTTGCCATCGCGGGTGACCACGGTCCAGCCGTCGTCCTTTTGCAGCACCTCGTGGCCGCCCAGGTTGATCATGGGCTCGATAGCCAGCGTCATGCCCGGCGTGAGCCGCACGCCGCGGCCATAGGGGCCGCCCGTAAAGTTGGGCACATCGGGCGGCTCGTGCATGTTCCTGCCGATGCCGTGCCCGATCAGCTCCCGCACCACGCCGTAGCCATGGGCTTCGGCATGGGCTTGGATTGCGCCGGAGATATCGCTGATGCGATATCCCACCTTGGCGAACTTAAGGCCCTCGAAAAAACATTCCTTGGTGACCCTGACCAACTCCCGCACCTCTTCCGCCACGTTGCCGATGAGCAACGTACGGGCCGCGTCGCCATGAAAGCCGTTTAACTGGGCCCCCACGTCGATGCCTACGATGTCGCCATCCTGCAGGCAGTAGCTGCCCGGTATGCCATGCACCACCTGCTCGTTAACCGAGGTGCAGATGCTTTTGGGATAGCCGTTGTAGTGCAGGAAGGAGGGGATCGCACCCTGGCTGCGGATGAAATCATCCGCTGCTTTATCGAGCGCCAGGGTGGTCATGCCGGGCCGGGCAAGCTTGGCCATCAACTCCAGCGTTTGCTCCACGACCAGCCCTGCGGCCTTCATCTTTTGGATGTCCGCCGCGTTTTTGATGGTCATCATTGCAGTGTCTCCACCAGGGCGGCAATCTCTAACGAAACCTTTTCCATCGGCTTGTCGCCCTTTACGGTATGGAGCAGGCCCTTGTCCGCATAATAGTTTATGAGGGGCTGGGTCTTTTCATTATAGGCCGCGATGCGGTTCTTAACCGTTTCGGGCCGGTCGTCATCCCGGATATACAGCTTCTGGCCACACTTTTCACATGTATCCTTATCATATAGGGATACATGGTAGCCTGCGCCACAGCCGGGGCACATGCGCCGGCCACTGATGCGTTCTACCAGCACCGCATCGGGCACGTCAATGTTGACGGCCATATCGATGCCGGTCAGGCTGCCCAAGGCGTCCGCCTGGGCAATGGTGCGGGGGAAGCCATCCAGCAGAAAGCCATTGGCGCAATCGGGTTCTTGGATGCGTTTTTCCACCATGGCGATAATGATCTCATCGCTCACCAGGCCGCCCGCATCCATCACCGCTTTGGCCGCGAGGCCCAGCTCCGTTCCCTCGCGGGTCTCCTTGCGGAGCATATCCCCGGTAGAGATGTGGGCGATGGAGAAGCGTTCGCAGATCTTATCCGCCTGCGTGCCTTTGCCGGCCCCCGGAGGGCCCAAGAAAACCAGATGCATAGCTGCCTCCTTTTAACCCAGGAAGCCCTTGTAGTGCCGCATGAGCATGAGGGATTCTAGCTGCTCGCTGGTCTCCAGCGCTACGCTCACCATGATCAGCACGCTGGTGGGGCCAAAGGGGCTGCTCATCCCAAAGCTGTGCAGCAGCACGGTGGGGATGATGGCCAGGGCCGTGAGGAAGAACGCGCCAAAGATGGTCAAACGGTTGGAGATCTTCATCAGATGCTCGCCCGTGGGCCTGCCTGGGCGGATACCCGGGATAAAGCCGCCGTTCTGCTGCAAATTCTTGCTGATCTCCACCGGATTGAAGGTGATGGAGCTGTAGAAGTAGGCAAAGCCCAGGATCAGCAACGCGTAGATCACATAGTAGACGATGGCGCCGGTTACCGTGGTGCCGGGGGTCATCCACTTGGTGTAAAAGGCGTAAAATGCGCCCTGGGGCCAGAACTGGCCGATCATGGCGGGCACCTGCAAGAGGGTCATCGCCAGGATCAGGGGCATAACGCCGTTGGCGTTGGCCTTGAGGGGGATGTGGGTGCTCTGGCCGCCGTACATCTTGCGGCCCACCACGCGCTTAGCATACTGCACGGGGATGCGCCGTACGGCCCGATCCACCAGCACAACAGCCGCGATGACCAGCACCACGAAGATCAGCAGCACGGGCAGAATCCACCACTTGTAGCTGGCGGTGATGAACACGCCGGCGAAAATGGCCACAACGGTTTGCGGCACCTGCGAGCAGATGGAGGCGAAGATGATCATGGATACGCCGTTGCCCACGCCCTTGTCGGTGATGCGTTCGCCCATCCAAACCAGGAAGGCCGTACCCGCCGTGCAAACGATGCCGATGGTAGCGTAGGCATACCAGGCCGTGGAAGTGACCACGTTAGCGCCCAGGCCGCGCACGATGCCGATGCTCTGCACCAGCGCCAGGCCGATGCCCGTGTAGCGGGTGATCCGCTCAATCTTCTGCCTGCCGTCCTCTTCCTTAGACATCCGCTCCAGCGAAGGGATGGCGATGGCGAGGAGTTGGATGATAATCGAGCCGGTAATATAGGGCGAGATACCCATGGCGAAAATCGTGAACTGGCTGAAGTTACCGCCCGAAAGCAGATTCAGGAAGCCCAGGATATCGTACTGGGAAGCCGCCGCTGAAAGCTGCGCCGCATCCACGAAAGGCACCGGAATGAAGGAACCAAACCGGTAGACCACGATCAAAAGGAGCGTGTACAGCATCCGGGTGCGGATATCCTTAATGTTCCAGGCGTTGATGAGAGTCTTAAGCATCAGACCACCTCAACAGTTCCGCCCGCCGCCTCAATGGCCTTCTGGGCCGACTCGGTGAATTTTGCCGCCTTCACGTCAAGCTTTTTGGTGAGCTCGCCGCGGCCAAGAACCTTAAGCCCGTCTTTTTCGATCTTGCTGATAATGCCGTTCGCTTTGAGCAGCTCGGCAGTCACAACCGCGCCATCCTCGAGCTTATTGAGGGCATCGATATTGATCACGGTGTATACCTTGGCAAAAATATTGGTGAAGCCACGCTTGGGAAGCCGGCGCGTAAGGGGCATCTGGCCGCCTTCGAAGCCGTTTTTCTTGCTGCCGCTGCGGGCCTTCTGGCCTTTGTGGCCATAGCCGGCGGTTTTGCCGATGCCGGAGCCGGTGCCGCGGCCAACGCGTCTGCGCGTTTTCGTGGAGCCTTCCACGGGCCTTAACTCATGTAGTTTCATAGTGCACCTCCGTTAAACTTCTTCGACCTTGACCAGGTGCTTCACCTTGAAGATCATGCCCCGGATGCAGGGATTATCCGGCTGCACCACGGTATGATTGGTCTTGCGCAGACCAAGGGCCTTCACGGTTGCCCGCTGATCCTTGAGGGCGCCGATGGTGCTCTTAACGAGCGTGATTTTCAGATTAGCCATTGCTTGCCTCCCTTAGCCCAGAATCTCTTCTACGGTTTTGCCGCGGAGCTTAGCGATCTCCTCGGCAGTGCGCAGCTGAGTCAGGCCGTCTATGGTGGCCTTCACGCAGTTGGCGGGGTTGTTGGAGCCGTAGCTCTTGGTGCGGATATCCTTCACGCCCACCATCTCGAGCACCGCACGGGCGGGACCGCCCGCAATAACGCCGGTACCTTCTTCGGCGGGGAGCATGCGCACATGGCCCTTGCCAAACTTGCCTTCCACGGCGTGGGGGATGCTGGTTCCCACCAGGGAAACCTCGATCATATGGCGCTTGGCGTCTTCCACGCCCTTGCGCACGGCTTCGGGAATCTCCGCCGCCTTGCCCATGCCTACGCCCACGTGACCGTTCTCATCGCCCACCACCATCAAAGCGGAGAAGCGGAAGTTACGGCCGCCCTTGACGACCTTGGCAACGCGGTTGATGGACACGAGCCTCTCTTTAAGATCCAATGTAGATGCATCGATACGCTTCTGCATGATTACCTCCTTAGAATTTCAGCCCGGCAGCGCGGGCGCCTTCGGATAGCTCCGCAACGCGACCGGTATACAGGTAACCGCCGCGATCGAAGACGACCTCATCGATGCCCTTTTCCTTGGCGCGCTTACCGACCAGCTCGCCCACCAACTTTGCGGCTTCCTTCTTGTTCTTACCGCCGAGCTGGCCTTTGATTTCGGCATCCAGCGTGGAGGCTGCAACCAGGGTGCGGGAAGTCTCGTCGTCGATGACTTGGGCGTAGATGTTGTTCAGGCTGCGGTATACATTGAGCCTGGGCCTTTCGCTCGTGCCCACGATGTGGCGGCGGGTACGGTCGTGCCTGGCCTTGCGCACAGCGTTTTTATTGACCTTTATAATCATACTGCTACTCCTTCTCTACGCCTTATTTGCCTGTCTTGCCTTCTTTGCGGCGCACAGTCTCGTTTTCGTACTTGATACCCTTGCCCTTGTAAGGTTCCGGCGGCCGTACCTTGCGGATATCGGCGGCCAGCTGGCCCACCTGCTGCTTGTTGATGCCCTTGACAAACACGTGGTTGGGCGCGGGAACCTCGAAGGAAATGCCCTCGGGCGGATCGAATTCGACGGGATGAGAATAGCCCACGTTGAGGACGAGCTTCGAGCCCTGCAGTTGCGCACGGTAACCAACGCCAACGATGTCGAGGTTCTTCTGGTAGCCGGCCGTTACGCCCACCACCATGTTGTTGATGAGGGTGCGGGAGAGGCCGTGCAGCGCCCGGTGTTCTTTTTGATCCGTGGGCCGCTTTACACAGAGGACGCCGTCCTCGATGGAGATCTGCATCTCGCGTGAGATTTTCTCGCTCAGTTCGCCCTTGGGGCCCTTAACATTCACGGTGTTATCGTCGCCGACCGTGATTGCCACTCCGCCAGGGATGTTGATCGGAAGTTTTCCGATTCGTGACATGTGTTACACCTCCAAATGAAAATTTCGCTTTAACATGGCTGTTGGGGGGACGGCATGCCGTTCCCCTCCCACCAGCGCTTACCAGATGTATGCCAGCACTTCGCCGCCTACGCCCTGTTTGCGGGCTTCCCGGTCGGTCATGATACCGCGGGAAGTGGAAAGAACGGCGATACCCAGCCCATTGAGCACCTTGGGCAGGTTATCCTTGCGGGCGTAGACCCGCAGGCCGGGCTTGGAGATCCGTTTAAGGCCGGTGATGACCTTCTGGCGGTTGGCTCCGTATTTAAGGGTAATGTGGATGTTCCTGACCACGCCCTCCTCCCGGAGGTCATAGCCCTTGATGTAGCCTTCCTCGAGCAAAATCTCGGCAATGGCCTTCTTGACCGTGGAAAGGGGTACGTCCACCTCATCGTGTCTGGCGATGAGAGCATTGCGGATACGAGTGAGCATATCAGCGATGGGATCGGTTGTTACCATAATTCGTTCTCCTTTCTACAGTCTGCTTACCAGCTGGCCTTGCGCACGCCGGGGATTTCGCCCTTATAGGCCATCTCGCGGAAGCAGATACGGCAGATGCCGTACTTGCGCAGCACGCTGTGGGGCCGACCGCAGATGCGGCAGCGGGTATAGGCCCGGGTGGAGTACTTCGCCTCGCGGGATTGCTTGATCTTCATGCTAGTCTTTGCCACGATGTTTTTTCCTCCTTATCAAGCCTGGATGAAGGGCATGCCCATGAGGCTGAGCAGTTCCTTCGCTTCTTCGTCGGTTTTAGCGCTGGTGACGAACACGATATCCATACCGCGCACCTTGTCGACGTCATCGTAGTTGATCTCGGGGAAGATCAGCTGCTCCTTTACGCCCATAGCGTAGTTGCCGCGGCCGTCAAAGCTGGTGTCGGAAATGCCCCGGAAGTCGCGCACGCGGGGCAGCACGATGTTCATCAGCTTATCCGCAAAGTAGTACATGCGGTTGCCCCGGAGGGTAACCTTTGCGCCAACGTTCATGCCCTCGCGAACCTTGAAGTTCGCTACGGACTTCTTAGCCTTGGTGACAATGGGCTTTTGACCGGCAATGAGGGCCATCTCGTTGACGGCCACTTCCAGGCCCTTGGCATTATCCTTTTCGGAGCCAAGGCCCATGTTGAGCACGATCTTTTCGAGCTTGGGCACCTGCATGGGGTTGGTATAACCAAACTTCTGCTTCAGCGCGGGCACTACTTCTTCGGCATACTTGACCTTGAGGCGGGGCGCTTCGGTAAAGGGCTTGGCTGCCTCCTGCTGCCTCTTTTTGGCGGGCGCCGAGGATGCGTTATCTTTCTTTGCCATTCTCTTTTCCTCCTGCCTTAGTCGATGTTCTTGCCGCACTTCTTGCAAACGCGGACCTTTTTATCGCCCTCATAGGCACGGCCCACGCGGGTGGGCTTGCCGCACTTGGGGCACACGAGCATCACGTTGGAGGCGTCAATGGTGCCTTCCTTGTTGATGCGGCCGCCCGTTTCGCCCTGCTTGCGGGGCTTGGTGTGGCAAACGATCATATTGGCGTTTTGCACCACGACCCGGCCCGCTTTGGGCATAGCGGCCATGATCTTGCCCTGCTTGCCCTTATCCTTGCCGGCGATGACGACGACGGTATCGTCTTTTTTGACATTGAGCTTGTTCATTCTGCGTCCTCCCTTAGAGCACTTCGGGCGCGAGGGACACGATCTTCATGTAATCCTTCTCGCGCAGTTCGCGCGCGACGGGCCCGAAGATACGAGTGCCGCGGGGCTGCTTCTGGTCGTTGATGATGACGGCTGCGTTATCGTCGAAACGGATGTAGCTGCCATCAGGCCGCTGCGTACCGGAAACCGTGCGCACGATCACCGCGCGAACCACGTCTTTTTTCTTGACTGCGCCGCCGGGGGAAGCCGACTTGACGGAAGCGACGATCACGTCGCCGATGTTGGCGCTTTTGCGGCCGGAACCACCCAGCACACGGATGCACATAATCTCTTTTGCGCCGCTGTTATCCGCTACCTTCATACGGGTTTGGGGTTGTATCATATCGGTTCTCCTTTCCGGCTTACTTGGCCTTTTCTATGATTTCGACCACGCGCCAGCGCTTATCCTTGCTAATGCGCCGGGTCTCCATGATCTTGACGGTATCGCCGGTGCCGCAGGCATTTTCCTCGTCATGGGCCTTGAACTTGCGGGTGCGGTTTACCATCTTTCCGTAGAGGGGATGGCGCACCTTGGTCTTGGTTGCTACGACGACGGTCTTATCCATCTTGTCGCTCACCACCACGCCGGTGCGGATTTTACGAAAGCCTCTGTTCTCCACGATGATATCCTCCTTTCACCCTTACTCGGCAGCCTTGAGCTCACGCTCGCAGATGAGCGTTTTCACCCGGGCGACGTCCTTCTTGCAATCGCGGACGCGCTGGGGGTTCGTGAGCTGGCCGGTCGCCATTTGGAAACGGAGGTTGAACAGCTCTTCCTTGAGCTCTTTCTCTTTTGCCGCGAGCTCTTGGGTGGATAGTTTTCTCAGTTCGCTAGCCTTCATTGTTCTCGCCTCCTGCCTCGGTCACTTTCTTTGCGATCTTGCACTTAATGGGCAGCTTGTTCATGGCCAGGCGCAAAGCCTCCTTGGCCACCTCTTCGCTCACCCCCGCGATCTCAAAGAGCACGCGGCCGGGCTTAACGACTGCCACCCAATATTCGGGCGCGCCTTGACCGGAGCCCATGCGGGTGCCGGCCGGCTTTTGCGAGACGGGCTTATCCGGGAAGATCTTGATCCATACCTGGCCGCCACGCTTGATGTAACGGGTCATGGCGACACGGGCCGCCTCGATTTGGTTGCTGGTGATCCAGCCGGGGCTTAGGGCAACAAGGCCATATTCGCCATAGGCGATGAAGTTGCCGCGATGGGCTTCGCCCTTCATGCGGCCACGGTGCACTCTCCTGCGCTTGACTCTTTTAGGCATTAACATGGTTCTTTGCCTCCTTACGCTTTCTTTTGCTTGCTCAGCACTTCGCCCTTGTAGATCCACACCTTGCAGCCGATGCGGCCATAGGTGGTGTGCGCCTCGGCAAAGCCGTATTCGATATCGGCGCGCATGGTCTGCAGGGGGATGGAGCCGTCGTGATAGCCCTCGGTGCGAGCGATCTCAGCGCCGCCCAAACGGCCGGAACACATCAGCTTGATGCCCTTGGCGCCCGCCTTCATGGAGCGCTGCATGGCCTGCTTCATCGCCCGGCGGAAGCTGATGCGCTTCTCGAGCTGAGCCGCGATGTTCTCGGCCACGAGCTGGGCGTTGGCGTCCGGATTGCGGATTTCCATGATATTGACGTTCACGGGCTTGCCGATCAGGGCGGACACATCCGCGCGGATCGAGTCCACGCCCACGCCGCCCTTGCCGATCAGCATGCCGGGCCGGGCGGTATAGATGCTCACCGTTACCTTGTTTGCGGCGCGCTCGATGTCGATCTTAGAAACGCCCGCCGTGAAATGCACCTTCTTGAGGTGGTCGCGGATTTTTCTATCCTCAACGAGGTAATCGGAGAATTCCTTTTTGGAAGCATACCAGCGGGTATTCCAATCGCGGATAACGCCTACGCGGAAGCCATTCGGATTAACTTTTTGTCCCATACTCTACCTCCTCTTACTTGGCCTGATCCAGGATCACGGTAATGTGGCTGGTGCGCTTGCGGATGCGGCTGGCCCGGCCTTGGGCGCGGGGGCGGAACCGCTTAAGCGTGGGGCCCTGGTTGGCGAACACTTCAGCTACATAGAGCGTATCCGGGGAGAGGCCGAGGTTGTTCTCCGCGTTGGCCATGGCGCTGTTGAGAAGCTTCAAAACGGGATCGGCAGCCGCCTTGGGGGTAAACATGAGGATGCCCTGGGCTTCCTTCACGCTCTTGCCGCGGATCAGGTCGATCACGACCTTGACTTTGCGGGAGGAAATGCGGACGTAGCGGGCGATGGCGCGGGGGCGCTTATCGGCGTTTTCGCGGCGAGCCGCGCTTTTTTCTCTGGACCTGGTTGCCATAATCTCTTCTTCCTCCTTACCTGCCGCCGCTGCTCTTCTCGGAACCGCGATGGCCCCGGAAGGTACGGGTGGGGGCGAACTCGCCCAGCTTGTGGCCGACCATTTCATCGGTCATATATACGGGAACGTGCTTGCGGCCATCATGCACGGCGATGGTGTGGCCCACCATATCCGGGAAGATGGTGGAGGACCGGGACCACGTCTTGACGACGGACTTCTTGCCGCTGGTGTTCATATCCTGAATGCGTTTGATCAAACGCTCTTCAACAAACGGGCCTTTTTTGACTGACCTGCTCATGCTGTTCTCCTTTCCCTATCACTTACCGTCCCTGCGGCGGACGATGAACTTGTCGTTAACGTTCTTGCTCTTGCGGGTCTTATAACCCAGGGCAGGCTTGCCCCAAGGGGTTACGGGGCCCGGACGGCCTATGGGGCTCTTGCCCTCGCCGCCGCCGTGCGGGTGGTCGCAGGGGTTCATTACGGAGCCGCGCACGGTGGGGCGGAAGCCCAGATGGCGGTTGCGGCCCGCTTTGCCCAGCATGATGTTGCCGTGGTCTGCATTGCCCACCTGGCCGATGGTGGCCTTGGCCTCCATGGGGATCTTGCGAACCTCGCCGCTGGGCAGGCGCACCTGGGCATAATTGCCCTCCTTGGCCATCAGCTGCGCGGCGTTGCCCGCGGAGCGTACCAGCTGCGCGCCCTTGCCGGGCTTAAGCTCGATGCAGTGGATCATGGTGCCCACGGGGATGTTCTTGATGCGCAGGGCATTGCCGACCTTGATATCCGCGTCCTCGCCGGAGAGCAGCTGGTCGCCCACGCTCAGGCCCAAAGGCGCGATGATGTAGCGCTTTTCGCCGTCTGCATAGTGCAGCAGGGCGATGTTGGCGCTGCGGTTGGGGTCGTATTCAATGGTAGCGACCTTGGCGGGCACGCCGTCCTTGTTGCGCTTGAAGTCGATGATGCGATACTTGCGCTTGGCGCCGCCGCCGCGATGCCGCACGGTGATGCGGCCGGCCTTGTTGCGGCCGCCGGAGGACTTGAGGTCTTCCAGAAGGGAACGCTCCGGCGTGGTGCAGGTGATCTCCTCAAAGGAAGAGACCGTCATGCCGCGCTGGCCGGGGGTGGTGGGTTTGATCTTTCTGATTGCCATGGTGTATGCCTCCTTACTGCGCGATGCTGTCGAAGAACTCGATGCCCTTGGAATCCTTCTTCAGCTTCACATAGGCCTTCTTCACGGAGGGACGGCGGCCCTGGGTGGCGCCCTGCCGCTTCATCTTGCCCAGCACGTTCACGGTGTGAACGCTATCCACCTTCACGCCGAACACCTGCTCGACAGCCTGGCGGATCTCGGTCTTGCTGGCCTTCTTGTCCACGATGAAGGTATATACCTTCTGGGCCAGGTAGTCGTAGCTCTTTTCGCTGAGCACCGGCTTGATGATAATGTCGTGCGCGTTCTGCATTATGCGTACACCTCCTCGATCTTGGCGAGCGAATCCTTGGTGAGGATCAGCATATCGTATTTGAGGATCTCGTAAACGTTGAGGGTGCCGACCAAGGTGGTCTTCACGTTGGGGATGTTGCCGGAAGCGCGCTCGACGATCTCGTCCTTTTCAGGGAGCACTACCAGGGCCTTATTGGCCTTGACGGCGTTCAGAACCTTGATCATCTCTTTCGTTTTGGGAGCGGCGATATCCAGCGCGTCGAACACGATGAGGCCGCCGTCGTTCACCTTGGCGGAGAGGGCGCTCTTCATGGCCAGGCGCTTAACCTTTTTGTTAACGCTGATGCGGTAATCGCGGGGCTTGGGGGCAAAGACCACGCCGCCATGCCGCCACTGGGGGGAGCGGGTGGAACCCTGCCGCGCGCGGCCGGTGCCCTTTTGCTTCCAGGGCTTAATGCCGCCGCCCCGCACTTCGGCGCGGGTAAGGGCGCTCTGCGTGCCCTGGCGCTGATTGGCCAGGTAGGCGCGCACTACGGTGTGCAGCACGGCCTGGTTGACTTCCTGGGCGAAGACCTCATCGCTGAGCTTCACCGTGCCGATCTCTTGGCCGGCAATATTGTACAATGCTACGCTAGGCATTCTTGCTTCCTCCTTTATTTGACGGTCTCACGAACCATGACCAGGCCGCCCTTGGCGCCGGGGATGGCGCCGCGTACGAGCAGCAGGTTGCGGTCTGCATCTACCCGCACCACCTCAAGGTTCTGCACGGTGACGCGCTCGTGGCCCATGTGGCCGGGCAGGTGCTTGGTCTTGAAGACCTCGCCGGGGTAGGTGCAGGCGCCCATGGCACCGGCTACGCGGTAGGAGTGGGAGCCGTGGGTCTTGCGGCCGCGGGCCTGATTCCAGCGTTTGATGTTGCCCTGGAAGCCTTTGCCCTTGCTGGTGCCGGTCACATCGACCATATCGCCCGTTTCGAAGGCGCCCGCTGTAATGACCTGGCCCACTTCGTAAGCGGCGGTATCATCCAGCTTGAATTCCTTCGTGTAGCGGTGCGCGCCAAGGCCCGCCTTTTTGAAATGCCCCAGTAAGGGCTTGGTGGCCAGCTTTTCGCGGATGGGCTTGAAGGCAACCTGTACGGCCTCATAGCCGTCATGCTCCTTGGTTTTCTTTTGAACGATCGGGCAGGGGCCGGCCAGGATCACGGTGACGGGAATCATGGTGCCGTCCTCGCGGAACATCTGTGTCATGCCGACTTTGGTGCCCAAAATAGCTTTCTTCATCTTTGTTCACCTCCGTATCAAAGTTTGATCTCGATATCCACGCCGGCGGGAAGATCGAGTTTCATCAGCGCGTCCACGGTTTTAGCGGAGGGCTGGAGGATGTCGATCAAGCGCTTATGGGTGCGCATCTCGAACTGCTCGCGGCTGTCCTTATACTTATGGGGGGAGCGAAGGATCGTAACGATCTCCTTCTCCGTGGGCAGGGGGATGGGGCCGGATACCCGTGCGCCCGTGCGCTTGGCCGTATCTACGATCTTCTCGGCGCTCTGGTCGATGAGATCATGCTCGTAGGCCTTGAGCTTGATGCGGATTTTTTGATTTGCCATATTATTTCTTCCTCCTTCAAAGTCTCGGGCAGTACACGCGCTCGTGTGTTTCTTTCTTAAAAGACTGCACACGGGCTGCTTCTGGCCCGTTGCCCGTTTGTGGGCGCCCCCGCGGAAATTACCCGGATGGCAATCGCCGGCAACCTCCCGCCGGGGCACGCTGGCGCGCAATTTTCGCGCGCAAACGGCTGCGCTTTTTGCGCAACGTCCTTATATTACATGAAACATTGCCTGATTGCAAGCCCTTTTTTCACATTTGGCCAACTTTTTCTGAAATGTCCACGCAGCCGGGTGTTCCACACTATATTTAGTGGCCTCTCCCGTCAGCAGGCACAAGAGCACGGCGTCTGGGCCGCGGGGCTATGATCCCTTCCTACTTATTATAGTGCCACACATAAAAAGAGAAAAGCGCCGGAGCCCGGCGCTTCTTTGTGGTTGCCTTGCGGACGAACCGCCCGCTAAAATCAGAATCCTCAGCCGCCGCCGATGATGGGGGGATAGACGAAATCCGCATCGCCCTCTAGTACCTCGGAGCCATCCAGGGATACGTAGAAGTGGCCCATATAGGAGTTGTTGGCCACGCCGTGTTGCTCCACCAGCTGGTTCCAATAGATTGAATAGTAGGTTTCGCCCATGTATTCGGCCAGGCCCTCGCAGGTATAGGTCTGCGGCCGACCGGCCAGCTCGTTGCCATACACCTTGGCAGCTAGAGCTTCCGCCTTGGCTGCGCCGATGCCGCCCGCCGCGTCCGCAGCGGAGGTATCCACGCCTAGGTGCTTCACGCTGTAATCGTTCGTTACGGATAAGGTAGGCACGGGCTCCAGGGTAGGCTCCGCCGTAGGTTCGGACGTAGGCTCGACAGCCTCTGCTACCGGGGCGGGGGTGTGCATAGTCGGGGCAGCGGGCTCAGCCGCCGGAGCCGCGCAGGCCGCTAGCAGCAGAGCCAGGACTAGCGCTAAAACGGGAATCAAATGCTTCATAGGATATCCTCCGCTATGTGTCAATCTCAATAGTGGTTCTCACTCTTGTTCTCAGTTTTATAACACCACATCCCATATAGATTGTCAATAGCTGCGGGGATCTTATAGCAAAAGATTCATAAAGCGGCCCCAAATGGGGCCGCCGGCGACACAATTCAGATTGCGCTGTCAGGACTGCACCAGGTATGCGTTGATGAATTCATC
The DNA here is from genome assembly GCA_034928145.1 of Candidatus Pelethousia sp. Classification (GTDB taxonomy): domain Bacteria; phylum Bacillota; class Clostridia; order Christensenellales; family CAG-138; genus Pelethousia. The sequence continues at coordinate 10,397 of JAYFPE010000045.1, read as the reverse complement.
CAGCTCGCCGTCCATAACGGCCTGAATGTTGCCTTCCTCCACGCCGGTGCGGTGATCCTTGACCATGGTATAGGGCTGAAAAACGTAGCTGCGGATTTGGCTGCCCCACTCGATGCGCTTCATCTCGCCCTTGATCTGGGCCATGTGCTCCTCGCGCTCACGCTCTTGCAGCTCGGCGAGCTTGCCCTTGAGCATGCGCATGGCCACCTCTTTGTTTTGCAGCTGGCTGCGCTCATTCTGGCATTGCACCACGATGCCCGTGGGCAGGTGGGTGAGGCGGATGGCGGAGCTGGTCTTGTTTACGTGCTGGCCGCCGGCGCCGCTGGCGCGGTAGGTATCCACCCGCACGTCGTCCATGTCGATCTCCACATCGTTCGTATCGTCGTCGAAGATAGGCGTCACATCGAGCGAAGCAAAGGAGGTATGCCGCCTGCCCGAGGAATCGAAGGGGGACATGCGCACCAGCCTGTGTACGCCCTTTTCGGCCTTGAGATAGCCATAGGCGCTGTCGCCCTGCACTTCGAAGGTGACGTTTTTGATGCCGGCTTCCTCGCCGTCGAGATAGTCCAGCTCCCGAACACTATAGCCCTTTTTCTCGCAATAGCGGCAATACATACGGTAGAGCAGGGATACCCAATCCTGGGCCTCCGTGCCGCCCGCGCCCGCGTGCAGCGAAAGCACGGCGTTGCAGCTGTCGTAGGGGCCTTTGAGCAGGGTGCTCAGGCGCAGCATTTCTACGGCCTTTTCAAAGGCCGCGTATTCGACCGCGATCTCGGAGAGCAGGCCCTCGTCGTTCTCCTCCTCGGCCATCTCCATCAGCGTAGCCACATCCTCCGCGGCTCTTTCCAGGCGGCGGTAGTTCGCAAGCTTGGCCGTAAGGGACTTCATGCGCTGGTTGGCCTTGTTGGCAGCGTCGATATCGTCCCAAAAGCCCTCGCGGGCCATCTCTTCTTCCAGGCGCTCCTTCTCGGCTGTCAATCCAGCCAGGTCAAAGTGAGTCACCTGCCTCTTTGAGTATGTCGCTGGCAGCTTCCAGCTTTTGGCGATATTCGTCCAGTTGTACCAAAGTTCTCACTTCCTTTTATTATATAGAAATTCATATTTATTAAAGGTGCGAAATCCTGTCTTACGCGCCCTTACCACAGCAATTCTTATATTTTTTGCCGCTGCCGCAGGGGCAGGGGTCGTTGCGGCCCGGTGTTTTTTCCGCCCGCTTGGGCTGGCGGGGTAAGGAGCCGTCTCCGGCTGTTTCGATAGGCCTTGCAAGCTGCTCGCGGCGGGGCGCTTCTCCTGTGGTGAGGGCCACATGGTAGAGGCTGCGTATAGTCATCTCGCGGATGCCCTGCACCATCTCATCGAACATATCAAAGCCCGCGTTGCGGTAGGCCACCACAGGGTCCTTCTGGCCGATGGCCTGCAAGCCGATGCCCTGGCGCAGCTGGTCCATGGCGTCGATATGATCCATCCAGTGCTCATCTACAGCCCTAAGCAGCATGACCCGCTCGATCTCCCGCATATCTATGGCGCCGCCCAGGGTTTCGGCGGCCTTGGCAACTTCCGCCTCCTTTTTAACATAGCCCTCGGCTGCGAGGGCCTGCATGGCCTCTTCCAGCTTAGCCGCGTCGTTAATGGATTCGACAGCCTTGCGGCAGTCCAGCCCGGTAAGCTGGGCGAAGTCCACGCAAAGGCCCTTCACATCCCATTCCTCTGCGGGCAGGGAGGCCGGACAATACTGGGCGCAGCGAAGCTGCACGCTCTCGGCCACCATTTGCATAACGCTTTCGCGGATATCCTCGCCCATCAGCACCTTGCGGCGCTGGCCGTAGATAATCTCGCGCTGGCGGTTCATCACGTCGTCATATTGCAGCACGTTTTTGCGGATGTCGAAGTTGTGCGCTTCCACCCGCTTTTGCGCGCTTTCGATCTGCTTGGTCAAGAGGCCCACCTCGATGGGGATATCGTCCTCGGGCGTGAGCTTTTCGAGCAGGCCCTTGATGCGTTCGCCGCCAAAGCGCTGCATCAGGTCGTCCTCCATGGAGATATAGAAGCGGGTGGAGCCGGGATCGCCCTGGCGGCCCGCGCGGCCCCGCAACTGGTTATCGATGCGGCGGCTCTCGTGGCGCTCCGTGCCGATGATGTGCAGGCCACCCACGGCCACCACCTTCTCGTGCTCCGCGTCCGTATCCTTCTTATGCCGCTCGTACGCCTCGGCATATTGCGCCCGCGCCTCCAAGATGGCCGGATCCTGCGTTTCCGCGTGGCCTGTGGCCTCTTCCAGCAGCTCCGGCTCCATGCCGGCGCCCCGCAGCTCGCGCCGCGCCAAAAATTCCGGGTTGCCGCCCAAGAGGATATCCGTGCCGCGGCCCGCCATATTGGTGGCGATGGTCACGCTGCCGAGCTTGCCCGCCTGGGCCACGATCTCGGCCTCGCGAGCGTGCTGCTTGGCGTTCAATACCACGTGGTCGATGCCCCGACGCTTGAGCATATCGGAAAGCTGCTCGCTCTTTTCCACGGAAATCGTGCCCACCAGGATGGGCTGGCCGCTCTTGTGGATTTCCACGATCTCAGCCACCACGGCCTTGAGTTTGCCTGCGACGGTGGTGTAGACCACGTCGTTGTTATCCGCACGGCAAAGGGGTTTGTTGGTGGGGATCTCCACCACGTCCAGGTCGTAGATGGATTGGAACTCCTGCTCCTCGGTTTTGGCCGTACCGGTCATGCCGGCCAGCTTTTTATACATGCGGAAATAGTTCTGGAAGGTGATGGTGGCCAGGGTCTTATTCTCCCGCTCAACCTTTACGCCTTCCTTGGCCTCCAGCGCCTGGTGCAAGCCGTCGCTATAGCGGCGGCCCAGCATCAGCCTGCCGGTGAATTCATCCACGATCAGCACCTGGTCATCCTGCACCACGTAGTCCTTATCCCGCTGGAAAAGGGCGTGTGCCTTGAGGGCCTGCTGGATGTGATGATTGAGCTCGGTATTCTCCGTGGCCGAGATATCCGCAATGCCAAAAAACTGCTCGGCCTTGCGCATGCCCTCCTGGGTGAGGGCCACGGTGCGGGCCTTGATATCCGCCATGTAATCGCCGCTCTCAGGCTGTTCTTCGCCCATGATCTGCTCGGATTTGCTCAGCTTGATGATGTTCTCGCCCCGGGTAAGTTTGCGCACGAATTTATCCGCCCGCTCGTACATATCGGTGGATTGCTCGCCGTGGCCGGCAATGATCTGCGGGGTGCGGGCCTCGTCCACCAGGATGGAGTCCACCTCGTCCACAATGGCGTAGTTCAGCGCCCGCTGCACCATCTGCTCCCGCTGCACCACCATGTTATCGCGCAGGTAGTCGAAGCCGAACTCGTTGTTGGTGCCGTAGGTGATGTCGCTGTTGTAGGCGGCTCTGCGCTCCTCGGGGCTCAGGTCGTGGATAATGCAGCCCACAGTGAGGCCGAGGAAGCGGTAGATCTTGCCCATCCACTGGGCGTCGCGGCTGGCGAGATAGTCGTTCACGGTCACGATGTGCACGCCCTGGCCCGTGAGCGCGTTGAGGTAGGCAGGCAAGGTTTCCGTAATGGTTTTGCCCTCGCCTGTTTTCATCTCCGCGATGCGCCCCTGGTGCAGCACGATGCCGCCAATCAGCTGCACGTCGTAATGCCGCTGGCCGATGGTGCGCTTTGCAGCCTCCCGCACCACGGCGTAGGCCTCGGCCAGGAGGGCGTCCAGGGTTTCGCCCGCATTAAGCCGTGCCCTGAAAAAATCCGTTTTGGCGCGCAGTTCTGCGTCCGACAGCGCGGCCGTCTCCGTTTCGAGGCCGTTTATCTTAGCCACAAGGGGGCGCAGCTTGCGCAGCTGGCTTTGGGACGTATTGCCCAGGATCGTATCGATCAAACCCATGTTAAATGCCTCCAGGCCCTAGATTTTGCTAACAGCCATTGTACCATACATCTATCCGCGTTACAAACCCGGCGTATCATTCGTCACCAAAACTTTGCATATGCGCATCTTCAACAAGGGCTTTCGGCACAGGGCCTATCTGTGTTATGATAGCTTCTGTAGATATATAAGAAGGCGGAGGCAAAGCGGGATGAAGCAAACCATGGATAAAAGCCAAACGGGCCAGGCGCTGGGCGTCGTTTGCTCGCTGGCGGCCTCCGGCCTGTTCGGCTTCAGCTTTTTAGCCACCAAGGTGGCCGTTTCCCAGGCCCCGGTTTTCAGCCTGTTGAGCTGGCGCTTCATTCTGGCCTTTGCGGCCATGTCCCTTTGCGTGGCGCTGGGGATATTCAAAATCGAGCTTCGGGGCAAAAACCTTTGGCCGCTGCTGCTCATCTCCCTCTTTCAGCCCATTTTGTATTTTCTGGGGGAGACCTATGGCCTCACGCGCATCAGCTCCAGCGAAGGCGGCACCATCATCGCCTGCATCCCCATCATCACCCTGCTGCTGATGCCCATCCTCACCAAAGAGCAGCCCACCCGGCGGCAATGGATCAGCATCGCCATCTCCGTTTTGGGCGTGATCCTGGTAGGAACCACCAAGGGGGCCGCCGCGTCCTTCAGCCTGGCCGGCTACCTGCTGGTGCTGCTGGCCGCGGTGAGCGACGCCGTATTTTTGAACCTCACCCGCCGCTTTAGCGGCTATACGGGCGTGGAGCGCTCCTATATGATGGCCGGTGTGGGCGCGGTGGTCTTTACGGCCATCACTCTAATCGAAAACGGCCTTGCGGGCACGCTACCCACATTTTTCCTGCTACCCCTGCATAACCGGGCCTTCCTGCTGGGCTGCCTCTACCTGGCCGTAGGCTGTTCCGTAATCGCCTATATTCTGCGCAACCTGGCCATCTCCAGGCTGGGGCCGGGCCGCGCGGGCAGCTTTGCCGGCGTCACGACGCTGGTGAGCGTACTGGCCGGCGTGCTCCTTTTGCGCGAAGGCTTTGACCTGCTCCAAGGCGTAGGCACGCTGCTGGTGCTCATCGGCGTTTACGGGGCCAACGCCTTGCCCCGCGCCGCCCTCTCCGCGGAGACCATCCAGCCCGAGACCATCCAGTCCGAGACTCTCCAGTCCGAGACCATCCAGTCCGAGACTCTCCAGTCCGAGACTCTCCAGTCCGAGACTCTCCAGTCCGAGACTCTCCAGTCCGAGCCCGTCGAAGAACTCGTCCCGCCTCCAGTGGGCGCAGCGGCGGAAACGGAGGCTTGATATGCCGCGCACTTTGTTTTTCATCATAGGTGCGCTCCTCACGCTGGACACCATGGCGCTTTCCATGGTATCCAACGGCAACCTGGGCACGGCTCTGCCTGCGGTGCTGGGCGTGCCGCTGGTGCTGCTGGCCCTCTTCTACCCCAGCCTTTCGGCCTGGTTTTCTACGCCCCTGGGCCACGCCTGCAAGGTGCTCGTCATCTGCCTTTACGCCGCCTTTTTCCTGGTTGCGGCCTGCATGACGCTCTTTCTCAAGCGCGCGGAGCATGAGGAAGTGGAGCCGAATCGCGATGTGCTCATCGTGCTGGGCTGCGCCGTGCGCAACGGCCGCCCCTCCCTCACCCTGCGCTACCGGCTGGATGCGGCCCTAGCTTACCTGGCCCAAAGCCCGGATACCACCGTAATCGTCTCCGGCGGCCAGGGCCCGCAGGAGTCCGTTTCCGAGGCCAGAGCCATGGCCGATTACCTCACGGCCCACGGTATTGATCCGGCTCGCGTTATCCTGGAGGATCGTTCCGCCAGCACCTATGAAAACTTCAAGTTCTGCAAGGACATCCTGGACGAGCGCTTCAAGCCGGATGCTTCCATAGCCTTCGTGACCACAGGCTTTCACGTGTACCGCTCCCGCAGGGTGGCGGCTATGCACGGCATCGCGGCCGGCGGCATCCCGGCCCGGGATATCTGGTACAGCGCGCCCAACAACTACCTCAGGGAGGGCTTCGCCGTGATCGCCTACACCCTTACAGGCAAGCTCACCTAAAGCGGAGCCGGCAAATTGCGGCCATTTTCTTGACTTTGGGTCTTGGCCATCATATACTAAATGGATTGTTTTTCAGGATCGCGTCCTGCTTCTCATGTTATGACGGCGGCCTTCGGCCGCTTCCATATAATTTTTTATTTTGATAAAAGGAGCGGATCATGAGCATACCCGTAACCTTTGGCGAATTCGTATTCAACGACGCGGCCATGAAGGCGCGGCTGCCTGCCCAAACCTACCTGGCCCTCAAGGACACCATCCGCTGCGGTAAACCCCTGGAGGCGGATGTGGCCGGCGAGGTGGCCCTGGCGATGAAGGAATGGGCCATCCAAAAGGGCGCCACCCACTTCACCCATTGGTTCCAACCCCTCACGGGCTGCACGGCCGAAAAGCACGACGGCTTCCTTTCCCCTGCCCCGGATGGCAGCGCCATGCTGGAGTTTTCCGCTAAGGAGTTGGTTATGGGCGAGCCGGATGCTTCCAGCTTCCCTTCGGGCGGCCTTCGCGCCACTTTTGAAGCCCGGGGCTACACGGCCTGGGATCCGACCAGCTATGCCTTCATTAAAGATGGCACCCTCTGCATCCCCACCATCTTCTGCTCCTATGGCGGCGATTCGCTGGATAAGAAAACACCGCTTTTGCGCTCTATGCAAGCCATCGATGAGCAAGCCCGCCGCATTCTGCGTCTTTTCGGTCATGAGGATGTGCGCCGGGTAATCGCCACCGCAGGCGCCGAGCAGGAATATTTCCTGGTCAAAAAGGAGCTTTTCGACAAACGGCCGGATCTGCGCTTCTGCTCGCGCACCCTTCTGGGCGCGCCCGCACCCAAGGGGCAGGAGTTGGAGGATCACTATTTTGGCGCGCTCTCGCCCCGCGTGGTCGCTTTCATGCGGGATGTGGACGCGGAGCTTTGGAACCTGGGTGTTTTCGCCAAGACCGAGCACAAGGAAGCGGCCCCCGGCCAATATGAGTTGGCCTGCGTCTATTCGGATGCCAATGCAGCCACGGATCACAACCAGCTGGTGATGGAATCCCTGCGCAATACGGCCCTTCGGCACGGCATGGTTTGTTTGCTGCACGAAAAGCCCTTTGCCGGCATCAACGGCAGCGGCAAGCATAACAACTGGTCTTTGGCCACGGATACGGGCGTGAATCTTCTCGAGCCCGGCAAAAGCCCGAAGGACAACCTCCAGTTTCTGCTCTTCCTGGCGGCGGTCATCCAGGCTGTGGATGTCTATCAGGATCTGCTGCGGGTCGCGGTAGCCGGCGCGGGCAACGACCAGCGCCTGGGCGGCTTTGAGGCGCCCCCCGCCATTATCTCCGTTTACCTGGGCGATACGCTTGCCGATCTTTTGGGCTCCATCGAACGCAAGGAGGATTATGTGGAAGGGGCCGTGCGCATGTTGGAAAGCGGCGTTTGCGTGGTGCCCTCCCTGCCCATGGATACTACGGACCGCAACCGCACCTCCCCCTTCGCCTTTACGGGCAACAAGTTCGAATTCCGCATGCCCGGCGCCAGCCATTCCATCGCGGATGTGAACACCGTGCTCAATACCATCGTGGCCGAATCCCTGCGCCAGTTCGCGGATAAGCTGGAAACGGCCGCCGATTTCCGCCACGAGGCCTTCCGTACCATCCGCCACGCCGTGCGGGATCACAAGCGCATCCTCTTCAGCGGCAACGGCTACAGCGCCGATTGGGCCGCCGAGGGCGAAAAGCGGGGCCTATTGAACCTGCCCACCACGGCGGACGCCCTGCCCAGCTTTATTGCGCCCAAGAACATCGAGCTTTTTGCCCGCTATAGCATCTTCACCGAGCGGGAATTGCGCTGCCGCTATGAGATCCAGCTGGAAAACTATGTGAAGGTAGTGCACATCGAGGGGGCCACGCTTCTCGAGATCGCGCAGCGCAGCGTGCTGCCAGCCATGATCGCCTATCAAAAGGAGCTGGCCGAGTCCGTATCCCTCAAACGCAGCCTCATCATGGACGGCAGTGTGGAGGAAGAACTGCTGACCCGGCTCTCCAACGGCTCCGCAGAACTGCACCGTGCCTGCGGCGCGTTAGCCGAGGCCCTGGCCCTTCCCGAGGGCGATGGCTGCCACGCCGACGCCCTTCACTGCAAGGATCACATCCTGCCCGCTATGCGCTGCGTGCGCGCCGCCGCAGATAGCCTGGAGCAGGCCGCGCCCTGCTCGGTCTGGCCCCTGCCTTCCTATGAGGAGCTCCTGTTCGATTTATAATCGTACCGTGGGGGCGCGTAAAGCGCCCCCTTATTTTTTCAGGCACATACCGCATGCAAGGGACACCAATGGTTCATTTTCGCGTCATATCCCGGATGCGTCTTGACAGATGCGCGGGCGGGAATTATCATAATTATGGACGGATGGCGGGGTCATGGCCATCGTTTTCTTATGTACTTCCATCGCCCTTCATTTCCCCGTGTCAGGCGGGGTTAAATAAGCAACCATTGTTTGGAGGTATCAAATGAACGATTACATCAAAGCAGTTATCCAAAAAGTTAAAAATCGCGACGCGCACGAACCCGAATTTCTGCAAACCGTAGAGGAGGTTCTTCGGAGCCTGGAAAACGTGGTCAGCCAACATCCCGAATACGAAAAAGCGGGCCTGCTCGAGCGGCTCACAGAGCCGGAGCGCACCATCGAGTTTCGCGTTTCCTGGGTGGACGACGCCGGCCAGGTGCAGGTCAATCGCGGCTACCGCGTGCAATTCAATAGCGCCATCGGCCCCTACAAGGGCGGCCTGCGCTTCGCTTCACATGTAAACCTTTCCGTGATGAAATTCCTCGGTTTCGAGCAAACCTTTAAAAATAGCCTCACCTCCCTACCCATGGGCGGCGGCAAGGGCGGCTCCGATTTCGACCCCAACGGCAAAAGCGACGCAGAGATCATGCGCTTTTGCCAGGCCTATATGACGGAACTGCAGCGCCATATCGGCCCCAATGTGGATGTGCCCGCGGGCGATATCGGCGTGGGCGGCCGCGAGGTGGGCTATCTCTTCGGCCAGTATAAACGCATCCGCGGCGCGTATGAGAACGGCGTGCTCACCGGTAAAGGCCCCTCCTTCGGCGGCAGCCCCTTCCGGCCCGAGGCCACCGGCTTTGGCGCGATCTACTATACCTGCGAAGTCCTTAAGCATGAAAACGATGATATCAAGGGCAAGACCATCGCCATGTCCGGCTTTGGCAACGTGGCCTGGGGCGTGGCACAGAAAGCCAGCCACCTGGGCGCCAAGGTCATCACCCTGGCCGGTCCCGACGGCTATTGCTACGATCCCGACGGCATCGGCACCCAGGAAAAGTGGGATTACATGCTGACCATGCGCAACTCGGGCCGCAATAAGGCCCAGGATTATGCCGATAAATTCGGCGTGCAGTTCTTCCCCGGCCAAAAGCCCTGGGGCCAGAAGGCCGACATCTGCATGCCCTGCGCCTATCAGAACGAGATAGGCATGAAGGAAGCGGAGCAGATCCTTTCTAACGGCACCAAATATTATATTGAAGTGGCCAACATGCCCACCACCAACGAAGCCCTCTTCTTCCTTATGGAGAAGGGCCTGGTCGTGGGCCCCTCCAAGGCCGTGAACGCGGGCGGCGTGGCCGTTTCCGGTTTGGAAATGAGCCAGAACTCCGAGCGCCTCACTTGGAAGCCCGAAGAGGTGGATAGCATGCTGCACAACATCATGATCAACATCCATGCCGCCTCCGCCAAGGCTGCGGCAGAATCCGGCCTGGGGTATAACCTCGTGGCCGGCGCTAATATCGCCGGCTTCAAGAAGGTGGCCGACGCCATGATGGCTCAGGGCGTGGTTTAACCGTAAAACGGAGACGCCGCTTCCAAAGGATTTTCTGCATCCGTTTAGGGCGGGCGGCGCATGCCGCTCGCCCTCTTTTTGCTAAAAACGGCGCTACGGGCGCATATTTCAGTTGTTTTCGTCAGCCTAAAGGCAGGAATTGCCATATGCCGCGCTTCCGCCTTATGCTAGAATACTTATGCTGATCATATCGTGAGAAATATTCCACTATCCGGAGAAGGGCTGTTCGTATGGCTGAAATGAGTCCGTTTTGCACCTGTGGGAACCTGGCTTGCCCGCTACACCCCTCAAAGCATGATTATGGCTGTGCACCCTGCATCAACCAAAGCCTCAAGCTGCGCGAGGTGCCCAATTGCTTCTTCCGCCTGCTAAATAGTTCGCAATCGCGGCAGGGCGATTCCTTTGAGGATTTTGCCAGGCTGGTGCTCAAGGGCGGGCGATAGCAGCCCGTGATAAACCAGGCCCCGCAAAAGCGGGGCCTGCAGTCTGTCAAAAAAGTGGCTATGCCACTTTTTTGAGTTTCCATGAAACAACTGCTCGTACCTCGCGGTCGTTGTTTCATGCGGAGAAGGCCTTGGCAAGCAAGGCTTTTCGCTCGCGGCGTACACGCCGCCGCTCACGAT
>JAYFPE010000064.1:0-32405 GCA_034928145.1 Candidatus Pelethousia sp. | reverse complement strand
GCAGGGATTCCCTGCCGTGCGCGGCGGCTTTGGCCCGATAAAAGGCGGATGCGCCCCATGGAGAAGTCAACGCCAGCGCCCAACCGATTGGCAAACGAAACATCATCTTATCTTTTACAACACGCCCATAATCCTGCGACTGGCATCCGTGGGGCGACGCGGCCTTTGGAAAGGCAAGACGCGGGGACAGGCCCATAGCTCTCTACAGCGATTCGAGCCGGCCTTGGCGGCAACCGGTTATTAGAACATCATTAAAAACAACCGTAATCGTTGTTAACCAGGACACGATTACGGTTGTTTTACCTTTAGAAATAGTTTGCCCAGATTTCACGGAGTCCGCCAACCCCCCCAGTTCCGTTAAGTATGCGCAAAGCTTATACAAAGATTAACGAGGAAATGAAGATTCAAATTACCTATGGGTGAAAATGAAGGATACTCCTATAATAAAAGTGGTATCCTTTATATCTGGGGTATACTAATTTTGGGGGCGTACTAAATTATTGTATCTGGAGGAAGGTGATAAAATGACGAATACAGACAGAGCACCCAATCGCTTAGCGGCTGAAAAGAGTCCTTATCTGCTGCAACACGCACACAATCCTGTTGACTGGTATCCGTGGGGCGACGCGGTCTTTGAAAAAGCAAGGCGCGAAGATAAGCCCATATTCCTCTCTATAGGCTATTCCACCTGCCATTGGTGCCATGTGATGGCTCATGAAAGCTTTGAGGATGCGGGTGTGGCCGATCTGTTGAACCGTTATTTTGTTTCGATTAAAGTAGACAGGGAGGAACGGCCCGATGTGGATGCCATCTATATGGCCGTGTGCCAGGCATTTACAGGGAGCGGCGGGTGGCCGCTGAGCTTATTCCTCACGCCGGAACAAAAGCCCTTTTTCGCGGGCACGTATTTTCCCAAGGAGGGCCGGGGCGGGCAGATGGGCTTTACGGCGCTGCTGGCGGCCATCGCGGGCAAATGGCTGGAGGATCGTGACGCGCTGCTTGAGAGCGCGGATAAGATTACGGCCTTTGTGCGGCAGCAAGAATCCGCCAGGCCGCCGCAGCCGACAGATACCGATCGGGCGGAAAGCCTGATCCAAAGAAGCGTGGATTGGTTCGCCGGCCATTTTGACGAAGCCTACGGCGGCTTCGGCTCCGCGCCCAAATTCCCCATGGGCCACCAGCTTTTGTTTTTGCTGAACTATTATGCTGCTACAGGGGATGCGCAAAGTTTGGCCATGTCGGAAAAAACCTTGGCTCAAATGTATAAGGGCGGCTTGTTCGACCACATCGGCCACGGATTTTGCCGCTATTCTACGGACCGGCGCTTCCTTGTTCCCCATTTTGAAAAGATGCTCTACGACAACGCTTTGCTGATCCTGGCCTATAGCCGGGCCCATGCGCTGACCGGCGCGGCCTTTTATGCCCGGGCCGCGCGGGAGACGGCGGAGTATATCCTTCGGGAAATGCGGGGGCCGGAAGGCGGCTTTTATAGCGCCCAGGATGCGGATAGCGAGGGGGAGGAGGGCAAGTATTACACCTTTACCTATGAGGAAGTGCTGACGCTTTTGGGGCAGGAGGCGGGCCGTGCCCTCTGCGTGCATTATGGCATCTCCCCGCTGGGCAATTTCGAGGGCAAGAGCATCCCCAACCTGCTGCACGAGCCGCAGGCACGGGCGGATATGGATGATCTGCGTAAAAAGCTTTACGCTTACCGACTGGGCCGCTATCCACTACATTTGGATGATAAATACCTTGCGGCCTGGAATGGGTTGATGATCGCCGCGCTGGCCGACCTCTCCCAAACGCTGGGGGAGGATAAATACCTTGACGCCGCCCGCGAGGCGGATGCCTTCCTTAGAGAAAACCTGCTGGATGGAGAAAGCCTGCGGGTGAGTTTTCGTGACGGGCAGCGAGGCGCCCCGGGCTTTTTGGAGGATTACGCTTTCTACGGCTTGGGCCTTGTGGCTCTTTACGACGCCACCTTGGAAGAAGCGTATCTAGCCCGCGCTATGCAATTAGCGCAAATCGTCCTACGGGATTTTTATGACGCGCAGAATGGGGGCTTTTATTTGGCGGGCAGGGAAAACGAGCGCTTGCTCTTCACCCCCAAGCCCACCTACGACGGCGCGCTGCCCAGCGGCAACGCCGCCATGGCCCATCTGCTGCTTGCCCTTTCCCGCCGCACCCTAGATGCGGATATGCCGGAATTTGCGAAAAAGCAGATGGCGTTCATGGCCTGCGAGGCGCAAAGGCAGCCCGCGGGATACAGCTTTTTCCTCTGCGCGCTGCTCTTAGAGCTTTATCCGCCGGCCAAGCTGGTATGCGTGCAGGCTGAGCCGATCGACCGGGCGAAGATACGGGCGCAGGTGCCCATGGGAACGGCTATATCCATGTTAGGAGGCCCGGAAGAGGGCTACGCGCTGTTGAACGGGAGAACCACTTTCTATGCCTGCAAGGGGCAGACCTGCCTGCCGCCTGCAAATGAATTGGAGGGATTGTTATGAAATCCATTTGGCAGGCAGGCGCGCTGCCTTCCTTTGAAAAGCTGGAAGGAGACGCGAAAACGGATGTGCTGGTGATCGGCGGGGGCATGGCCGGGCTTTTGTGCGCGCACTTTTTGCGGCAGGCGGGGGTGGATTCGCTGCTTGTAGAAGCCGAGGCCATCTGCTCCGGTGTTACCCAGAACACCACGGCTAAGATCACGGCCCAGCACGGCCTGCTCTACGATCAGCTACTCAAAGGCGCGGGCTTGGAGAAGGCCCGCATGTACCTCGAGGCAAACCAGCGGGCGCTGGCGCAATACAAAACCCTGTGCGGGAGCATTTCCTGCGACTTTGCCGAAAAGGATGCTTATGTTTACAGCCTCAATGATGCCCGCAAAATCGATCAGGAGCTGGAAGCCCTGCATAAGCTGGGCTTTAAGGCTAACTTCGCTTCCCGCCTGCCTCTGCCCTTGAACGTTGTCGGGGCGGTGCGCTTCCCCAACCAGGCCCAGTTCGACCCTCTGCGCTTTGCCGCGGGCATTGCCAGGGGCCTGCGCATCTACGAGCATACGCGCGTAATGGAGCTGGGGGATCATGTGGCCGTTACGCCCGGCGGCACGATTAAGGCCGGGAAGATCATTGTGGCCACGCATTTCCCCTTCCTCAATAAGCACGGCGGCTATTTTATAAAGCAATACCAGCACCGATCCTATGTGATCGCGCTGGAGGGCGGCCCGGATGTGAAGGGCATGTATGTGGACGAGGCGCAAAACGGCCTCTCCTTCCGCAACCAGGCGGGCTTTCTGCTGCTGGGCGGCGGGGATCACCGCACGGGCAAAACGGGCGGGAACTGGGCCGAGCTGCGGGATTTTGCCAAGCTGCATTATCCCGATGCGCCGGAAGGCTACCATTGGGCCACGCAGGATTGCATGAGCCTGGATGGCGTGCCCTACATTGGCGCGTATTCCAAATCCACACCCGATTTGCTGGTGGCTACGGGCTTCAACAAATGGGGCATGACCTCTTCTATGGTGGCGGCGATGCTTCTAACCGACCTTGTGCGAGGTGTCGGCAACCCATTCGCCGCCGTTTTTGATCCCTCCCGAAGCGTGTGGAAACCCCAACTCCTGCTAAACGGGCTGGAAAGCGTCGTCAACCTTTTGACCCCCACCAAGCCACGCTGCCCGCACCTGGGCTGCGCCCTTAAATGGAACGAGGTGGAGCGCAGCTGGGATTGCCCTTGCCATGGGTCGCGCTTTGGCGAAGGCGGGGAGCTGCTCGACAACCCGGCCAACGGGGACTTGCAGAAGATATAAATCCTGCCCGGCCGGCGTTCCTTTTCCACCCCTGTTAAAACCCGAAATATACCCACCCAACGCAATAAACGGCGCGGGCCCTGGCAAACGCCATAGGGGCCTGGCCCCGCGCCCGCAGTCCGCGCAGGACCCGTCCGCGCAGGACTGGTTGCGGCGCGCCTTGTTTCGTGCTATTCTTCGAGAAGGAGATTTTGCGCCGCAGACAGGAATCTGCAATGCCATTGCTCTCTGCGGGAAAAGGAGAGTTTGCTACATGAAAAAGATACTGAGCCTTATGCTATCTATGTCTTTATGTTTGACGCTTGCAGCCTGCAACAACACGCAGGCAAGGCCTATCGATGATAATACCCCAAATTCGCCGCTGCCTGCCTCGCCGGCCGTTTCGGCAACGCCGGCGGGAATGCCGGCGGAATCTGATAAGCCCGTCGATCATGATACGGATCTTGCCTATTATACTGCGCTTGAAAACCTCATTCAAAACCATGTGCTTCCCGGCGATATGGATGTGGGGGATGTTTTAGGCGATACGTCTGAAAACAAGTTTGCCATTTATGATGTGGATAACGACGGAAAAGAAGAGCTGATTATTTTGTATTCCACCACAATTGCCGCGGGGATGGCAGGGTGCGTCTTTGCTTATGACGGTGGAGCCGGCGCATTGCGAACGGAACTGCAGGAGTTCCCAATGCTGACTTTTTATAAAAACGGCGCAGTTAAGGCCCTATGGTCGCACAATCAGGGACGCGCCGGCGACGCCTTTTGGCATACAGCCTGTACCGGTATAATGCCGATACCGACAGCTATACGCTGGTTGGCATGGTGGATGCATGGGATAAAAGCTACCCCGGAGCAGGCGGCCAAAACGATCTGTTCCCAAGCGACATAGATAAGAGCGGGACGGGGATCGTTTATTATATTATGGAAGACGCACAATATAACAACACGAACCCGGTAGACGCATCCGAATACAATGCGTGGGTCAACACGCACATTGGAAACGCCGCAGAACTCCAAATTCAGTATATGGAACTGACGGAGGGTAACATTTCAAAGATAAAAAATGGATGATCGGCTGACGCGATATGGATATAATCCAATTATCGGAATGTATGCAGGCCGACGAGCCAATAAAAACCGGTGCCGTATTGCTTTTCTTGCAACATGGCACCGGCGCTTTTCACAATCGTTTTAGGGAGCACCGCCTATCCGACCGGATCAAATTTCCGCTTGCCTGCCCGCGCTGTATACGGCGGTGATGGTGGATTTATCCGCCAGGTAGAGCACGCGCTCCAGGCGTTCCTCCAATGAGAGGCCGGGGTTATAGGCGAACTTTCCGTCATGAAAGACCACGGCGTGCAGGGGTTCGCCGGCGCCGAAGCCGGGCTGCGCGCCGAAATAGGCCTGGCCCGCGGTGGTGATGAGGTAGAAGGCTTCACGCACGGTGAGGAAGGCCTCCTTTTTGCCGCTTTCCAGCCAGCGCAGCTTGGAGAGGCGGATGGCCTGGGTGGCCACATCCGTCATGGAAAGCTTGGCGCCGCCGGCAATATCGCTGCCCAGGGCCACCTTTAGGCCCTCCTCCAGCATTTTGCGCAGGGGGGCGATGCCGCTGGCGATGTTGGTATTGGAATCCGGGCAATGGACGGCCCATATTCCGGCTTCCTTCATGGCCGCGCGCTCCGCTTCGTCGCTATAAACGCAATGAGCCATAATGGTATTCTCCCGCCAGCAGCCGTACTTGGCATAGGCCTGCCAATACTGGGGGCAATCCGGGTGCAGCTCCTTCACCCAGGCGATCTCATCCGGGTTTTCGGAGAGGTGGGATTGCAGGGGCACGGCCGGGTAGGCTGCGGCTATCTCGCCCAGGGCGGCCATCAGCTCGTTGGTGCAGCTGGGGATGAAGCGGGGGGTGAGCATGGGCTTGAGGTTTTCATAAGCTGCGCATTCCTCGATAAAGCGCAGGGTCTCGCGGATGGATTCCTCCGTGGTCTCCGTGAGATCGGGCGCGCTGTTGCGGTCCATATTCACCTTGCCCACATAGCCCGTAACCCCGGCCTTTTCCAGCTCCCGCATCAAAACATGGGTACCCTCGCGGTGGATGCTGGAGTAGATGCACACCCGCGTCGTACCCCGGCGGACTAGCTCCTTGGCCAGGCGGTGGTATACGGTTTGGGCATATTCCACATCGTGAAAGCGCGCTTCGGTGGGGAAGGTGTAGGTATTGAGCCAATCGAGCAGCTGCAGATCCATCCCTAGGCCCAGCATGGGGAACTGGGGCGCGTGCAGGTGCAGATCCGTAAAGGACGGGGTGATGAGGGAATCCCCATAGTTGATGACCTCGGCTGGGCAGCCCGCCGGCAGGCTTTCATAGATCCCCTCCACGACCCCATCCCGGGTGAGGATATACCCCTTGGGTATGACCGTGAGTTCGCCGAGAGCGGGCGCGAATACCAGATTGCCCCTTAGGGCGCATAGACCATGCATGGCTTTCATAAAATATGACCCCCTTACAGATATGCCGCGTAGATGTTGGCCAAGCATCCGCTTGGCTGAACCTTACAGCCTCTCCCGCCCTTCGGGCTCCGGGCGGGAAAGGCCGGTGGGAATAGCACTTCCAGGGCATTAGCCCCGAACCCCGGGCTTTTTGCCTGCCGGGAATGGAACCGGTTTTTAAAAAGGTTTCGCTACCTCGCTTTTGAGCTGCTCGAGTTCTTGCTTGTTGTCGACATCCCGCAGTTCCAGATCCTGCTCCACCTGGTAGAGGAGCAACGCATCCTCATGGGCGCACATCACATGGCTGCCGCCGTTTTCCGCAGAAAGGGCTTTTAGCTCACCGAAGAAGGATTTGGGGAAGATGGCCGGGTTGCCCCGGCGCTTGCCGTAGCCCATGGCCACGATATGCCCGGGCCTGCCTTGGTAGAAGTCGATCTGGCTCTCTATTGTTTCCTGCCGCAGGCAGGGCTGGTCGCCTACCATAAACATGGCGGCGTCCACTTCGCCTAGGGCATCCAGCCCCAGGGATATGGTGCGGCTGATGCCGGCGGAGGGGTCGTCGTTCAAAACGGCGTCAAAGCCGTATTCCTCCGCCAATTTCAGCACCGAGGGATATTGGCTCACCACGGCCACCCGCTTAAAGGCGCCCTTGGGGATGGCCGCGAGGGCGTGTTCAATGAGGGGCTTGCCCATGAAATCCGCCAGAAGCTTGTTTTCCCCAAAGCGGGAGGCGTTTCCCGCAGCCATGAGCACGCAGCCCAGCTTTTGCTTTTTCAATCGATCGCACACCTGCTTCTATGAATGTATTTCCCCTGGCCGGGGCGGATGCATTCGCCGCCCTCCACCACGAGTTCGCCGTTCACCAGCACGTCCCGCGCCCGGCCTTGCACGGCCAAGCCCGCATAAGGGGAGTTATCACAATTATGTGCGTGATTCGTATCTGTAATGCGCCCTGTGTAGCTGGGATCCCATACCAACAGATCCGCAGCCTTGCCCGTTGCGATGGCGCCGCGGTCGGCCATGCCGAAGAGCCGGGCCGCGTTTGCGCTCAGCAGGGCCACCATGCGCTCAAGAGATAAGCGGCCTTCGCACACGCCATAGGTATAGAGCAGCTGGCCACGGTGCTGCACGCCGGGCGCGCCATTGGGAATTTTTGAAAAGTCATCCTTGCCCAGCGCCTTTTGCGCCATCGTGAAGGAGCAATGATCCGTGCCGATGGTATCGATTTCGCCCTCGGCGAGGCCCTGCCAGAGGGCTTCGTTATCCCAGGATCTGCGCAGGGGCGGGCTCATGACATATTTTGCCGCATCCGCATCCTGATAGCGCTGATCCGTAAGCAGCAGGTATTGGGGACAGGTCTCTAAGAACACCTTTTGGCCCCTGGAACGGGCGCGTCGGGCTTCTTCCAGGCCCTGGGCTGTGGAAAGGTGCACCACATAGGCGGGCGCCTGGGCCAGTTGGGCAATGCGAAGGAAGCGGTTCACAGCCTCGGCCTCCACAGCCGCGGGCCGGGAAAGGGGATGGCCGCAGGGCGCGGTTACGCCGCTTTCTTTAACCTGGCGGATCATTTGCAGCAGCACATCCCAGTTTTCGCAGTGCGCGCCCACCAGCGCGCCCAAGCGCGCGGCTTCCTGCAGAGCCTGGAAGATCTGCCCATCGTCTACCCTGAGGGCGTCGTAAACCATGTATACTTTATAGGAAGTAACGCCCTGCTCCGCCATAATCGTCATTTCCCTGCGCACGCCTTCGTCCCAGCGGGCGATGGCCATGTGGAAGCCATAGTTGAAGCTGGAGCCGCGGGCCTTTTCGTGCCATTCTTCGAGCGCCTTTTGCAGGGAGCCATCCCGCGCCTGGGTGGCAAAATCCAACACCGCGGTGGTGCCGCCCAGAACGGCCGCCCGGGAGCCGGTGATGAAATCATCCGCAGTCACGGCGCTGCCTGTATCTAAATCGAAGTGGGTGTGGGTATCGATGAAGCCGGGCAGCACATAGCAGCCCTTGGCGTCAATCATTTGCGCGCCCGGGGCCGAAAGGTTTCGCCCCAATTCGGCGATGCGGTTGCCTTCGATTAAAACATCCAGCCGGACGCGACCATCCGCATTGACAATGGTTCCGTTTTTGATAAGGGTGCGCATGATTAAGCCTCCCGCAAATAAAATGAACACATAAGAAACGCAACCGGCCAAAGAAAACCGGGCAAAGAAAAAGAGCGGCCGCATGCGGATACGCCTCCGCAGCGACGCTCATAGTGGACCGATAGGCGGCCCGTAGAAACATTCGCGCCATTCCCGCGAACCTATATGAGCCTTCAGATTCTACCGATAGAATAACACTTTTGCGCCGGCTTTGCAAGAATATACGCTATCTTTAAAAAACATAGCGGCTCCGTTAATTTATTTGCGCCCGGGGGGTTACGGAACGTGAACGCATATGTTATACTACAGAATAATAAAGAAGGCTAAAAAAGTTTGCCCAATACTAACATATTTTTGGGGAATATTTAACAATCAGGAATGAATGAACCCGCCCGATACAACAGGCGAACGGATAAGACGAGCGCAAGCGCGGCACTTAGGCACGAAAATTGAAAGAAGGAGGCGGGCGCAGGCTATGAAACAACACGAGCTGATCCATGCGGCCCTCACGGGGGAAGCTACACTGGTCATCAAAAACGCGAATGTGGTGAATGTGTTCACCGGCGAGATCATTCGGGCCGATGTGGCGCTCTATGAAGATACCATTATCGGCGTGGGCAGCTATAGCTGCAAAAACGAAATCGACGCGGGCGGCGCGTACCTTTGCCCCGGCTTTATCGACGGGCATGTGCACATCGAATCCTCCATGGTGATTCCGGAAAGCTTTGCCCGGGTTATCATGCCGCACGGCACTACCACCATCATCGCGGACCCGCACGAGATCGCCAACGTATCCGGCGTAGCCGGCATCCGGGCTATGTATAAGCTCACGGACGATCTGCCGCTGCGGGTTTTATTTATGATGCCAAGCTGTGTGCCGGCTACGCCCTTTGAGCACAGCGGCGCGGAGCTGGTGGCCGAGGATATGGAACAATTCCTGCGCAAGAGCCGCATATTGGGCCTGGGCGAGGTGATGGATTACGTATCTACCATCAGCGGCAGGCGGGAGATGATGGATAAGCTGCGCCTCTTCGACGGCAGACCGGTGGATGGCCACGCGCCGCTGCTTAGCGGCATGGAGCTCAACGCCTACCGGGTAGCCGGCCCTTCCACGGATCACGAGTGTTCCAATTATGACGAAGTGCTGGAAAAGCTGCGTACGGGTATGCGCATCCTCATCCGGGTCGGCTCCGCAGCAAACGGCATCGAGGAGCTTTTAACCAAGATCGTACGCAACAAGCTGCCCACAGACAATATGATGTTCTGTACGGACGATAAGCACCTGGAGAACATCCGCGCAGAAGGGCATATCAACTGCATCGCCAAATTGGCCGTAGCCTGCGGTATGGAGCCGGTGGAGGCCGTGCGCATGGCCAGCTACAACGCCGCCCGGGCCTATGGCCTTAAAAATATCGGCGCCATCGCGCCGGGCTACAAGGGGGATATGGTCCTCTTTGAAGACCTCAAGGACTTCAAAGCCCTCAGGATCTTCACCCGCTTTGGCAAGCCTTACAACCCCGATTTCGTGATGAACGCGCCCATCCTGCCCCAGGCGGTCTACAATAGCGTGCGCATTGGCCGTCTCAACGAAGACGATTTGCGCCTGCCCGCCAAGGATACCATGCCCGTGATCGGCCTGATCGAGGGCCAGCTGGTCACCAAGCGGCTGGATCGAGAGGTGCGGCGCGATTCGCAAGGCTGCTTCCTGCCGGAGGAGAACCTTGCCAAGCTCGCCGTGATCGAGCGGCACCACAGCACGGGCAACATCGGCCTGGGCATTGTGGAAGGGCTGCATATTAAAAACGGGGCCCTGGCTTCCACCGTGGCGCACGATAGCCACAACCTGGTGGTGGCGGGCGATAACGATCGCGATATGCTGATGGCCGTAGAGGCGCTTCGAGAGTGCGGCGGCGGCTATTGCGTGGTGAGCCGGGGCATTGTGCTGGCCCGGCTGCCCCTGCCCATCGCGGGGCTTATGTCCGACGCGCCCATCGAGGATGTGCTGGAGCGCCAGCAGGCCCTCTTGAGCGCCGCGGCCAGCATCGGCTGTGGTGGACAGAGTGACCCGCTGGTGACCCTTAGCTTCCTGGCCCTGCCCGTGATTCCGGAGATCCGCCTCACGGACGGGGGGCTTTTTGACGTAACGACCATGAGCTTTATCAAATAGGAGGAGATACCACATGAATATTGGCAAAAGCGTTCGGCGCGTGGACGCCCTGGATAAGGTGACGGGCCGCGCCAAATATACGGACGACCTGGCCGATAAGAGCGCGTTGATCGCCAAGATTGTCCATTCCACCATCGCCCATGGCCGGGTGCTTTCCGTGGATACTTCCGAAGCGGAAAAGATCGAGGGCGTGGTAAAGATCGTTACCTGCTTCGATGTGCCGCAGTACAAATTCCCCACAGCGGGCCACCCCTGGAGCACGGACCCGGCCCATCAGGATGTGGCGGACCGGCTGTTGCTCACCAGCAAGGTCTGCTTCTATGGGGACGATGTGGCCGCCGTCGTGGCGGAAAACGAGGTCGCCGCCATGCAGGCCGTGCGGGCCATCAAGGTAGAATATGAAGAATATCCCGTGGTGCTGGATGTGCAAAAGGCCATGGCGCCGGACGCGCCCCAGATCCATGAGGATTACCCGGGAAATATCCTCAAACACACGCAGATCAGCCAGGGCAATTACGAAGAAGCCATCAAGGAGCCGGGCCTGATCAAGGTGGAGGGCTGGTACGATACCCCCGTGGTGCAGCATTGCCATATTGAAAATAACATTACCTACGCTTACCAGGAGGGCAAGCGGCTTACGGTGGTCGCTTCCACCCAGATCCCCCACATTGTGCGGCGGGTGATCGGCCAGGCTTTGGGCATTCCCTGGGGGGATGTGCGGCTGATCAAGCCGTATATCGGCGGCGGCTTTGGCAATAAGCAGGACGCCCTCTATGAGCCCCTTTGCGCCTATCTTTGCACGGCTGTGGGGGGAAGGCTGGTAAAATTAGATGTGACCCGGGAGGAGACCTTCGTGTGCAACCGCACACGCCACGCCATCCGCACCCACATCATCAGCTGGCTTCGGCAGGATGGCAGCTTTGCCGCCCGCAAGATCGAGTGCTTCTCCAACCAGGGGGCCTATACCTCCCACGGCCACGGCGTGGTGGCCAAGGGCATGGGCGCTTTCCCGCAGCTCTATCCCTGCCCCAACATCCAGGGGGACGCTTACAGCGTATTCACCAACCTGCCCTCCGCCGGGGCCATGCGGGGCTACGGTATCCCCCAGGCCATGTTTGCGGGGGAAAGCCACATCGATGACGTAGCCCGGGCTATGGGCGTTACGCCCGAAGCCTTCCGCCGTAGCCACATGATGCCCGTGGGCTATGTGGACGCTTTCAGCAAAAACGAACTATATGACGATAGCCTGAACCAATGCATCGACAAGGGCAAGGCCTGCATCGATTACGATCGTAAGCTGGCCGAATATGCAAACCAGACCGGCCCCGTGCGCAGGGGCGTGGGTATGGCTATCTTCTGGTATAATACCGCCGTATGGCCCATCAGCTTGGAGAGCAGCGCCTGCCGCATGGTGCTCAACCAGGATGGCTCCATTCAGCTGCAAATGGGAGAGACCGAGATCGGCCAGGGCGCGGATACGGCCTTTGCCCAGATGGCTTCCGATACCCTGGGCATACCCTTTGAGCATGTACATGTCGTCTCCACGCAGGATACGGATATCACCCCCTTTGGCACGGGCGCTTACGCATCCCGCCAAACCTACGTGGGCGGCTTTGCCATTCGCCAAACCGCGCTGATGATGAAGGAGCGCATTCTCAAATATGCCACCGAGTTGACCCGTGTGGCCCCTTACGATCTTGATTTGGTAGAGGGTATTATCCTGCGCAAAACGGATGGCCGTGAGCTGATGACGCTGGGCGAGCTTGCTACGGAGGCTCTTTACAGCCTCACGCATAGTGAGCATATCACGGCCGAAAGCACCTACCAGATCAAGAACAACGCATACTCCTTTGGCTGCAGCTTTGCGGAGGTGGAGGTAGATATCCCCCTTTGCAAGGTGAAGGTGCTCAATATGGTCAACGTGCACGATTGCGGCCGCCTCATCAACCCGGCCCTGGCGGAAGCGCAGGTGCATGGCGGCATGAGCATGGCCATCGGCTACGGCCTTTCCGAGCAGTTGCTCTTCGATGAAAGGACCGGTAAACCCCTCAATAACAACCTTCTGGATTATAAGCTTTCCACCACCATGGATCACCCGGATCTTGTGGGTTGCTTTGTGGAAAACTATGAGCCTACCAGCGCCTACGGCACCAAATCCCTGGGTGAGCCGCCCACCTGCTCCGGCGCGCCGGCCATCCGAAACGCCATCCTCAACGCTACGGGCGTAGCCATCGACCGCACGCCCATCACGCCCCACGTCCTCTTTGCCAGGTTCAAAGAGGAAGGGCTTATATAAGGAGGGACGCTCTATGTACGATATAAAAGCACTTTATGAAGCGGCAGGCGTACGGCAGGCCATCACCCTATTGCAAGAGCACCCCGCCGCGAAGATCATTGCCGGCGGCAGCGACGTGCTGGTGCAGATGCGCGAGGGCAAGTTGGCCGGGGCCGAGCTGGTGAGTATTTATGGTATCGATCAGCTGCGCGGCATAACGATGCTGGATGATGGAACCATCCGCATCGGTTCGTTGACCAGCTTTTCCCACATCGCCAAGAATCCCATCATCAACGAGCACATCGCCGTGCTGGGCGAGGCTGTGGATATGGTGGGCGGCCCGCAGGTACGCAACATCGGCACCATCGGCGGCAACACCTGCAACGGCGTAACCAGCGCGGATTCCGGCTCCACTCTGGTGGCCTACGACGCGGTGATGGAGGTCGAGGGCCCGGCCGGCCAGCGGCTGATCCCCATCGGTGAATGGTATGTGGGCGCGGGCAGGGTAAGCCTTCAACCCGGCGAAATTCAAACCGCCATCCGCATCCCCAAAGAAAGCTATACGGGCTACAAGGGCCACTATATCAAATACGCCATGCGTAACGCCATGGATATCGCCACCTTGGGCTGCTCGGCCAACGTGAAGCTTTCGGCGGATAAGAAAACCATCGAGAACGCGCGATTGGCCTATGGCGTGGCCGGGCCGGTGCCAATGCGGGCCCCCTCGGCGGAGGCCGCCGTGCAGGGCCGGGCCGTTTCAGAAGCGGCCGTCGAAGCCTTCGCCAAGGCCGTAGAGCAGGACGTCAAGCCCCGCGACAGCTGGCGGGCCAGCAAGGCCTTCCGCCTGCATCTGGCAGAAGAGCTAGCTAAACGGGCGCTGCGCGAAGCCATCCGTTTGAGTGGAGGTGAATTCTAATGCATGAAACGCAATATAAGCTCGTCAGGTGCACGCTCAACGGAAAACGCGTGGAGACGATGGTGGATGTGCGCGCCTCCCTCACGGATATGCTGCGCAACGATTACCGCATGACCTCGGTTAAAAAGGGTTGCGAGGTGGGCGAGTGCGGCGCCTGCAACGTACTGATCGACGGCGAGTGCTTCAATAGCTGCATCTACCTGGCCGTTTGGGCGGATGGCAAGAACATCCGCACGCTGGAAGGACTCTTGGGGCCGGATGGCGAGCTTTCGGATATCCAGCAGGCGTTCATCGACGAGACCGCCGTGCAATGCGGCTTCTGCACGCCGGGCTTCATCATGACGGCTGTAGAGATATTGGAATCCGGCAAGGAATATACCCGCGATGAGCTGCGTAAGCAGCTTTCGGGCCACCTCTGCCGTTGCACGGGCTATGAGAACATCCTAAACGCCGTGGAAAAAACCATGAAAAAGCGCTTGGCCGCCAAGGGCTAAAGCAATATAAGCACTATAAGGCAACGCAAAAACGGCCCGGTTTTTTACCGGGCCGTTTCTCTGTAGTTGGCGTTGGGATCAGGTGTATAAAAGAATGATCTGCACGCCGATATCGCCGGCGGGCAGGCTGTCCGCAGCAAAGGCGACGCTCCCCTCGAGCAGTTCCGTGGCGCGGATACCGGCGGTCGCATAGGCGCTAAGATCGGCCGGCGCGGGGCTGACGAACACGCCGCTTTGCGCCGTGACGCCCAGCGCCGGGACGATCTGCGCCTTGTTTACCCACAGGCTTGCTTGCAGCGTAGCGGTGATTGTTTCCGCCACCACGCCCGCACCCTGGGGACCGCGCTCACCCTGCGGCCCCGGCTCACCCTGTGGGCCGGGGTCGCCCTGGGGACCTGTATCGCCCTTGGGACCGGTTTCGCCTTGCAGGCCGGCATCGCCCTTGGGCCCCGGCTCACCCTGTGGGCCTTGCTCGCCCCGGGGACCTGCATCGCCCTTAGGACCGGCTTCGCCTTGTAGGCCGGCATCGCCCTTAGGCCCCGGCTCACCTTGAGGGCCTTGTTCGCCTCGGGGGCCTGTTTTCCCCTGGGGGCCGCGCTCGCCCTGAGGCCCAGGTTCACCTTGCGGCCCTTGCTCACCCCGGGGACCTTGCTCGCCCTGCGGCCCCGTTTCCCCCTGCGGGCCGGGGTCGCCCTTGAAGGCCTCGCTGGAGACCGCGTCCTCGAGGATGGTGGCGATGGTATCGGCCCGGCCCGCGGCTGTGGTTGCCGACGCCGTGGCTTCCACCAGCGATTCGTACAGATCCGCGCCCGTATCCGGCGTGAGCGTTAGGTCTTCCGGGCCGATACGGCCTGCGGCCTGGGCAGACAGGCGGGCTTCTTCGCTGGCGAAAATGTGCACGTTCATACCATGCAGCTCTTTAGTGGTGATAGAACTCATCGCTTCACCCCCAAAACGGTGCATTCCAGAGTGGCGGGTTGCGCCATGGTGCCGCCGCTGCAGCCGAGCCTCAAATAAGTATCCCACTCGGATTCCAGGCGGGTGCGCACGGTAGCCCCGCCAGAACTTGTGCGCAGGGTATAATCCCCCAATGGCTCTGCGCGGTAATAGGCGCAAAGCTCCGCGCTGCCGCCTGCGTTGGTGCGCAAAAGGATGAAAAGGGGAATGACAGTGAGAGGCATTTGCAGGGATTGGCTGCTCTCAATGCCCGTAAAGGTTTTGGAGACCAGTTGCAGGCCCATCTCCATGCCATAGTTCCAATTCAAAATCATACGCTCACCCCATGATCAGAACGTGTACGTCCAGGTTGTTGTTGGGCACCTTTTTGGCCGCGAAGGTCAGGGCGTCCCAGCCCTGCACGGCGCAGCGCACCCGGGACTCCATATAGTCGTCATAATAATCCGGATGGCAGGCGATCAGCGCCAGCGAGCCGGCCCGCATGCCGGCTACGTCCAGGGTTTGCATGCAGCCGGAGCTGAAGAGCGTCCAGTTGGCGCGGGGCAGGGTGATGGTCTGCAGAACGGGCTTTTGGGCATAGCTGTGGGTGTGCATAACGGGAGCGGCGCCGATGCTCTGTGGGGTGATCGGGTCGCTGCCGCCGGATGCGTGGGTCTCTGCGTGGCCCAGCACCAAGCTGGTGCCGGCCACGCCGTTATCCAGAATTTTGCTTTTGCCGAAATAGACAGCCATGGCGGTTCCTCCTTATGTTTCTGTTTGCGCTTCGCCGTAGCGGTATACGGTAAAGGTGGTGACGTGATCCAGCACCAGCTCCTCGCAGGCCTCGGCTGCCGCCTGCGCCCGCGCGGCCGCGCTTTGCGCCTCCTGCCTGAGCGCTTCGACCTGTTCCATCAGGCTGCGGAGCATGGGCAGCTCCGGCGCGGCGCTAAGCGCCTCCTCGGAAAGCATGGCCGGGCGGCAGTTGAAGTTGAACTTCGCCGTGGTCACGAGGGTGGCGAGGCTTGCATCCGAATAGATTTGCAGCTCACACTCCACCATGCCCGGCGCGAAGGAGGCGGGGTAGAGGCTGATGTGCACCTCGTTGTTGAGCGCGCCGCGAAGAAGCACGCCGCCCTCTTCAAGGGCGCTGTCCTGGGCCGCCGTGCCGTTGGATTTGGAGAACACGGCGATCACCCGGCAGCCCGTAAGGTCTACCGCCTCGCCGCCGTCGGTGAGGGAGATGCGCAGCAGATTGCCCGTATCCCCCTCCACCACGGTAAAGGCCCGGTTGCCGATGGAGGCGGCGATATCCAGCGCTATGTCGAAATTCTTGCGTACCGTGTTGGCCATACCGCCCTCCCTATTTGCCGATATAGCGCTCGCGCAGGCTCAGATACGAGCCGCTGCCCAGGGCCGCGAGCAGCTCGTCGCGCCGCACCTTCCAATAGCTTTGGCTGCTGGTGAAAAGCTGCTTGCGCTGGCTGTCCGAAAGGTTTTCCACATAGGAGAGGTAATCGCTGGTGCTCAGGTTGCCGGAGACCCGCGCCATAGAGGAGCCGCCGCCCGAACCTGAGGAGGAGCCGGCGCTCTTGGCGGCGGCCTGAGCCTGGGCATTTTGCTGGGCCGTGTAATCGCTGTACCAATCCCCGGCCAGGCCCAGGGCCGCCTGCCGGGCCGATTGCTGCGCCTGCAAATTGTATTGCTGGGCGGAGAGGCGCATCTGCTCGTAGCTTTGCAAGCTGGCGGCGATGCGTTCGGCCAGCGTGGCCCCGTATTGGGCCTCCATCTCGCCGATATCCTCCTGCGCGCCTGCGCTCTCGCGCTGTTTAACGCTGCTTACATAGCTGCTGCCGCCCATGCCGCGGGAAACCGCGTCCGCATCCATCTCGGCCTGGGCGCTTTGGCTGGCGCTCTGGCGGCGGCTGATAGCCGACTCCAGGCTGGGCCGCAGGGCGGCTTGCCATTGCTCCTTGACCGCCTCGGCGCTGGGCACATCCACGGTGACGGAGGGTACGCCGATCTGGCTCAAAATGCTTTGGTAATAGCTGTTGAAAAGATCTGTGCCGGTGCTGGGCGCATCCCACTTGCCGCCGGCCGCGGAAGAATTGCTCTGCTGGCCTGTGAGGTATCGATCGTAGGCGGCCTGGGTATTGGGGCCCCAGATACCGTCTGCGGCTACGCCCAGCATGCGTTGGTATTCCTTTACGGCGGTGGCGCTGCCCACCCCGGCGGGCGGGGTATAGCCCGCGGAATAATATTGTGCTCGTTCCATATGAAATATCCTCCTTGCTCGTTCTATTCGAGGATGGAAAGCCGCGCTTCCAACTCCTCGATTTTTTTGGTCAGGATGGCGAAGTTTTGGTTGAGATTGTTCTCGTTTGCCTTCACGCTTTCCAGGTGGCGCTGCGCATCCCCGCCCTCCTCCCGCACGGGGAGCAGCACGTAATAGAGCGCCCGCATTTCCAGGGCCGTCATTCTACCCGCCTCCATGTTTCAAAGCTCAGCTCCGCGCCGCCGCTAAGGCGGAAATAGCCGCCCGCCTCATTATAAAAGCGCAGGCGGAAGGTGCGGCCCTCGTTGCTAAGGGGCACCTCCAGCACCTCGCTTTCCTCGCTGGGCAGGCGCAGGCGGTGGGTGGTGGTGTTGCCGCCCACGCATACATCCGCCAACAGGGCGGCCTGCTTTTCGCTGCCGCCCCGCAAAACCAAGCTACGCATGGCCTTCACGCCCCCCTTGTCGAACAGGTCTGTGAGCGGGGTTTGCCACCAGGCTTCGATATCCGCGCCGTCGTAGGTAGACCCTTCGCCGAAGCGGTATACGTAGCGCTCGCCGTTGATGAGGTAGAGCCTGCCGTCCCAGGCGGCGATATCCCCAATGGCAAAGCCCCGGCGCAGCATGTAGGTGCGGCGTACCAGGTCGTATTCCACCATCGCGTCGCGATCGCCCTCCTTGAAGGTGAAGTAGAGCTTGCTGCGGGCCAGCGCGCCCCGGCTATCCGCCACACCGGCATCTTTGAGGGTTTTGCCGATGCAACGCGCATCCGGCAGCGGGGCGGCATTCACGCCGTCGAAGCGGCAAAGGCCGCCCTCCGTCATGAAGTAGAGCTGGTCGCCCCGGCCCACCAGGGCCGTGTGGGCGGCCCGCTCCACCTCCGCGTCCACCCGCTCGATGGTGAAGTTGCCGGGCTTATCGCCCAGGAGACGGTAGATGCTGCGCTTTTTGAAGATCAGCAGCTGATTGGGCAGCGCGTAAAGGCCGAGGATAGGGTCGCCCGCCGCGCCGCCGATTTCGGCGTGGCCGCCGGAAACGTTGGGCGAACCCGTCACATCCCCCCAGGCTTCGATGCTGCGATCGCCCCCAGGGAGTTGGGACCAGTAGAGCCGGTTGGGAAAGCCGGGGTCGCCCGCGGCGAAGAGCCTGTCGCGATACATGGCCAGGTATTGGACGGGCTTGTCCGAAAGCCCGTCCCCGCTGCCGAAGGCCTGAGCGGCGGAGCCGTTGTATTTGACGATTGCTTCCTCGCCGCTGGCAATCAGCAGGTAGCCGATGCTGTCGATCTGCGCCTGGGCAAAATCCACCCGACCGGATGTCAACCCGCCCTCAAAGGAATAGACCAACTGCCATTCGCCGGCCTTGTAGGCATAGATATCCCGCCCGGCGGCTACGATCACCTGATCTTCATCCGCCCGGCGAAAAAGATAGAGCCTGTGCGGCGCGCCCCCGCCGGGAACCCGCGCGGCGATGTGGCGCACATAGCCCCGGGCCACGGCCAGGTCGCCGTCGCTGGTATCCATGTTGCAGGCGTCCGGGCTGAAGGCGGGGTTGAGACCGTTCTCGCTCTGGGACTGGTCGACGCCGGCGAAGGCATCCATCCTATAGATTTTGCGCGCCATGGCCTCTCACCACCTGTTCAGCAGCCGGTAGCCGGCGGCTTCCCCCTGGTGGGGGCGCAGATCCGCCTTGCCGGCCTCATACATCTGAAAATAGATGTTGCCGCCCCGCTGTGTGGAGACATCTCCAGCGGCCCGCTCCCGCGCCACCACATAGCAGACGATCAGCCCGTGACACCAGGCGGGCAGGCCGGGCTCATCCGTGGGGGCGCGCATTTCCTTGGGTAGGTAGCGGTAGCAGACCTCCACCTTGCCCGGCCCGCCGGAAAGGGCGATATGACCTGAGGCAGCCCCGGGTGCGAAGGCTTCCGCCTTGCCGCCGCGGCAGACGGAGAGCACCTTCAGGCAGGGCAGGGAAAGTCGGGCCGTATCCAGCTGGCCATTCGCACTTTCCACGGTCTCGGTCGTCCTCGGCTGATAGGCCTTTGCCAGATCCGCCACGGCGTCGTTAGCAAAGCGGGCGAATTTATCCCGCCAAATATCCAGCGTTTGCGCGTCGTGGCCCCGATCAAGCTGGGCCAGCGCAGAAACCACGATATCGTTGAGGGTCATGGCCCGCCTCCTATTCCGAGAGCTTTTTGCCGCGGTTGGACTTGTAGGGCCGCACCCGGGCCTCGCTCAAAAGCTGCACCTGCTCATTTTGGCGGATCAGCTCGGCCAGGCTTTGGGGCACGGCTACCTGCACGCCCCGCCGGATGCGGAAAAAATAGCCGTTGATTCCGCCCTCCCAGGGCCGATCTTCCGGACTGCCCGCAATCATCAGCTGTATCCGGGGTTCCGCCGTCAGCCGTTCGCCCACGGCGCCGCCCAGGCGGTCGATCTCCTTATCCGTAATGTAACCCATACTTTTCCTCCTTTTGTTCCATAAAATCCAGAGGGGTCAAGGGGCTTGCGCCCCTTGACCCCTTAACCTTAAAAGCCCTGAGGTTCGGGGGCCACAGCCCTGAAGGCTTTATTCACCGCCAGCGAACAAGGTGAATTGCCGCAAAGCGGCAAGAGAGGATGCCCTGGGGCATAGGTGCGGTGGCGGCAAAAGGCCTTGCGTAGCAAGGATCACCCCGCAGGGTTTGCTGGCCGCATCCTTAATATGTCGCCTTCGGCGACATCAGTTGTACCCGGAGGGTGTGCCCACAGGCACAAGCAAACCCTGTAAGCTCAAAAAAGTGGCTATAGCCACTTTTTTGATGCGTTGTGAAAGCCGCAGGCTTTCATTCCCCAGCCTTTTCCGCCCAAACGCCCGAAGGGCGCGGGGGAAAGGCTGTAAACTCGCAAAAACGGCTGAGCTGCTTTTGCAAAGGGCCGCTAGGCGCTGACCACGTGCTCGATGCGCAAAATCCACAGATCGTTGAGGATGGCGGCGGTATAGGCCGCCACCTTCGCACCCACGGTGGCGCGCTGGTCCAGCGGATCCTGGGTGCCGGCGCTGCCATGGGGTTTGATGATGATCTGCAGCGCGCCGCTGCCGGCCACATCCACCACGCCGTAAGCGTCCTTGCCGAAGATCAGCGTGGAATGCACATCCATGGCGGCCTTGGTTATGGCGTCCACCGCGCCCGCGTCCTCGCTGTACACGATGGCGCCGGCTGCGAGGGAGGCGCTTTCCGCCAAGGTTACGGTGTTGGTGGCGGCGTCGAAGGACTCGATGGTGTAGCGGCCATCGCCGATGCAGAGGGGATTGCCCGCTTTGGAAAGGTAGGCGGCCTCGGCCTCGGAGGGGGCGTTCTTGAGCGCGAAGGATGCGCTGTTCGTGGTGGCGGCCATGACCTTGTTGAGCACGCTCTGGCGGAAGACCTTTGCCTCCGTGGATTCCACAAAGACCACGCCGAAGAGACTGCCGATCTCACCGCTATAGATCTGCTCCGCATTGGAATATTTGGCGACATCCTGCCAGAGCGCGTCGTTTTGCAGGTCAAAGGTGGCGTCCGGCGAGCAGATGCAGACGAAGTGCGGCTTGCGCTCCTCCTCGCAGAAGGGGCGAGCTTTCGCCCGCTTGAGGGTGCGCACGGCCTTGCGGATCTCCTCCACGGTGAGCTTATCGTCCGCGGTGAGGGCGCCGCGGCTGCTCTTGCCGCCCGCGCGCTGCACGTTGTTGCCCGTGTTCATGGCGTCCCGGGTCACCCATTCCACCACGGTGCCCAGCTGCTCGCCCAAAAGCTCCGCGCTCTCGGCGATCACCTGGTCATAGCCGGTCATATCCAGCAGGTCGGAAACCTCCACGTACGCGCCGTATTGGCTCACCAGGGCCTCCACGTTGCTCTGGGAGAGGGCCTGGCCGCTGGGGGTTACGCCCTCCTCCAAAGCCTGCATGGCCTGGGCCGCGTCAAAGAGGTTCCAGCGGCGGAACTCCACGCGCTTGCCGCTGTTGCGGGGGATGGGCCGCATCTGGCCGAATTTGGCGTGCACGAAACGGGTGCGGGCGCTCTCCAGAAGCTGGCGGTCGTAAAAGGTTTTGTCGAGATGGGTCGTGCCTAAAGAATTAATGGTGGTGTTGGTCATATGCATTCTCCTTTCCGTTGTTTAACTTCGCTTAGAATTGCGTCGCGCCGGTTCTTGCGCTCTGGGCGGCGTGCGCCAGCCGCTTTTTGAGGGCGGCGAATTCCGCGCTGGACATGGCTGCGTAATCCTGCCTGCCCTCAGCGGGCACGCCGCCCCGGATGGGGCTGGGCAGGCCGCGGCGGGCCAGCATCTTCTCAAGCAGATCCTGCGCGCCGATCTCCCGCTCCCGCTGGGCGGCGTCCTTTGCGGTTCGCTCCGCGTCATAGAGGCGCAGAGCTGCGGAGGCCGGCATTTGCAGCAGCAGCTCTGCGAAGGCCTTATCCGCCAGATACCCCTCCACATCTTTCACCTCGCCCGCCTCCTGCAGGCGCGCCAGATCCTGTGCGGCGCAGGCGCAGAGGACCTCCCTGCCGCCCGGCGCGGCATACAGCAGGGCCTGGGCCGCCTGCTCCTCTCCTGTGCCCGTTTGCGCGGCCAGACGCCCGATGAGCTGCCGGCCGATGATATAGGCCGGCTCGCTCTCCAATAGCTCCGTCAGCGTTTGCACGAGCGCGTTTTGGTTTTGATCCATCCTCGCTCCTTTCTTTTGCCTGTTCCGGTCAGGCAGACCAAAAATAAGGGAAGGCCCCATAGAGCCTTCCCGCCAAAGGAAGCCGCTTGTCCCTTCCTTTGGATGCTATAATTATAACAGAACGTATGTGCGGTTCAAAGGGCAGATTTCAGGCATTCTGCGGGCAAAATCCGCATAATGAAAAAATAAATTAAATTTCCATTTACAAAAACGGCCCCAGAGAATATAATAAATGCGATTCGGTATTTTGCGATAGACAGTAGTTATGACCACCTTTGGCAGCTTGCGAATTGGTTGACAAAAAGGGTTGCATTTATTAAAGAATTTAAACCCGCATCGCTACGTTGACCTTTTTAGGAATGGCTTTGCCATAACTCCTAGTTATAGCTAGCCCTATACCTATTTTCAAAACAAAAGATAAACAAAAGGAGGATTCGACGTTGCAGCTTTTAGTTGAGCTTTTCGGCAACATCGGCAATTTCACGCTGGGGCAAGGCGCGATGATCATCATCGGCGCGCTGCTGATCTGGTGTGCCATCAAAAAGGAGATGGAGCCTTCGCTGCTGCTGCCCATGGGTTTTGGAGCCATTTTGGTCAACCTGCCCATGGTGAATACCGAAGCTATTGAGACCTTATTCGAGGCTGGCATCGCCACGGAGCTGTTCCCGCTGCTGCTGTTCATTGGCATCGGCGCGATGATCGACTTTGGGCCCCTGCTTTCCAACCCCAAGATGATGCTCTTTGGCGCTGCGGCCCAGTTCGGTATCTTCTTTACCCTGGGCATGGCGACCCTCTTGGGCTTTGAGCTGAAGGATGCGGCCAGCATCGCCATCATCGGCGCTGCGGACGGCCCCACCAGCATCTACGTGGCCAACTACTTCCATTCCAATTACCAAGGCCCTATCATGGTGGCGGCCTATAGCTACATGGCTCTGGTGCCCATCGTGCAGCCGCCGGTCATCCGCCTTTGCACCACACGCAAGGAGCGCATGATCCGCATGCCCTATAGCCCCAGCGCTGTTTCCGGTACCACCCGCATCCTCTTCCCCATATTCGTCACCATCGTGGCTGGAACCATCGCTCCTAAGAGCGCGGAGCTGATCGGCTTCCTCATGTTTGGCAACCTGATCCGCGAGTGCGGCGTGCTTGGCAGCCTCTCTGCCAGCGCACAGAACGAGCTGGCCAACCTCATCACCCTGATGCTGGGCCTTTCGGTCTCCTTCCGCATGAAGGCGGAAGCCTTCGTCACCGTGGAAACCCTGGCCATCCTGGCGCTGGGCCTGGTCGCCTTCGTGTTCGATACGGTGGGCGGCGTGATGTTCGCCAAGCTCCTCAACCTCTTCAGCAAGAACAAGATCAACCCCATGATCGGCGCGGCGGGCATTTCCGCTTTCCCTATGGCCAGCCGTGTGGTGCATAAGATGGGCCGGGAAGAGGATCAGAGCAACTTCCTGCTCATGCACGCGGCAGGCGCCAATGTCAGCGGCCAGATCGCTTCCGTCATCGCGGGCGGCTTGGTCATCACCCTGGTGGAGAATGCCCTGCATGCCGCCGGGCTTATGTAAAGGAGGATTGGCATGAGCAACTTTAATCTTGGCTTTTATCCCGCGGCCCTTTGGGATGTGCTGCCCATCCTGGGCAAAGGCCTCCTGGGCATCTTCGTGGTTATCTGCGCCATCTGGGGCTTCGTGGTTTTGCTCAACAGAATCACCGCGCCCAAGAAAGAAGAAAACGAAGCGTAAACAAAACCGGCTCCGCAAACGCGGGGCCGGTTTTTTAGGGATACCGCCTTGACGTGAGAGGTTTGCCGTGATAAACTTGGTTTATCCAAACAAACCAATAACAAACCAATGGATGGAGGCAGGCTGTGGCGGATGTGAGGCTATTCGAAGCGGAGTATAAGCTGATGGAGCTCATTTGGGAGTTGGAGCCGGTGAATTCCACCCGGCTCTCCAAGGCGTGCGAGGAACGCTTGGGCTGGAAGAAATCCACCTCATATAATATGTTGCGCAAGCTGGCGGATAAGGGCGCGGTGGAAAACAAAGAGGCTGTGGTCACAGCCCTGCTCAAGCGAGAAGATGTTTTGCGCGCGGAGAGCGAGGCGCTGATGGAGCGGGCTTTCGCGGGAAGCGTGCCGCTGTTCGTGGCCACGCTCCTGGGCGGGCGCAAGCTCACGGCTAAGGAGGCAGAAGAGCTCAAGCAACTGATCGAGGAGGCGGCGAAACCATGACGGACGGCGCTTTTATCACCCTCCTCAATATGTCCCTCACGGCGGGCTATGTAATATTGGCCCTGGCGCTCCTGCGCCTATTCTTGCGCCGCACGCCAAGGCGGCTGCTCTACGCCCTTTGGCTGCTGCCCCTTTTTCGGCTGGTGTGCCCGGTGAGCGTGGAGAGCATGCTCAGCCTGCTGCCCAGCGCCCAGCCCATCCCGCCAGACTTGCCATACCAAGCCGTGCCGGCCATCCATAGCGGCATCCCGGCCCTCAATGCCGTGGTCAACCCCGCACTAGCCCAATCCGCGCCGGAAGCGGCGGCCAGCGCCAATCCGCTGCAAATTTGGGCCTTTGCAGGCAAGGCGATCTGGATGGTCGGCCTTACCATCCTTTTATGCTATGCCATCGTCACCTATACCCGCCTGGCCTACAGCCTGCGCTATGCCACCCGCGAGGGGGATATCTGGCGCAGTGAGGCCGTGGCTAATCCCATGGTGCTGGGGCTTTTGCGTCCCCGCATCTATCTGCCCCTGCAAACGGCGGGCGAAGGATATATCCTGGCGCATGAAAAGATGCACATCAGCCATGGGGATCATTTCATCAAGCCGCTGGCCTTTTTGGTGCTATGCGCGCATTGGTTCAATCCGCTGGTATGGCTGGCCTATGGGCTGATGGTCAAGGATATGGAGGGTGCATGTGATGAGCGGGTGCTGCGGCAGGCCTCCCCGATGGAGCGCAATGAATACGCGGCCTGCCTGCTGGATATGGGCACGCGCCGCAGCGGCCTGGCCGTGCCGCTGGCCTTTGGCGAAAGCGATACCGCAGGCCGCATCAAGCGCATTCTCAACTATAAAAAACCTGCTTTCTGGCTGGTGGCGGCATTGATCGTTATCGCAGCTGTTCTATGTGTGACCCTGCTTTCCAACCCCGTGGGCACACAGGCACTGCCGAATGCCGATGTGGCCATCATCGGCGGGGCGGATGGCCCCACCTCCATCTTCGTAAGCCGGCCCGCCGGCACGGTAGCGCTCAATCCCGGGGAGACCCTGACGATTGACGACAACCTGATGATCAAGGGCACAAGCCTGGGCATGTTCACCACCTATGCGGTTGCGGATGGAAATCCCACCTACGCCGTGGGCGGAGAGGACGTGGCGCAGGAGCTGGCCCAACTGCCGGTATATCCCTATATGCTGCTTTCCAGCCTCTCTCAAATCGAAGTGCTGGTGCAGAATTCGTTGATCGAGGAAATCCGCCTTTCCCATACCCTGCTTGGCGAAGACGGCAAGACACTTTATCATAAGCCGGATGGTTCGGCCCTGGATGAAGAAGCTACCTTTGATGTGCTCGTTGGGGAGCCGGCTCTTTTTGGCAGTAAAGGGATTCCGCTGGCCCGCTATATATACACCCTCCAGCCCTCGGCCCTGGTGGCCCTTTCCTCCAAGCTCCAGCCCTATCCGGCAGGGGCGCTGCGCTGCTTCAGCCTGCGATACCGCATCGGCGCACAGTGGCGGGAGTGCTGCTTTGTTTTACGCACGGACGAGGGCATGTATGGCCCCGGCGAGGTGCAGGCCGAGGCAGGGGAGGGTGGCGCACCCGTTATCACGGCTGCGGATGCGGATGATCGCTATGCGCGGATGTTGAAGATGTTCCCACAGGAGCCTGCCTATGAATGGAAGGATACCACAGGCGATTGGGATGGCGATGGCAAAGAGGATAAGGCCGGGTTTGTGAAAGAACCCATCGATGAAATATATAACCGCCAGACCGCGCTTGCGGTGCAATTTGGGGATGGTAAGCGGCTTGAAGCCAAAGCCAAGGACTCTGCGAATGCGTCCGGTTGGGGGGTGGACTATCAGGTGCTGGGCGCGGATGTAAATGGGGACGGTGCTAATGAGATCCTATTGCTTATCGACATTGGCGCGGCGGGCGGCAATGGCGGGTACTCGTTACAGGTTTACGAACAAAAGAACGGCAAATGGGAGCCGCTTCCCTCGCCGCAGAGCGGATGCCACTACCAAGTGTACTGGGATGCCCAAACCCATACGGTAGAAATCAGAAGCCCCGAGGCGGGCTATGCGGAGCGCGTTGTGGATGACTCGATGGTTCTGCCCCGGTCGGACGCTTACGACCGGACCGAGCGCATCGCCTGGCTGGACGCCCGACCCGCGGGGGAAAGCGTGAGCGATAGCGACGCCATTTCCGCCTTTGTGGTTACAGAGGAAGGGCATATCATCACCCGCCAGTACGTAACGGGCCCGGGCGGCCCGCATGTGGAGAGATACGGCTATATGCTTGCGGAATACGCCTATGGCAACGCGGAGCATAACCTACGCTTTCTGTCCGCCTGGTTCGTGCCCACGCCGGTGAGTTAGCCATAAGGCGCAATATGCCAACGGCCCGGCCCATTTCATGGGCCGGGCCGCGCTGTTAGGAAGGGGTTCCGTTTGATCAAACCAGAACAGAAATATGGCAGCCGCGATTCTGCTTACTCTTTCCAAGAGTAAGTCAGTGGTATGGGGGATGAAATCCCCCGCTCAAAATCAGATCCCCAAATACTGCAACACCTTTTTGTTGGCCTTGGCGCTCAACGCTTCCTCATCCAGCCGGGCCAGGCGGCCCTCCCGCACGGTCACGCGGCCCTGCACGATGGTCGTATCCACCGCGCCCTTAAGGCCCACGGTGCAAAGCACGCTCCTGGGGTCGAGGCACGCGCCGGTCAGCTCCAGGCGGCGGCTGTCGATGAGGAAAAGGTCTGCGCACTTGCCTGGGGTAAGCTGGCCAATATCCGCCCTGCCAAGGAGGGAGGCGCTTCCCCGCGTGGCCATCTTGAGAATGTCGTAGCCAGAGGGCGCGGCATCGCCGCTGGTGAGGCGGTGCAGCAGGAAGCAAACCCGCATCTCTTCGAGCAGGTTGCTGCCGTCGTTGCTGGCGCTGCCGTCCACAGCCAGGCCTAGGGGCACGCCCAGGCGGAGCATTTCGGGCACCTTGGCCACGCCGCTAGACAGCTTCATATTGGAAATGGGGCAGTGGGCCACGCCCGTGCCGGTGCGGGCCAGCTCAGCCAGCTCTTCGCTGTTGAAATGGATGCCATGGGCATACCATACGTCCGGCCCGGTCCAGCCCAGGGTATCCATATAGGCATAGGGCCGCATGCCGAAGCGCTCCATGGTGTAGGCTTCCTCGTCCTTTGTCTCGCAAAGGTGGGTGTGCAGGCGCACGCCGTATTGGCGGGCCAACAGGGCGCTCTGGCGCAGCAGCTCGCCGCTGACGGAAAAGGGTGAGCAGGGCGCGAGCACGATGCCGCGCATGGTCCCGGGCGCGTCGTCCTTCCAGGCTTCGATCAAGCGCTGGCTATCCTTTAATATTTCATCTACGGTCTGTACCACGCTATCCGGCGGCAGACCGCCGTCCTTTTTGGATAGATCCATGCTGCCCCGGCTGGCGACCATACGCACGCCCAGCGCATCCGCCGCGGCGAATTGCGCCGCGATCAAATCGCCCGCGCCCCGGGGGAATACATAGTGGTGGTCAAAGCAGGTGGTGCAGCCATTCTTCATCAGCTCGCCAAGGCCCACCAGGGAGGATAGGCGAACGGCTTCTTCATCTAGCCCCTTCCAGATTTCATAAAGGGTTCGCAGCCAATCGAACAGCTCCATGTTTTGCACCTGTGGCAGGTTGCGGGAAAAGACTTGATACAGGTGGTGATGCGTATTCACCAGCCCGGGATAGCAGAGCATGTGGCTGGCGTCGATCACCTCATCGGCCTCCCGGCCAAGACCCGGGCCAATGGCCTCGATGAATCCATCCCGGCAGAGGATATCCGCATGTTCGTAAAGGCGATCCTCATCGTCGCAAGTGACGATGGAGCGGCAGTTGCGCAGAAGCAGGGTGGGCATGGGTACGAACCTCCTTTTTAAACAAAAAGAGCACCTTGCGATGCTCATAGTGGGGCCGGCGGCGGCCCCGTAGAAACTCCCGCGCCATCTTCGCGGAATTATATGATGCTTACGGATTCAGTATAGCACAGGCGGCAGGGCCGTTCAAGGCCGTTTCGCTTACCAGGGCCGCCTGCCGCAAACGAAATGCTTCTGCCAATAGCTGGTAGAGAACGAGCGGCGCACCACCTTGCCGTTGGCGCTGGAGGCGTCGATCATCATGCCGCTGGAGATCACGATGCCCACATGGCCCACCTTGGAAAAACCGTTGTTGTAGAAGAAGATCAGATCGCCCTTTTTCAGCTTGCTCATGCTGGTGATCTTCTCCCAATCGCTCACCTGCGAATAGCCGGCCGCGGTGAGGCGGCGGCGGTTGCTGCCCGCCTGTTTGAGGCAGTAATAAACCAGGCCGCTGCAATCGAACTTGCCGGGGCCGGTCGCGCCCAGCACATAGGGATCGCCTAGCTGCTCTTTGGCCATTTCGATCATCTTGGAGATATTGGCCTTGCTGCGGGCCTCGTGGGCCTTGCTGGCGCTCTCTTTGGCGTTGGGGGAGTAGAGCAGGTCGTAGGTGTAAACGCCGGCCAGGCCATCCGCGCTCAGGCCGTTGCGGCCCTGAAATTCCTTGATGGCGGAGATGGTCTTTTCGCCATAATAGCCGGTGGTCTCTTTCATGTAGCCCATATCCCTAAGCTGCACCTGCATGCTGGTGATATCGTCGCCCTCCATGCCTTCCTTGGCCACATACTTAGGGGCGTTTTCACTGTAGATCAGGGCCAGGGTCTGCTCCCCTGCCACGCCGTCTTGGTCAATTTGCAGGCCCAGGTCTTCCGTAAAGTTCACTTGCCGTTGGAAAAGGCTTACAGCCGCCTTGGTGGCGGGGCCGTAAAGCTGGGTAGGCTCGTCCAGCTCCAAGAAGCCTAGCTCCATTAGCCGCTCCTGCAATTGCTGCACAGCCTCGCCTTCCATGCCCTTGCGCAGGGTAGGGTCAGGCGTGGGTGTGGGGGTGGGCGCGATGGTGGGGATGGGGGTGGGAGTCAGTTCGATTTGCACGATGCCGTCCTCGGCCGTACCGGCCGCCAGGGACATGGCGCGGGCAGCATTTCCGCCCGTCCCGGCGGAGGAGCCGCCCCAAAGGCTCGCCAGCAGCATGGCCAGGCCGATTGCCCCGGCCATGCCGCCCAGGATGGCGGCCTTAGCCATACCGGAGGCTTTATGGAAGCTTTCGAAAAAGGGGGCGATAATATCCCGCAGGCTGCGGAAAAACAAGGCTATGCGCCGCTTGAATTTCTTTTTGCGATAGTATAAGGGAGGCATTTGTCTCCTTTCCGCGAAGCGTATCGTATAATGGTAACATTTTAGCCGCTTTAGCCGCGTTTTTCAATGCAAGCGGCCAATATGTCAGAGTTTATTTACATTCTTGCTCTGTAAAGCCGGGGCCAAACAAACTTTGGGTATGCAAAACATTTCGCGTGAATTGGCAAAACCGCTTGTATATACGCGGGAAATGCGGGATAATGAAACCATATTTTTTGCGGTCGTCCCCCGCTCCCGGGCGGGTTAGAATTACAAAATTACATGCGAAAAAGAAAGGGGTCGGTTTCCTATGCAGCAGTTAAAAGAGCGCATCGTGCGGGAGGGCAAGGTTTTACCCGGCAACATCATCAAGGTGGATGGCTTTCTCAATCACCGGGTGGATACGGCGCTGATGCGCGATATCGCGGATGAATTCGCAAAGCATTTTGATACCAGCAAGATCACGCTGGTGCTCACGGCGGAGGCCAGCGGCATCGCCCTGGCCACCATTTGCGCCGAGCACTACGGCGTGCCCATGGTTTTCGCCAAGAAGGCCAAGAGCGATAATATCGAGGGCGGTCTTTTCCGCAGCGATATTTATTCCTATACCTATAAAAAGAAGATCACCCAGCTAGTCTCCAAGGAATGGCTTCACGCGGAGGATAAGGTTCTGATCGTGGACGACTTTCTGGCCAACGGTGAAGCCCTGCGCGGCCTGTGTGAGATTGTGGAGCAGGCCGGGGCTGAGCTGGTCGGCATAGGCGTGGCCATCGAAAAGGGCTTCCAGCCCGGCGGCGCGATGATCCGCCAGGCCGGTTACAACCTCAAATCCCTG
Source organism: Candidatus Pelethousia sp. (assembly GCA_034928145.1). Lineage (GTDB taxonomy): Bacteria > Bacillota > Clostridia > Christensenellales > CAG-138 > Pelethousia. Next base: position 1,952 of record JAYFPE010000064.1, on the reverse strand, counting down.
GCCATCATCGAGCGGGCGGATGTGGACGGCATCGATTTTCGGGAGGATTAACATTGAGCATGGAACGCATCGCCGTATTGGACTTCGGCGGCCAATATAACCAGCTGATAGCCCGTCGGGTGCGCGAGTTGGGCGTATACAGCGAACTTTTGCCAAGGTCCGCCTCCAAAGAGCGCCTCCTGGAAGGCGGCCTTTCCGGCATCATCCTTACCGGCGGGCCGGATAGCGTATACGATCCCGAGGCAAAAAGCTGCCCCGCCTATGTATTCGAGCTGGGCGTGCCCGTACTGGGCGTTTGTTATGGCATGCAGTATATCGCCCATCTCTATGGCGGCAAAATTGAGGCCGGGCATCGTGAATATGCGGATACCCCCATTGAAATGAGCGGCCATCCCCTGATTTCCGGCATGGATGCCGGCTATGTTTGGATGAACCATAACGACAGCGTGGTTGAGTTGCCCGCGGGCTTTGTGCCCATCGCCCGCACGGCCCATTGCATCGCAGCCTTCGCAAATGATGAAAAGCGGCTCTATGGCGTGCAGTTCCACGCCGAGGTGGCCCATACGCCCAAGGGTATCCTCATCTTTCAAAATTTCCTCGAAAAGATTTGCCGCTGCCGCTGTGATTACAAGCCCGAGAACCTGGCCGAGCAGCTCGTGGAGCAGGTACGGCGCCAGGTGGGCGAGAAGGGCCGCGTGCTAGGCGCGCTCAGCGGCGGCGTGGATTCCACCGTGGCCGCGGCCTTGGTGCAGCGGGCGGTGGGGGATAGGCTCTCCTGCGTATTTGTGGATCATGGCCTTCTTCGGCAGAACGAAGCGCAGGAGGTGCAGGATTTTTACCGCCATCACCTTAAGCTCAACCTAACAGCCGTAGACGCGAAGGTTCGCTTCCTTTCCAAGCTCGCGGGCGTATCCGAACCGGAGCAAAAGCGCAAGATCATCGGCACGGAGTTCGTACGCGTCTTCGAAGAAGAAACCCGCAAGCTCAAAACCGAAGATGAAGATTGGTTCCTTTTGCAGGGCACCATCTATCCGGATGTGATCGAGAGCGGCACGGAGGCTAGCGCCAAAATCAAAAGCCACCACAATGTGGGCGGCCTGCCTGCCGATATGGGCTTTACAGGCTTGGTGGAGCCCTTGCGCATGCTCTTTAAGGATGAAGTACGCGCCCTGGGCGAGGCATTGGGCATCCCGCACGAGCTGGTTTGGCGTCAGCCCTTCCCGGGCCCGGGCCTGGCCATCCGCGTGCTGGGCGATGTAACCGAGGACAAGCTTTCCATCCTCCGCCATAGCGACGCGATCCTGCGTGAGGAGATCCGACTCGCGGGCTTACAGGAGAAGGTTTGGCAATATTTCACCGTTTTCACCGGCATGCGCTCCGTAGGTGTGATGGGTGATCAGCGTACATACGACTACGCCATCGGCGTGCGCGCCGTCACCAGCACCGATGCCATGACCGTGGAATGGGCGGAGCTTCCGTATCCTGTTTTGCGCAAGATCTCCAGCCGCATCATCGCCGAGGTTCCCCATGTGAACCGCGTCGTATACGACATTACCTCCAAGCCTCCGGGAACGATTGAGTGGGAATGATTAACGAAGCCCCAAAAGCCTTGAAATCTCAGGACTTTTGGGGCTTGTTTTCGCCATTTGATAGCAGATTGATAGCAGAAGCCATTTTCCGATTTACTCGATAAGGTAAACTATTTTTCGCACAAATGAAAAAGGGCCAGAAAAGGAAGGACATGGCCGAACTCGCTTGGTAGAATGTAAGTTACCACACAAAACATCGAACCGAGCAAAGGAGAAAAGCCATGGATAAGGTAAACTATTTTTCGCACAAATGAAAAAGGGCCAGAAAAGGAAGGACATGGCCGAACTCGCTTGGTAGAATGTAAGTTACCACACAAAACATCGAACCGAGCAAAGGAGAAAAGCCATGTCCGAGAAGATTAT